>JAQBBQ010000267.1:0-69501 GCA_032125995.1 Betaproteobacteria bacterium | reverse complement strand
ACCAGAATCCGCAATAAGTATTGGATACGATATTCCGTATTTAGAGACATATTCACGGACGTTAGGCGCTGAATCGACGGCAATACCTACAATCTCTAAACCATTTTCGGAGTACTTTTCGTACCAGGAAACCAGCATCGGAATCTCTTCGCGGCACGGGGCGCACCACGTCGCCCAGAAATTGACCAGGACGATCTTCCCCCGCCACTCTGAAATCCGCCGCGTGCGACCGGTCAGGTCGGGCAGGGGGATTAGCTGGAGATCGGCCGCGCCGCTCCCGGACTGCAGCAGGATCGGGCCAACCACGACCCCAGCCAGTGCGGCGGTCGCGCCAACCCCGCCGAGAACCAGCCATTCGCGACGGCTGAGCGCCATTGATCGATGCGTGCTTTGCTCGACCTAGCCGCGCGCGGCCGGATCGAGCAGTTCGCTGACCTGCGCGATCCCGGCACGATCGATCACGCGGCCCGCGACCGAGGTCTTTAGCGCGAGACGTTCGTCACGCGGATCGAGCACCGTCAGTTTGAGCGGCACGCCGTTCCACTCGAGCGAGAGGACACTGGCCGCAGTCGCGCGGTCGCCCGCAAAGCGCTTGGTGTCCGCCGCGCCATAGGGGATGCCGCGGTCAAGCAGGTACAGTTCGATGTCCTTCGTGCTCTCGGGAAAGAGCTGCAATTCGATCTCGGCGTAGCGCCCGGCGATCCCCCTTAACACCGGGCCAGTGATATACGGATTGAAACGCTCGAGCGCGCGCATGGCGTCGAGCGCAATTTCGCGCAGGGCGCGAATGCGTTCCGGATGCTCGTCCGCCTGATAGATCGCGCGGTAGGTCTCGAGCTCCGCTTCGATCTCGTCGTTTGCGGGCAGCCCCTGACCTTCATCGATGCCGAGCTGGCGGGCCGCCTTGCGCTTGGCAAGCGCAAAGTCGTCGACCCCGTCCTCGGCCATGATGCGCGCCGCTGCGGCCGCAATGTGTGAACGGATCCCGTTTTGCCGCTTGCCGTGCCGTCCCATCACATGGATTCCCTGCAGAACGCGCAGAAATCATAACGCATCGCTTAAAATCGGCGCCCCTTCGCGTCGTTCAGATGGCGGCCCACCTTCACGTACTGGGGATTTGCGGAACCTTCATGGGCGGCCTCGCGGCGCTTGCCCGTGCGGCAGGCTTTCGCGTAACCGGTTGCGATGCAGAGGTCTACCCGCCGATGAGCGAACAGCTTGCGGCGCTCGGCATCGACCTCATCGAAGGCTACGACGCGGAACAGATCAAGCTCAGCCCGGATCTGTGGGTCGTCGGAAACGTCGTCAAACGCGGCAATCCACTGATGGAAGCGATCCTCCAGCGTGGCGAGCGATTCGTTTCCGGCCCCGCATGGCTTGCGGAGCAGATTTTGTTCGGCAAATGGGTGCTGGCGGTCGCCGGTACGCACGGCAAAACCACGACCAGCGCCATGCTGGCGTGGATTCTCGAGTACGCCGGCAAGGATCCGAGCTTCCTGATCGGTGGGATTCCCGGCAACTTCGGAGCCTCGGCGCGGCTCGGCAAGTCGGAATACTTCGTCATCGAGGCCGACGAGTACGACACGGCGTTTTTCGACAAGCGTTCGAAGTTCATCCACTACCGGGCGAGGACCTCGATTCTGAACAATCTTGAGTTCGATCATGCAGACATCTTCGGCGATCTTGCAGACATCGAGCAGCAATTTCACCACTTCGTGCGTATATTGCCTGGAAACGGGAAGATCGTCTCGAATGCCCGCGACACGGCCCTTCGGCGCGTGCTGGAAAAGGGTTGCTGGAGCGCACGCGAGACCTTCGGTACCCCCGACGGCTGGGAGGCGAAGGCCCTCGCCGGTGCCGAGTCCTTTGACGTGCAGTGGAAGGGCGGGTCGGTCGGCCGCGTCAGCTGGGCGCTCTCGGGCGAGCACAACCGGATGAACGCGCTGGCGGCAATCGGCGCCGCAGTCCACGCGGGCGTGGAATCGGCGCTCGCCTGCGAGGCGCTCGGACGTTTCGAGGGCGTACGCCGCCGCATGGAACTGCGTGGAACGGTGCGTGGCATCACGCTATTCGACGATTTCGCGCACCATCCCACTGCGATTCGCGCCACGATCGAAGGCCTGCGCGCGCGCGCAGGCAATGCACGCATCATCGCCGTGCTCGAACCGCGCTCGAATACGATGAAGGCCGGCGTGATGAAGGATGCACTCTCGGGAAGCCTTGCGGGCGCTGACCTCACATTCGTCTACGGCGTGGGCCTTGCCTGGGACCCTGCGACCGTGTTCGCTGACCTCGGCGCACGCGTGCAATGCCACAGCGACCTTGAGGTGCTCGCCGACGCGGTGGTTCGCGCGGCGCGCCCCGGCGATCAGCTGCTGGTGATGTCGAACGGTAGCTTCGGCGGATTGCACGGCCGGCTGCTTGAGGGACTCGCGCGCGGGGACGCTGACGCAGATCAAGGGCCTGGCATTCGCGCAACGTAGTCTCGCGACTCGCGCCAATCCGACGGAGTTAGTACATGCACTTCATGATCATCATCCTCGTCTTTCTCCTGTGCGTTGTGGTGTGGGGCTTTTTTCAAGCCAATCCGACCGGGGTATCGGGTGTCAAGCTTGCGGCCGCGAACATCATCGTCCTGCTTGGCGCGGTCGCCGTCGGGGCGATTGTCGGCACCGTGCTGTATGGAGATGCGGTCAGCGTCAAGGCGGACGAGAAGGGCATGGCAACTTACCTCGCGATCATGGCTGCCGGGACCTCGTTTCTCATCGTCGTTGCCGCTGGCGGCTTGATTCGAAATCTGGTCGTCTTCCCGCTTTCGAGGCGCGCGCCGTCGTCCTCGGACGCGGCATGATCCTTTATCTGCACGGCTTCAACAGCTCGCCGGCGTCGCACAAGGCGCGTGCGATGAAGGCCAGCATGGACGCGCGTGGACTCGGCGACCGTTTCATCTGCCCCGCACTACCGCACCAACCTGAGGCGGCGGTCGGTCTCATCGAGGCGGCGTACGCGCGCCATGCGGCGCAGGATGTGACCTTCGTCGGCAGCTCGCTTGGCGGGTTCTACGCAACCTGGTTCGCCGAGAAGTACGCCCGGCGCGCCGTGTTGCTCAATCCAGCAATCCGGCCGGACCTGGGCCTCGAAGCCTTCCTCGGTCAGCAGCAGAACCTCTACACCGGCGTACCGTTCGAGTTGACGCGGGCGCATCTCGCCGGCTGGCGCGCGCTCGTCGTCGGGCGCGTTGACCCGGAGCGCTACCTGCTGCTGCTCGAGACGGGCGATGAACTGCTCGACTGGCGCGAGGCGGCGCGCAAATACGAAGGCGCGCGGACGGTGATCCGCGACGGCGGTGACCATACCTTGCAGAGTTTTCCCGAGCATCTGCCGCGCATTCTCGCGTTTGCGGGCATCACCGACCTCTGAGCGCGGCGCGCCGCGCGCAGGCGGCGTCAACGCCTGCCCCTATAATCCCCGCCCGATGCAGGTGCTGTACGAAGAGTCGGGCGACTTGCGGGTCGCCGCGGTGCTCGCCCAGTCAACGGCCTCCTACCAGGTCGAGACGCCGCATGGGCGGCGGATCAAAGTCAAGATGGGCAACGTGCTGATGCACTTCGAGCGCCCCGCGGCTGCGGAGCTGATGGCGCAGGCGCAGCACTACGCCGCGGCGCTCGAGACGGACTTTCTCTGGCAGTGCTGCGGCGCGCGCGAATTCGGCTTCCAGGAACTGGCGCGCGATTACGTCGGTCACGAGCCGACGCCGGTGGAAGCGGCGGGCTTGCTGCTGAAACTGCACTCGGCGCCAATGTACTTTTATCGCCGCGGCCGTGGGCGCTTCCAGGCGGCATCCGAGGAGACGCTCAAGCGCGCCATCGCGAGCTTGGAAAAAAAGCGCCACACGCAGGCGCGTATCGAGACGTGGACCGAACAGCTTGCACGTGCCGAGTGTCCCGACGAGATCGCGGCGTTGAAGGACGAGTTGCTCTATGCCCCGGATCGCAACAAGCCCGAAACGAAAGCATTCGAGCAGGCCTGCAAACAGACGCGGTTGGCGCCGGCGCGTCTGTTGGAACGCTGCGGCCTGCTGTCGGACAGCTACGCCTACCATCTGAATGCATTTCTTCACGAGTTCTTCCCACACGGTGCGCAGTTTCCGCCGCATGCCGCCCCGCAGCTGCCGGAAGACCTTCCGCTCGCCGAGCACGCGGCCTTTAGCCTGGACGACGTTGGCACGACGGAGATCGACGACGCCTTCTCGGTGACGCGCACCGCTGACGGCGGATTGCGCATCGGCGTTCACATCGCGGCGCCGGTGCTCGGGTTTGAATCCGGTTCGCCGATCGACGCCCTCGCGCGCGAACGGCTGTCGACGGCCTACATGCCGGGGCAGAAATTCACCATGCTGCCCGAGGACGTGATCGAACGCTTCTCGCTCGATCACGGCACCGCGCAACCTGCGATGTCGCTTTATGTCGACGTATCGCCCGAGGATTTCAGTGTGCGTGGGCACACCACGCGCCTCGAACGTGTGCGTATCGACGCCAACCTGCGCCACGCGCAGTACGACGCGCTGAACGTCGCGTTTGTTGACGGTAGCGCCTGCGGCCTACCGTTCGAGGACGCGCTGCGCACGCTGTGGCAGTTCGCCTGCGCACTCGAAGCGCGGCGCGGCAGGCCCGCGGTGAACACGGGGTTCGACGAGTTCACGGTCGCTGTCGAGAACGGACGCGTCGAGATCCGTCGCCGCAAACGTGGTGCGCCGCTCGACAAATTGGTCGCCGAATTGATGATCCTGGTCAACACGACCTGGGGCACCCTGCTCGCCGAGCGCGATATCGCGGCGATTTACCGCGTGCAGTCATCGGGCAAGGTCCGTCTGAGCGTGCACCCGGAGGCGCATGAGGGACTGGGTGTCTCGTGCTACGCCTGGATGACCTCACCGCTGCGGCGCTACGTCGATCTCCTAAACCAGAGGCAGCTCGCCGCCACGCTGGCGGGGCGGCGCGCCCCGTTCGGACGCAGCTCTGACGCGCTGTTGTCGGCGATGCGCGCGTTCGAACTGACCTACGCGCGCTATGTCGATCACCAGCGTGCAATGGAATCCTATTGGTGCCTGCGCTGGTTGCTGCAGGAACAGGTCGAGAGCGTCGACGCGGTGGTGCTGCGCGAGCGCGTTGCGCGGTTGGCAGCGCTGCCATTGACGGTCGCGGTACCTTCGCTGCCTGACCTCGAGCCCGGCACACGGGTTCGGCTCGGGGTCGGTGCCGTGGATTTGATTGAGCGTACGGTCGCGTGCACCTACCGCGAGACGCGAGACGTCGAAGCCGACGCCGCCTTGGACGGCACCCCCGCCGAGGCCTGAGGTCGTAGAATAGCGGCAGGCCGTTTCCTTGAGGCAAGAATTGCAGGCTGCTTTAGCGACAGCTGCGATACGCCCGCCCTGGGTCTGGGCGGGCACGCATCGTCACTCGCGTGCACTGCACGCATCGGTCGTCGTCTCCGTCGCACTGCATGCGGTGTTGCTTTCGGTGCACTTCACCTTTCCGGAAGCGCTGCGCTGGAAGTCGCCAAACCTGCCGCTCGAAGTCATCCTCGTCAACGCGAAGACGAAGGAGGCACCCCGGCAGGCCGATGCGCTCGCGCAGGTGAACCTGGATCGCGGCGGAAACACCGATCAGGCGGTGCGCGCCAAAACGCCGTTGCCCGTGACGCGGCCGGACGCGACCGGCGCGACGATTGCGCAGGCCCAGCGTCGGGTCCAGGAGCTCGAAGAAACGCAGCGCACGCTGCTCGCACAGACAAAACGCGAGACGCCGGCGAAGGTCCAGAAGCCGACGCGCAAACCCAAACCGAAACCGGTCGAGAAGCCCGTCGAGCAACGCTCAGGACGCGAACTCGCGGACCTGTCGCTCGCCGCGCTCAAGCTGCAGGCCCAGCTCGATCGGCGCGTCCAAGCCTACCAAAAGCGGCCGCGAAAGAAGTTCATCGGCGCACGCGCAATCGAGTACCGGTTCGCGCAGTACGAAGAGGACTGGCGGATGAAGGTCGAGCGCGTCGGCACGCTCAACTACCCGCCGGAGGCGCGCGGGAAGATCTACGGCAATCTGCGCCTGACCGTCACGATCCGGGCCAACGGTGGCGTCGAGTCGGTCGAACTCGATCGGTCCTCGGGCTTGAAAGTGCTCGACCAGGCAGCCTACAAAATCGTTCGCATGGCGGCTCCCTTCGCGGCGTTCCCTGCGAACATCCGGCGCGATACCGATCTGCTGGTGATCACGCGCACCTGGTTCTTCGGTCGGGGCGACAAGATCTGGACTGAATAGCGTGGTTTTGATGTGGGGGGAAACGCGAGACGTTTCCCCGGCAGCCCATGAACCTGAATGACGTGGTGCGCCGCGTCTTCGTACACTACGCGCATGACTGACCGCTACGTCGTGATCGGGAATCCGATCGGGCATTCGAAATCGCCCTGGATCCACGCCGCGTTCGCGCGTGCAATGGGCCAAGACATGGACTACGGGCGCATCGAGGCGCCGCTCGACGGATTCGAGACGGCGGTCGATACGTTTCGCACCGCGGGCGGGCGCGGCGCGAACGTCACACTGCCGTTTAAGACGGCGGCATTTCACTACTGCGGCGAGCTGAGCGCGCGGGCGCGCGCCGCTGAAGCGGTCAATACGCTGGTGCTCGATCGTGCTGCGGTCTTCGGCGACAACACGGACGGGGTAGGCCTGGTACGCGATCTCGAATCGAATCTCGACTGTGCGCTCGCAGGCCGGCGGGCGCTCCTGCTCGGCGCGGGCGGCGCGGCGCAGGGCGTCGTGCAACCCTTGCTCGACGCCGGCGTGTCGATGCTCGTCATCGTGAACCGCACCGCGGCGCGTGCGCGGGCGCTTGCGGTGCGCTTCGCCGGGGTGCGGGGCGGGGGCTATGACCTGCTCGATGGCGGTGCTTTCGACCTGGTCGTAAACGCGACCTCGGCCGGTCTGACTGGCGTGCTGCCGCCGATCCGACGTGAGTTGTTCGCGCGTGGCGCGCTCGCCTACGACATGGTGTACGGGAAAGACACGCCGTTTCTCGCCTTCGCGCGCGCGCACCAGGTGCGCGCCTGTGACGGCATCGGGATGCTGGTCGAGCAGGCCGCGGAATCGTTTTCCATCTGGCGCGGCGTGCGCCCAGACACCGGACCGGTCCTCGCCGCCCTGCGCGGTGCCTAAGCCGCGTCGCGTGATGCGATTCGCCGCCAAGCTTGTCGGCGCGGTCGGCGTCGTCGTCGTCGCGGTCTTCCTCGTCGTGCAACTCTGGTTCCTGGCCCAGGTGCTCTGGGTTGCGCACAACGATCCGGCGCGCACGGCGTTCATGCAGGCGCGCAGCGAAACCCTGCGTGCCCGCGCGGCGCTCGAGGGGAAGAATCCCGTTCGGCACGCGCGGCTCGCGGTTCGCTGGGTGCCGTATGGGCAGATCTCGATTCATCTCAAGCGCGCGGTCATTGCTGCCGAGGACGCCCGTTTTCTCGAGCACGGGGGGCTCGACTGGGACGCGATCCACAAGGCGATCGAAAAGAACCAGCGCCGCGGACGCGTCGTGACGGGCGCATCGACGATCAGCCAACAACTGGCGAAGAATCTGTTTCTCTCGGGCGATCGTTCGTGGTTGCGCAAGGTGCAGGAGGCCGCGATCGCCTGGATGCTCGAGGCCAGTATGAGCAAGCGCCGCATCCTCGAGCTGTACCTGAACGTGGCGGAGTGGGGCGAGGACGTGTTCGGCGCAGAGGCGGCTGCGCGGCATCATTTTGGCGTGCCGGCGGCAGCGCTGACCGCGCCGCAGGCGGCGTGGCTCGCGGCGGTGCTGCCGAGCCCGCGGCGCTATGCGCGCGGTGGTACGACGCCCTATCTCGCGCAGCGCGTCGACGTGATCCTGACGCGGATGCGCAGCGCCCGAATACCCTGAGCGGCGCCGCGCCACGGCAAGACAGCGGGCGCCGCGGGCATGACGCGTCCGGCGGCGAACCCATACAATGGTTCGCAGAATGCCTACGGTGCAGACGCGACGCGAAGTCGAGGATCTCGAGAGGCACCTGCGCGAGGTGCAGACGCTGCTCGAGCGCCACGGACCGGTCGAGCAGCTCATGCATTCGCAGCAGCTCGCCGAGCTGCGCGGCCGCCTCGACAGGCTGCACGCCGCCGATATTGCCTTCATCCTCGAGGCCTTGCCGGTCGAGGACCGGCTCGTCGTCTGGGATCTTGTCAAGGCCGACCGCGACGGCGAGATCCTGCTCGAGGTGTCGGATGCGGTGCGCGAATCGCTCATCGCGAACATGGACTCCGACGAGCTCGTCGCCGCGGCGGGGACACTCGAGGCCGACGAGCTCGCCGACCTCGCCCCCGATCTGCCCGATGAGGTCATCCAGGAAGTCGCCCAGTCGCTACCGCTGGACGAGCGCGAGCAGCTCCGCGCCGCGCTGTCTTACAAGGAGGGTACCGTCGGTGCGCTGATGGACTTCGAGTTCATCACGGTGCGCGAGGACGTCGCGCTGGAGGTCGTGACGCGCTACCTGCGCCGCATGGACGAACTGCCCGACCACAGCGACCAGTTGTTCGTCGTCGACCGCGCGCGCCGCTTGTGCGGCGCGTTGCCGATCACGCGACTGATCGTGTCGGACCTCGAGCTCGAGGTGGCCGCGGTGTTGGTGCCGGAGCAGGTCACGCTGCACCCGGAGGATCGCGCGGAAGATGCGGCGCGTGCGTTCGAACGCTACGACCTCGTCTCGGCGCCGGTGGTCGACGCCGAGGGACGCCTCGTTGGACGCGTCACGGTGGACGCGGTGGTCGACTACATTCGCGAGCGCAGCGAAGAAACCCAGCTCGCCGAGGCCGGCCTGGCGGAAGAAGAAGACATCTTCGCGTCGGTGCTGAACAGCTTTCGGAACCGCTGGTCGTGGCTGGCGGTGAACCTGGTGACGGCGTTCATCGCGTCGCGCGTGATCGACGCTTTCGAGCATTCGATCGCCCAGCTCGTCGCGTTGGCTGCGCTGATGCCGATCGTGGCCGGCATCGGCGGCAATTCCGGCAATCAGACGATGACCATGATCGTGCGCGCGCTCGCCCTCGGTCAGCTCCAGGGGGCGTGGCGCGCGCTGCTGCGCAAGGAGCTGAGTGTTGCGCTGTTGAACGGGGTGGTCTGGGGCAGCTTGCTCGGCGTAGTGACGATCTGGCTCTACGGCAATGTTGCGCTGGGCGGCGTGATGGCCCTCGCCATGCTGCTAACGCTGGTCCTTGCCGCGGTCATGGGCGTTGCCATTCCCTGGGTGCGCGCGCGCCTCGGGCGCGACCCCGCGATCGGCTCGTCGGTGCTCATCACCGCCTGCACCGACAGCGGCGGATTCTTCATCTTCCTCGGACTGGCGACGATACTTCTGGTCTAGGCGAGGCTGCGGAACGCCTCGCGCGCGGCAGCCAGCGTCGCGTCGATTTCGGCGCTGCCGTGCGCCGCCGAGACGAACCCGGCCTCGAACGCCGACGGCGCGAGATACACCCCGCGCTCGAGCATCGCATGGAAGAACTGGTTGAACCGATCCTTGTCGCACTGCATGACCTCGGCAAAACTCGTCGGCGGTGCGGCGCGGAAATAGAGGCCGAACATGCTGCCGACCGACTGCGCTGAAAACGTCGCGCCCGCAGACTTCGCTTCGGCCGCAAGGCCTTCGACCAGCGCCTGCGTCGTCGCTTCTATGGCCTCCTGGAATCCGGTGCGCTCGACGATCGTGAGCGTGGCCAGGCCCGCGGCAACCGCGACCGGATTGCCGGACAGGGTGCCTGCCTGGTACACGGCGCCGAGCGGCGCGATGTGCTGCATGATTTCGCGCGCGCCACCGAAAGCGCCGACCGGCATCCCGCCGCCGATCACCTTGCCGAGCGTCGTGAGGTCGGGGCGGATACCGAAGCGCGCCTGCGCGCCGCCGAGCGCGACGCGAAAGCCCGTCATCACCTCGTCGAAGATCAGCACCGCGCCGTGCGTGGTGCATTCTTCGCGCAGCGCCTCCAGGAACCCGGGCACTGGCTGTACGAGGTTCATGTTGCCCGCGACCGGTTCGACGATTACTGCGGCGATTTCGCCGCCGCGCGTGGCGAACAGCGCGCGCACCTGGGCCGCGTCGTTGTAGTCGAGCACCACGGACTGCGCCGCGGTCTCGGCGGGTACACCGGCAGAGGAGGGGTTGCCGAAGGTGAGCGCACCTGAGCCGGCCTTGACCAGCAGGCTGTCGGCGTGGCCGTGGTAGCAGCCCTCGAATTTGACGATCACGCTGCGCCCGGTGGCGCCGCGCGCGAGGCGCAATGCGGACATCGTCGCTTCAGTACCTGAAGATACCAGCCGTACCAACTCGATCGACGGCACGAGGCGGCAGATCGTTTCGGCCAGCTCAATCTCGGCTTCGGTCGGTGCGCCGAAGGACAGCGCACGCGCTGCCGCTTCCTGCACCGCCTTGACGACCGTGCCATCGGTGTGGCCGACGACCATCGGACCCCAGGACCCCACGTAGTCGATGTAGCGCTTGCCGTCCGCATCCCAGAGATAGGCGCCCAGTGCGCGCTCCAAAAATGGCGGCGTGCCGCCGACCGCCCGAAATGCGCGCACCGGCGAGTTCACCCCGGCCGGAATGCACGCCTGCGCGCGCGCAAACAGGGTTTCGTTGCGTGACGTAAGTGGCGTACTCGGCGTACTCGGCGTACTCGGCGTACGCGGCGTGATTGGGGTGGTTGGGGCGCTTGAGCTCATGGCGATGTCACCGATTCAGGGTCAAACAGCTTCGCAAAAGCGCCCGCGCGTACCGCCACGTCGGGCGCATCGAACAGGTCGGAGATGACCGCGAGGAGGTCGGCGCCCGCGCCAACGACTGCGGGCGCATTGTCCACCGTGATGCCGCCGATCGCGCACAGTGGCACGCCGAGCGCGCGCGCCTCCGCAAACAGCGAGAGCGGCGCGCGTACCGCACCGGGCTTGGTGGGCGAGGCGAACACGCTGCCGAACGCGACATAGTCCGCGCCGGCACTGACTGCGGCGCGCGCGAGGTCGACGCGGTCATAGCAGGAGGCACCGACCAGCTTGCCGGGAAGGCGACCGCGGGCGGCGGCAATATCAGCGTCGTCGCGGCCGAGATGTACCCCGTCGGCATCGATCGCGAGCGCGAGTTCGACATCGTCGTTGACGATGAACGCCGCGCCATGCGCGCGGCACAGCGCGGCGAGCGCGCGCGCCTCGTTGATGCGCTGGTCCGCGTCGTTGTTTTTACTCTCCTTACTCTGCTTGCTGCGGTATTGCAGCAGACGTGCGCCGCCCTCGAGTGCGCGCTGTACGCGGGCGACGAGTTCGGTCTGTGGCAGGCCGAGCGGCGTGATCGCGTAAAGACCTCGCAGCCTCACGCGGCCGCCTCGTCATTCTCTTGCCCGCCGCTGTCGCGTGCCCAGAAGAAACGGTCGGGCAGCAGCTGCCCCATGCCGGGACGAAAGCCGTTCGCGAGCGCCTGCCAGGTGAATTCCTGGGCGTCGTGCGCGGCCTCCGCTACGTCCAGCCCGTTTGCAAGCGCCGCAGCAAGGGCCGATGCGAGCGTGCAACCGGAACCGTGGTAGCTCCCGGGCAGGCGCGGCCAGCGGTCGGTACGCACCACGCCGCCGTCGGCGTACAGCGTATTTACGACCTCGGTTCCGATCTCGTGGGTTCCGGTAATGAGCACGTAGTGACAGCCCATGGCGAGCAGCCGTTGCGCGCAATCGTCAAGGTCGAGCGCCTCGTCTTCGAGCTCGTCTTCCGCAAGCCGCCGCGCCTCGATACTGTTCGGCGTCACGATCGTGCTCTGCGGAACGATGAGGGTTCGCAGTGCCTGTACCAGTGCGTCGTCGGCGAGCGCGTCACCGCGCCCGGACGTGAGCACCGGATCGAGAATTACCGGCACGGCCGGGTAATCGGCGAGAACCTCGGCAATCGCCGCCGCGTTCTCCGCCGAGCCGAGCACGCCGAGCTTGAACGCCGCGACCGGCATGTCCTCGAGCAGCGTGCGCGCCTGTGCGCTGACCCATTCGGCGTCGATCGCAAGCACACCCTCGACGCCGCGCGTGTCCTGGACGGTGAGCGCGGTGACAACCGACAGTGGGTGGCAGCCCATGCTGGCGAGCGTGAGCAGATCGGCCTGCAGGCCCGCGCCGCCGGTGGGATCCGATGCGGCAAAGCTGAGAACAATGGGTGGAAGCGATGCCATGCGGTGCGGCTCACTCGCTGCCCGACGCGTTACAAAAGCCGACACGGCGGAATGCGCTAAGATGCCACGCGATTTTAACTCACCACTCGAATAATCCTCATGTCCGATACCACGCTTACCCGCACCTGGATGTGTCTGATCTGCGGCTTCGTCTATGACGAGGCGGCGGGACTTCCGGACGAGGGCCTCGCGCCAGGTACGCGCTGGGAGGACGTGCCGATCAACTGGACCTGCCCTGAGTGCGGCGCGCGGAAGGAAGATTTCGAGATGGTGGAGATCTGACACGCCGACCCGCTGATGATGTGCAGCGCGCGGGCGTGGCGCGCAGATCGCGGCGAAACCACATCAGGCTGCCGGCGGACGGAACCATGACCGGGGGGCCCTGTCTAGGATAGGGGACGGGGTTAAAATACTCGTACGCATGTCCTCGATCAATCTGACGAATCACTTCCTGATCGCCATGCCAAGCATGGTGGATCCCTATTTTTCGAAGACCTTGACCTATCTGTGCGAGCACAACGATCAGGGCGCGCTTGGCCTGGTCGTCAATCGGCCGATCGATCTCACCCTGCAGGCCTTGTTCGAGCGCCTATCGCTCGCCCTGAAACAGCATGACCTTGCTGGCGCGCCGGTGTACTTCGGCGGGCCGGTGCAGACCGACCGCGGATTCGTCCTCCACGCCCCGCCCGGCGAATGGCAGTCGACGCTGCGGGTGCGCGAAGCCATCGGTCTGACGACCTCGAAGGACATCCTCGAGGCCGTGGGGCGCGGCGAAGGACCGCAACGAATGATGGTCACGCTCGGTTACGCGGGGTGGGCTGCCGGTCAGCTCGAACACGAACTGTCGCAGAACGCGTGGCTGTCGGTCGAAGCGCGCGACGCGATCATCTTCGACCTTCCGGCCGAGGAGCGCCTGCCGGCAGCGATGGAACTGCTGGGGATCGATTTCGCGCGCCTCTCGGACGTGGCGGGACATGCCTGAGCGCGCGATGCCGCGTTCAGCGCCAAACGCCCCGCCTGCAGTTCCCCTTCATTTCTCCCCGGTTCGTGGAACCGTGCTGGCGTTCGACTTCGGCGCGCGACGCGTCGGCGTTGCGGTCGGCGACCTCGAGACGCGCAGTGCGCACCCGCTGGCCGTGATCGCCGCCGAGGGGCAGGCGCGCTTCGCCGAAATCCGTCGTTTGGTGACCGAGTGGCAACCCTGCGCGATGGTTGTCGGCGTGCCTGCACGCGACGGTGAGACGCACCCGCTCGCGCCGCGCGTCGAGCGCTTCGCGCGCCAGCTCGAGGGGCGCTTCGGCCTGCCCGTGGCGCGTGTAGACGAAAGCTACAGCTCGGTCGAGGCCGAGGCGCGGTTGCGCGCCGCGGCCGGCGGGCGGCGCGCGGCGGCTGCCGCGCGCACACGATCGCTCGACGGGCATGCGGCACAACTGCTGCTCGAGCAGTATTTTGCGGACCGCGAATCATGAACCCGCTGCCTGACGCGGAGCAACTGTGCGTGCAGTTGGCCGATGTCATTCGGCCGGCGCTGACGCCCAAGACGGCGATGATCGGCCTCTACACCGGCGGCGTCTGGCTCGCTGAGCGCCTGCACGCCTTGCTCGGCATCGGCGAGCCGCTCGGCACCATGGACATCGCCTTTTACCGCGATGACTACCATCAGCAGGGACTGGCGCGCGATCCGAAGCGCACGAAGATTCCGTTCTCGATTGAGGGGCGCGACGTTCTGCTCATCGACGACGTTCTCTACACCGGCCGGACGGTGCGCGCGGCGATGAACGAGCTGTTCGATTACGGTCGCCCCGAGCGCATCGCGCTTGCGGTGCTCGCCGAGCGTGGTGGCCGCCAACTGCCGATCTGCGCCCAGTTCTGCGGCGCGCGCGTCGAGGTTCCCGCCGGCGCGCGCCTGCGCTTGCGTCGCGGGGACGACGGCCTGCTCTCATTCCAGCTTGAACATGCAACCTAATCCGCAGCTCAACAAGAACGGTGAACTGCAACACCTGCTATCGGTCGAGGGGCTGCCGCGCGAAGTAATCGTGCGCATCCTCGACACCGCCGAGTCGTTCATCGGGGTGACCGAGCGCGAGGTGAAGACGGTGCCGTTGCTGCGTGGCAAAAGCGTGTTCAACCTGTTCTTCGAACCGTCGACGCGCACCCGGACGACGTTCGAGATCGCTGCTAAGCGGCTATCGGCCGACGTTATCAACCTGAACATCGGGGTGAGCTCGCAGACCAAGGGCGAATCGCTGCTCGACACGGTCGCGAACCTCTCGGCCATGCAGGCCGACATCTTCGTCGTCCGGCACGGATCCTCCGGTGCCCCGTACCTGATCGCGCGGCACGTGAAGCCGCACGAGCATGTCATCAACGCGGGCGACGGGCGCCATGCCCATCCCACGCAGGGGCTGCTCGACTTGTATACGCTGCGCCATTACAAGAAGGATTTCACCCAGCTGACGGTGGCGATCGTCGGCGATGTGCTGCACTCGCGCGTCGCGCGCTCGCTTATCCACGGCCTCAACATCCTTGGCACACCCGAGGTTCGGGTGATTGGCCCGCAGACTCTGATTCCGCCGGGCGTGGAGGCGCTCGGGGTCCACGTGTTCCGTAACATGCGCGAAGGCCTCAAGGGCTGCGATGCCGTGGTGATGCTGCGGCTGCAGAACGAGCGCATGCGCGGGGCGCTGCTCCCCTCGGCGCAGGAGTTCTTCAAGACCTTTGGCCTCACCGCGGAGAAGCTCGCGGTCGCGAAGCCCGACGTCATCGTGATGCACCCGGGGCCGATGAATCGCGGCGTTGAGATCGATTCGACGGTGGCCGATGGCCCGCACTCGGTGATCCTGCCGCAGGTCACCTTCGGCATCGCAGTGCGCATGGCGGTGATGAGCATGGTCGCAGGGGCTTCGGCGTGACGCTGTTGATTACCAACGCTCGCCTGATCGACCCGGCCAGCGGGCGCGACGCCGAGGGCGATGTGTTCATCGCCAAGGGGCGAATCGCGGCGCTCGACGCGGATGCCCGCGCTGCGAAGGCGGCGCAGACAATCGATGCGTCCGGGCTCGTCGTGGCGCCTGGGATCATCGATCTTGCCGCGCGGCTGCGCGAACCCGGCGAGGAGTACAAGGCGACGCTCGAATCGGAGATGGATGCCGCGGTTGCCGGCGGCGTCACGAGCCTCGCCTGTCCACCCGACACCGACCCGCCGCTCGACGAACCGGGGCTGGTCGAAATGCTGCGTCGGCGCGCACGCGCACTGGCGCGTGCGCGTCTCTACCCGGTGGGCGCGCTGACGGTGAAGCTGCAGGGCGAGACGCTGACCGAGATGTCCGAGCTCGCCGATTCGGGCTGCGTTGCGTTTTCCCAGGCCAACGTTGCGCTCCTCGACACGCAGATGCTGTGGCGCGCGCTGCAGTACGCGGGAAGCTTCGGATTTTCGGTCTGGCTGCGACCGCTGGAGCCATGGCTGATGCGCGGCGTTGCGCACGACGGCGAGGTCGCGACCCGTCTCGGGCTGCCGGGCATTCCGTCGTTTGCCGAGACCATCGCGCTCGGCACGATTCTCGAGATCGTGCGTGCGACCGGGACCCGCGTTCATCTGTGCCGGCTCTCGACCGCAGGCGCGGTGGCGATGGTGCGCGCCGCGAAACGCGAGCGCCTGCCCGTAACCTGCGATGTCGGGGTGCATCACTTGCACCTGTGCGACGTCGATCTCGGCTATTTTGACTCTCTGTGCCGGCTCGACCCGCCGCTACGGGCGCAGCGCGACCGCGACGCGCTGTCCGAGGGTCTGGCCGACGGCACCATCGATTGCGTGTGCTCCGACCACACACCGGTCGACGACGATGCCAAGCACCAACCCTTTGCGGAGGCCGCGCCTGGAACGACCGGGCTCGAACTGCTGCTCCCGCTCACCCTGCGCTGGGGTGTGCTGAAAAAGCGCTCGCTGTTGCAAACCCTCGCGCGTATCACCTGCGACCCGGCGCGCATCCTGGGGGTGCAGAGCGGGCGGCTCGAGATCGGCGCACCCGGCGACCTCGTGGTGTTCGATCCCGACGCGCCCGTGCGAATCACCGCCGAGGGGCTGAAGAGCCAGGGCAAGAACACACCGTTCCTCGGCTATGAACTGCCGGGACGCGTACGCGCCACGATCGTCGCGGGCAAGGTGGTGTACGAGCAGGAATGACGCACGCCGGTCGATGGCTCGTCTGTGCACTTGCGTTGGGTCTCGTCGCCTGCGGTTCCGCGCCCCCGCGCGATGAGGGTGCAAGCAGTACGCCGCCGCGCGGCGGGGGCTATTACAAGGACGACGGACCGGGCGACGCGATTCCGCCGAACCTTGCCGAGGTGCCCGATGCGGTGCCGAAGCGCGAGCCGCTCAGCCGAGCTGCGAATCGCCCCTACGAAGTCTTCGGCACGCGCTATGTTCCGCTGACCCGCGTACAGCCGTTTCACGAGCAGGGCATGGCCAGCTGGTACGGTCGGCGCTACCACGGCAAGAAAACCTCGAGCGGGGAACCGTACGACATGTACGCAATGACGGCCGCGCACCCGACCTTGCCGATACCGAGCTACGTGCGTGTCGCCCATCTGGCGAGCGGGCGCAGCGTCGTGGTCCGCATCAACGACCGCGGGCCGTTTCTCGGCGGACGCGTGATCGACCTGTCCTACGTCGCCGCCTTCAAGCTGGGCTACATTGGCGCCGGCAGCACGCGCGTCGAGGTGAGCGCGATCGTGCCGGGCGCGCGGGCGGCCGAGGCGCAGGCCGCTGCGCCGTCAGCGAGCGCCGCGATCGTGCCCGCCGCGGAAGCGACTGCGGCGTTCTACCTGCAGCTTGCGGCGTTCTCGGCGCGTGGGGGCGCCGAAAGCATGCGCGAGCAGCTCGCGCGCCAGTTCGACTGGGCCGCCGAGCGCATCCATGTCGTGGCAAGCGGCGGTCTGTACAAGGTGCAGCTTGGCCCCTATGAAAGCCGCGATGAGGCGAGCGGGAATGCGGAACGCATTGCCACGGCGTTGAACTTTCGCCCCTTCGTCGTGGTCCGCTGAGTCGGGCACGCGTCGTCCGATCTCGGCGCCGCTGCCGAAGACCTGCCCTGGCTCTCTATAATGCATCCCTTTTCCTGATGCGGAATCACATGCTGAAACGGTTGTTGTGCGTAGTTTTCCTCTCCGCGAGCGCGTTCGTGCAGGCCGCGGCACCCGCGCCGCCGTCGGTCGCGGCTCGGGCGTGGCTCCTCGCCGACTTGTCGAGTGGGCAGATTCTGGCGAGCGAGAAGGCCGAGGACCAATTCGAGCCAGCGTCGCTTACCAAGCTGATGACCGCCTATGTCGTGTTCAGTGCCTTGCGCGACAAGCGCATCGCGCTCGAGCAGAAGGTCACCGTGTCGACGCGTGCGTGGAAGACCAAGGGATCGCGCATGTTCATCGAGCCAAGAAAACCGGTAACGGTCGAGGAACTCATTCATGGCATGGTCGTGCAGTCCGGAAACGACGCCTGCATTGCCCTGGCCGAGCAGGTTGCGGGCAGCGAGGAGGTGTTCGTCACCCGCATGAATGAGGAAGCCGTTCGGCTTGGGATGAAGAAAACGAAGTTCATGAACGCTTCTGGTCTGCCCGATCCGCAACATCTGACGACAGCGCAGGATCTCTATCGGCTCGCGGCGGCGTTGATCCGTGACTTCCCCGCCGAGTACGCGCGCTACTACTCGCAAAAGGAATACCGCTACAACAACATCACGCAGCCCAATCGCAACCGGCTGCTGTCGCTGGATCCGAGCGTCGACGGCGTGAAAACCGGGCACACGGAAGCGGCGGGCTATTGTTTGATCGCTTCGTCGCAGCGCGGGGAACGGCGCCTGCTGTCGGTGCTGCTCGGGTCGAGCTCTGAGGACGCGCGCGCGCAGGAATCGCTCAAGCTGCTGAACTGGGGCTATCAGGCGTTTGACAGCGTGAAGATCTATGCAAAGGGCAAGGTCGTAAAGACCATTCCGGTATGGAAGGGGAAAGCGAAGTTGGTGAACGCCGGCTTTGCAGGCGACCTGGTGCTTACGGTACCCAAATCGCAGGTCACCAAGCTGAGCGCCGAGTTGCTGTCGCGTCAGCCGCTCGTCGCACCGGTGGCGCAGAATCAGCCGGTCGGCGTTTTGCGCGTTACCCTCGAAGATCAACTCATGGGCGAGTACCCGCTGATCGCACTCGAGGCAGTGCCCGCCGCCGGATTCTTCGGCCGCACGTGGGATACACTGAGGCTGTGGCTGAAATGACGGGGGCTTCCGTGAGCGACATGGTGTTCCTGAACGGCGAGATTCTGCCGATCGAGCAGGCCAAGATTCCGGTGCTCGATCGCGGGTTCATATTCGGCGACGGGATTTACGAGCTGGTGCCAGTGTATTCACGCGTGCCGTTCCGGCTCGAGGAGCACTTGGCGCGACTCGAGCGCAGCCTCGGCGCGGTGCGCATCAAGAATCCGTACACCCGTGCGCAGTGGCGCGATGTCATCCAGCGCTTGATCGCTGCGCAACCGTTCGAGGACCAGGGCCTGTATTTCCAGGTCACGCGCGGCGTCGCGAAACGCGATCACGCCTTCCCGCAGGGCGTCGAGCCGACGGTGTTCGCAATGTCAAACCCGCTCGTCAGCCCGCCCGCGGCGCTGGTCGAGCGTGGTGCGGCCGCGCGCAGTGCCGAGGATTTCCGCTGGCAGCGCTGCGACATCAAGTCGATCTCGCTGATCGGCAACTGCCTGCTGCGCCAGGTCTCCGCGGAAGCGGGCGCGGCCGAAACGATTCTGTTTCGCGACGGCAAGCTTACCGAAGCCTCGGCGTCGAACGTGTTCATCGTCAAGGGCGGTGTGATCCAGGCGCCGCCAAAGTCGAACTTGATTCTGCCCGGCATCACCTACGATGTGGTGGTCGAGCTCGCGCGTGAGGCAGGCCTGCCGCTCGAGATTCGGGAGATCAGCGAGGGCGAGGCGCGCGCGGCTGACGAAATCTGGGTGACCTCGTCGTCGAAAGAGGTGCTTGCCATCGTATCGCTCGACGGCACCGCGGTCGGCGACGGCAAGCCGGGGCCGATGTTCCGGCGCATGTACGTGCTCTATCAGGAGTTCAAGCGCACGGTGATGCGTGCCGGCCGGGAGAAAGCCGCCGCCTGAATGGACCTCGGGCATACGCTGCTCGCATTTCCCACGCCCTTCCCGCTCAAGATCATGGGCCGGCGCGAGGGTGGATTCGCGCAGAGCGTGATGAAGATCGTCCTCAAGCACGCGCCGGACTTCGAGCCGGCGACCATGGAGATGCGCCCGAGCCGCCAAGGCAAGTACCTCAGCCTCACCGTAACCATCGAGGCACGCTCGCGCGAGCAGCTCGATGCACTCTATCAGGAGCTTTGCGATGACCCCCACGTGGTGATGGTGCTGTGATGTCGGCGGTGCTCGCGACCCTGCGACCGGCAATCGCATTGCAGCGCCTCGGGCGGGCGGACTACCTGCCGACGCTGGAGGCGATGCGCGCGTTTACACGGGATCGCGACGCAACGACGCCCGACGCATTGTGGCTCCTCGAGCACCCGCCGGTGTACACGCTGGGGCAGGGGAGCCGTGCGGCCCATGGACCCCGCGGCAGCGACATCCCGGTCGTTCGGGTCGATCGCGGCGGGCAGGTGACGTACCACGGACCGGGGCAGGCGGTGCTGTACACGCTCATCGATCTCGCGCGACGCGCGATCAAGGTGCGCGCGTTCGTCTGCCTGCTCGAAGACACGATCATCGACGTTCTCGCCGAGCACGGCGTTGCCGGCGAGCGCCGGCCGGGCGCGCCCGGCGTCTATGTCGGCGGCGCCAAGGTCGCTGCGCTTGGCATCCGCGTCGCGCGCGGCCGCGCCTTCCACGGTCTCGCGTTGAACGTCGACATGGATCTTGCGCCATTCGACGCGATCGACCCCTGCGGGTATCCGGGTCTTCGGGTCACCCAGACCAAGGACCTCGGTCTCGCCCTCACGCCAGTGCAGGCCGGCGAGCGGCTCGCGACGGTTCTCGCGGAGAAACTCGCCCATGCGTGAAGCCGGCGTCAAGGAAAAGGGCGCGCAGAAGACCGCGCGCATCGCCGTGAAAATCGTGCCGCGCACGCCGCTCGCCAAGCCGTCCTGGATTCGGGTGCGCGCCGCGAGCCCGAACTCTCGCTTCTACGAGATCAAGGACAGGCTGCGTGCGCAGAATCTGCATACCGTCTGCGAGGAGGCGAGCTGTCCGAACATCGCCGAGTGCTTCGGCAAGGGCACCGCGACCTTCATGATCCTCGGCGATATCTGCACGCGGCGCTGCCCGTTCTGTGACGTTGCGCACGGCCGACCGCTCGCGCCAGATGCAGAGGAGCCGGCGCATCTGGCCGAGACCATCGCGCAGCTGAAGCTCGGTTACGTCGTGATCACCAGCGTCGATCGCGACGACATGAAGGACGGCGGCGCGCAGCATTTCGTCGATTGCATTCGCGCGGTGCGCGCCCGCGCGCCAGCGACCACGATCGAGGTCCTGGTGCCGGACTTCCGCGGGCGGCTCGAGCGCGCACTCGAGGTGCTCCAGGCTGCGCCGCCCGATGTCATGAATCACAATCTTGAAACCGTCCCGCGAATCTACCGCAAGGCGCGTCCGGGGGGCGACTATGCACACTCGCTGCGGCTGCTGCAGGCGTTCAAGGCGGGCAGTCCCTCGATCCCCACGAAGTCGGGGCTCATGGTGGGTCTCGGCGAGACCGACGCGGAGATCCTGCAGGTGATGCGCGATCTGCGCGCGCACGACGTCGAGATGCTGACCATCGGCCAGTACCTGGCGCCGTCGGCGCATCATTTACCGGTCGAGCGCTACGTCACGCCCGAGACCTTCGCGCGCTTCGAGCGCGAGGCAGCGACGCTGGGATTCCGCCACGCGGCGATCGGGCCGTTGGTGCGTTCCTCATATCACGCCGACCGGCAGGCGCAGGCGGCGGGCGTTGACGCGGCGCGCTGATCCGACGCACCAATCGAATGCTGTGGAGAACCTGAATGATTCGAACATCGATGACACTGCTGCTCGCCTTTGCGAGTGCGCTTCCTGCCTGGGCTCAAATCGACAGCATCACGAACCGGGATGCCGTCGCGGGTCTCAAGGCGGCGCTGGAGAAAGGCGCCGGTTTCGCGGTGCAGACGCTCGGGCGGACCGACGGATTCTTCGGCGATTCGCGGGTGAAGATCCCCCTGCCAGAATCGCTGCAGACTGCGGAGCAGCTGATGCGCGGCTTCGGTATGGGCCGCACTGCCGACGAGCTGATTCTCACCATGAACCGGGCGGCCGAAGCGGCGGTGCCGGAAGCCAAGCGTTTGCTGGTCGACGCGGTGAAGAAGATGACGGTTCGGGATGCGAAGGGCATTCTCACCGGCGGCGAGACGGCGGGCACGGAGTACTTTCAGCGCGCGACCTCAGATCCGCTACGCGCGCGTTTCCTACCGATCGTTAAGCGCGCCACTGCAAAAGTCGATCTCGCACGGCAGTACAACCGGTACGCGGAACAGGGCGCGCGCTTCGGTCTCATCAAGAAAGAGCACGCCAACCTCGATGCCTACGTGACGCAGAAGGCGCTCGACGGCCTGTACTTCATGATCGCCGAGGAAGAGAAGAAAATTCGCAACGACCCGGTCGGCAGCGCCTCGAACATCATCAAGAAAGTATTCGGCGCCATCCAGTAGTCGAGCACCCGCTTTTTCTGAACGTTGGCGTTGCGCTGCGGCATGGAATGCCGCCGTGCAACGCATCGTTGTTCTTCAATGCGCTTGGTCCCAGTTGTCGCCGACGCCGACGTCGACGATGAGTGGCACGTCGAGTTGGGCGACATCCTGCATGCGCATGCGCACGCCCTCGGTCACCACGTCGATCTCCTCGGCCGGCACCTCGAGCACGAGCTCGTCATGCACCTGCATGACGAGCCGCGCGCGCAGGCGATCGCGGTGCAGCCAGTCCTGCACGGACACCATGGCGAGCTTGATGAGGTCGGCCGCGGTGCCTTGCATCGGTGCGTTGATCGCCGCGCGCTCCGCGCCCTGGCGCCGCGCCGGGTTGCCGGATTTCATTTCGGGCAGCCACAGGCGCCGACCGAATAAGGTTTCGACGTAACCCGTCTTGCGCGCCTGCTCGCGCGTGGCATCCATGTAGCGCTTGACGCCCGGGTAGCGCGAAAAATAGCTGTCGATGTAGGCCTGCGCGGTGGGACGCTCGATGCCGAGGTTTTGCGCGAGACCAAAACTCGACATGCCGTAAATGAGTCCGAAATTGATCGTCTTTGCGGTGCGGCGCTCGTCATCGCTTACCTTCTCGAGCGGAAGTCCGAACACCTCTGCCGCGGTCGCGCGGTGCACGTCATGGCCGTGGGCAAACGCGTGGCGCAAACCCTCGTCGCCGGACAGGTGCGCCATGATGCGCAACTCGATTTGAGAGTAGTCCGCCGACAGGAGCTTCCAGCCGGGCGGCGCGATGAAGGCTTCGCGGATGCGCCGCCCCTCGGCCGTGCGCACCGGGATGTTTTGCAGGTTTGGATCGTTCGACGCGAGCCGTCCGGTGACCGCGACGGCCTGCGAGTAGGTGGTATGCACGCGCCCGGTCTCCGGCTGCGTCATCTTCGGCAGCTTGTCGGTATAGGTCGACTTCAGCTTGGCGACCGCGCGGTATTCGAGCAGCAGTTTCGGCAGTGGGTAGTCTTGCGCGAGTTCGGCGAGCACGTCCTCGTCGGTCGAGGGCTGGCCAGACGGCGTCTTCTTTTTCACCGGCAGTCCCTGGCGTTCGAACAGGATCTCCTGGATCTGCTTGGGCGAGTTCAGGTTGAACGGCTGCCCTGCGGCGGTGTAGGCCTTCTGCTCGAGCGTGAGCATGGTCTTGCCGAGTTCGTGACTTTGCGCTTCGAGTTTTGCACGATCGAGCAGTACGCCATTGCGCTCCATCTCGAGCAGCACGGGTGTCACGGGAAGTTCGATTTCCTCATAGACCTTGCGCAGCTTCTCGTCGGCGAGAATTTTCGGATAGAGGACGTCGTGGATGGCGAGCGTGCAGTCCGCATCCTCAGCGGCGTACTCGGCCGCACGGCCGAGCTCGACGGCCGAAAACGAAATCCGTGCCGCGCCCTTGCCGGTCACCTGGTCGTAGCCGATGGTGGTCCAGCCGAGATGGCGCTGCGCGAGCGAGTCGAGGTCGTGGCGCAGGTGTACTTCATACACGTAGGACTCGAGCAGCGTGTCGTGCGCTACGCCCGCGAGATGTACGCCATGGTTCGCGAGTACATGTGCATCGAACTTCAAGTTTTGGCCAACCTTGAGGCGTTGCGGGTTTTCCAGCCAGGGTCGCAGCAGCGCGAGCGCCGGCTCGGTGCCGACCTGTGCCGGGGCGCCGGGGTATTCATGGGCGAGGGGCAGGTAGGCTGCGGTATCGCCGAAGGCGAAGGACATTCCGACCAGCCGCGCCACCATGGTCTCAAGGCCGGTCGTCTCGGTGTCGAAGCCGACGAGTTCCGCCGCGTCGAGTTCGGTAATGAGCGCGCGCAGCGCGGCCTCGTCAAGGATTGACACGATGCGTCTGCGCGCGGGCGCGGCAGCGTCTGGCGGCGCCGCCGCTTCGCTTGTCGAAGCGCTGGTGGTCGCCACCGCCTCGCGCGCTGGCGCTTCGCCACCCTCGAGCTCGCGCCGCCAAGTCTTGAAACCGAAGCGTGTGAACAGCGCCTTGAGTTGAGCGGGATCGGCGTTGCCGTCGACCAGGTCGGTGAGGGAGACCGGCAGGCGCACGTCGCGCTTCACACGCAGAAGCGCGCGGCCCTGCGGCAGCCAGTCGAGCGCCTTCCTCAGGTTGTCGCCGACCACGCCCCCGATCTCGCCGGCGTGTGCGATCACGCCCTCAAGCGAGCCGTATTGCGCGAGCCACTTCACCGCCGTCTTGGGACCGACTTTTTCGACCCCCGGCACGTTGTCGACGGCATCCCCGACCAGCGCGAGGTAGTCGACGATGTTCGAGGGCGTAACGCCGAACTTGCGCTTCACGCCCTCGACGTCGAGTGTCTCGTTGGTCATCGTGTTGATAAGTGTCACCCGCTCATCGACGAGTTGCGCGAGGTCCTTGTCGCCGGTGGAAATGACGCAGCGCCAGCCTTGTGCACTGGCGTTCTCAGCCAGCGTCGCGATGACGTCGTCGGCTTCTACCCCCTCGACGCTGAGCACCGGCCAACCGAGCGCGGCAACCGCTTCGACCAATGGTGCGATCTGTGCCGCGAGGTCGTCCGGCATCGGCGGGCGGTTCGCCTTGTATTCGGGGTAGACATCCTCGCGGAACGTCTTGCCCTTGGCGTCGAATACGCAGGCGCGGGCCTGCGCCTCGTAGTCGGCGGCGAGGCGCCGTAGCATGTTGAGGACGCCGTAGATCGCGCCGGTCGGATCGCCTTGCGGGCTTCGAAGCTCGGGCAGCGCGTGAAATGCGCGGTACAGGTACGACGAGCCGTCGACCAACAACAACGTTTTCTCGGCGACGGGCTCAGCTCCGGCGGACACGGCGAACACAATGCGAATCGAAAAGCGATCGATTGCTCCCCAACTGGGAAGCGGGATCTCCGCCCGCGACGCCTGGCGGGTGTTTGGCATTATGGCAGAGTTGTTCGAGGCGACCGAGCGCGTCGCAGCGTCATTCGCGTGGATGCGCTCTGTTAGAATCGACGCGCTCCCCGAACCCATGTCCCGCTTCGCAATCCTTGTCTTTGTGGCGCTCGCCGGCAGTGCGTTCGCACAGGCCCCGCCGCCACCCGCCCTCGAACCGCTACCCGAACCGCCGCCGCGCGTAGATGACCCAGCCGACGACCCGGGGGTACGGATTCCGGTACAGGAAGGCGACACGATCGAAGTGATCCGCGATGGCGGGGAAGTGGTGATGGTCAAGGTGACGCCGAAGGAGGGTCCGCCGTACTACCTCGTCGAAACCGCCGCCGGCAGCTGGATGCGGCGCAATTCGCTCGACGACGGGAACCGCGTCCCCATGTGGGCCATCCATACCTTCGACTGACACGCTTCTCCCCGCGCGGTGGCTTAGCGCGCGGGCGCATTTCCGGGCTCCGTATTTAGCGATGTCGGTCTACACCACCATTTCGGAAGCGCAACTCGACGCATGGCTGCGCGCGTATTCGGTCGGTCGGCTCGTGGCACTCGAGCCGATCGCCAGGGGCATCGAGAACAGCAACTTCTTCGTCACGACCATGCAGGGGCGATACGTGCTGACGTTGTTCGAGCGCTTGCCTGCACAGGCCTTGCCGTACTACCTCAACCTGATGTCGCATCTTGCGCGACACGGCATCCCATGCCCGGCGCCGATCGCGGACCTGTCGGGCAGCTTTCTGTCCGAGCTGAACGGCAAGCCCGCCGCGCTCGTGACGCGCCTTCCGGGCACCTCGATCGAGGCGCCGGCGCCGGCGCATTGCGCGGCGCTCGGGTCGTTGCTCGCGCGCATGCACCTTGCGGGACAAACCTATGATGCACAGCTCGAGAACCCGAGGGGCCCGCAATGGTGGCGCGCCACGGCGCGCGAGTTGCGCCCGTTCCTCGACCAAGCGCAGTCCGAATTGCTCGACGAGGAGCTGCGGTTCCAGGCGCCGGCCCGTTTTCCTGACCTGCCGCGCGGTCCGGTGCATGCCGATCTGTTCCGTGACAACGCGTTGTTCGAGGATGGCGCGCTCAGCGGGGTGATCGACTTCTATTTCGCAGGGGTCGACTGCTTCCTCTACGATTGCGCCGTGTGCGCAAACGACTGGTGCCTGCTCGACCCCGCGCGGGATCGACGGCTCGACGCCGCGAAGACGCGGGCGTTGCTCGAGGCCTATGCCGCCGTGCGGCCGTTCAGCGCGCTTGAGCGCGGCGCCTGGCCGGTGCTGCTGCGTGCCGCCGCGCTGCGCTTCTGGCTCTCGCGTTTGCGCGATCTTCATTTGCCGCGGCCCGGTGCGCTCGTGCATGCGCACGACCCAGAGCACTTCCGGGCGATCCTCGAACTCCGCGCCGCCGAGACGTCGGCGTCCTGGCCGATCGCATGACGACACAGGCGCGGATCGTATCGGTGAGTCGCGGTGTGGGCTGGCTCCTGCAGGGGTGGCGACTGTTCCGTGTCTCGCCGCTCGGCTGGCTCCTGCTGGTGTTTTCCTACTGGGTGTTGATGACGCTGGTCTCGGTGCTGCCCTTCATTGGCGTGGTTGCCGCGTCGTTGCTCGTGCCACCGTTTTCGGTCGGCTTCATGGCGGCGAGCCGTGCCGCCGAGCGCGGCGGTCCGATCGAACTCGGACAGCTGTTCGAGGGCTTCCGCAGGCGCGTCGATGTCCAACTCACGCTCGGCGGAATCTATTTGGTTTCGCTCGCGCTGCTGCTCGCGGCCACCGCGCTGGCCGACGGCGGGGCGCTTGCGAGTTGGCTGCTGGTCGGCGAACGCCCGGACGAGGCGACGGTGCGATCGGACGCATTCATGCTTGCGCTGCTATGCGCCGCGGGCCTGTACGTGCCGGTGATCATGAGCTTCTGGTTCGCGCCGGTGCTTGCGGCCTGGCACGGCATCGGTGCAGCGCAGGCGCTGTTCTTCAGCCTGTTCGCCTGTCTCATCAACTGGCGCGCGTTCATCGCCTATGGCATTGCCACCACGGCGCTAACGCTCGTGCTGCCGTTCCTCCTGCTGGGTGCGATCGCCTTGCTTCTGCAGGGCACCGGACGCGCCTCGGTGGTGTCGCTCGTTTTTCCGCTCGTCCTCGTCTTGTTGCCGATCCTGTTTGCAAGCTTCTACGCGAGCTATCGCGACGTCTTCGGCGCGGATACGGCAACGCCGGAAACACTGCACTGATTCCTCGCGACTGAGGTGCATCGGCCGCGACGCAGGCGCAAACGTGAACGTTGTCACGTTTTGCCCCTCCTGCGCGCCGGGATCGCCCCGGTTAGCGGATGACATCGGGGCACAGGCCGACTATATTGTGGTTGAAATGGTGCGCCAACTGCTCGGTGGGAACTGGCTCGACGCCTGTGTGGCCAAGGTCAACCCCGGCGGAACCGAGCGCGTGCTGCTCTGAGTACCGGAGTCCGCGCCATGTTGCGCTGCGCCCTGTGCGACGGAGACGGCGGCGCCGTGTTGTGGCGGGACGACCTGTGTCGGGTGGTGCGTGCAGAGGTCGATGGCTATCCGGGTTTTTTGCGGGTGGTGCTGGGACGCCACGTCGTCGAGATGACCGAACTGGCGCCGGGCGAGCGCGACCGGCTCATGAACGTGGTTTTTGCCACCGAGCGCGCGCTGCGTGAACTGTACCGGCCGGACAAAATGAACCTTGCAAGCTTCGGCAACCAGGTGCCGCACATGCACTGGCACGTCATCCCGCGTTTTCGCGACGACCCGCACTTTCCGGAGCCGGCCTGGGGCGCGCCGCAGCGCGCGGGGGCGACGCGGCCCGACGTGACCGATGCGCAGCTCGGCGCGCGGTTGACGAAACTTCTAGCCTGAGGGTGCTGTCATGACGGACTTTTCTGCGTTCCCGCTTCCGGTTCTCGCGCCCGATGCGTCGCCGGAGTTCATCGACGCCGAGACCTGCAAGGCGTGGGTCGAGAACGTGCCGCTCGCAAACGTCGCCGCGGCACAGCAGCAACTGCTTTCCCAGATCCGCGAGTTCAACCGGTTTTCGACAAGCGCAATGGCCCGCCTCGGCGCGCTGGAGGCGATTCGAGAGGCCGTCCACTTCGTGCAGATCGAGCAGGCCAAGCGGTTCACGAATCGGGCGTTGCCGATGTCCGAACCGGAGGTTGCGGTGTTCCAGGAGACGCTTGCGCTGTGGGAACAGATGCGGCTGGGCTACCTGCGCTGCTTGGAAGCCGCGGCAATGGGCGACGCCGCGATCCGTGTGCAGGGTGCGCTCGTAGCGCAGCGCGCGCTTGCCTACTCCGGGCTGAAAATGTTCCATCACTATCGTGCCTACCGGCAGGTGCCGGCGCCTGAATGGCGCGCGCTGCACGAAGCCTATGCGCGGGCCGAGGAGCTCGATGTTGCCGAGGCGTTGATCAAGGATTATCTGAATCGCGACGTGCACGACACCTCGCCGCGCATCGCCTACGTCCGCGCGCTGCTTACCGGGCTATGCAACCCGAACGAGCTCACGCAACGCCAGCTCACGTTTGTGACCTACCTGCTCGAGCGCTGGGCGAGCAAGGTCGAGATTGGGCGTACGCCGCCCGCGTGGAAGGATGTACCGCCGCTCGCCGTCGACCTCGCGGGCGAGGTGGTGCCGGAACGCGTTGACCCGACAGCCGCGCAGGGCGATTCGATTCGATTTCTCGATACCGATCGGCTTGCCAAGAGCCTGCGTAACCGCGTCGGGTTGCTGCGCAAAGGAGAATCGCCGGCACGCCTTGCCTTGGGCGAGGACTGCGTACAGCCGTCGTGCGAACAACTGCTCGTGTTTCTGTATCGCCAGTGGTGCCAGATGCGTGCGACACGCGTCCCCGAGCGGCAGCGCGTATCGGGCGTTGCGCAGATCTGCAACAGCATCGCAGGCATTCACTATTTCATTTCGGACCGCGCGTTCCGCCAGCCGCGGACGAGCAGCGCGCTTACGCATCAGGAGCAAGACGAGCTCGCGACCCTTGGCCGCGTCAGCACGCGCAGCGACGATAAATACGTCACCCTGCAGGGCTTTGCGCTGGAGCTATGGCAGCGCGTCGACCAGAGCGCGCAGGGCCTGAAGATGGTGCGCAAGGCGGATACGCCGGGGCGACGTTTCGCTCACGGCCAGCTGCTCGCGGTGCGTCCGTCTGACGAGAAGAATTTCCTCCTTGCCCAGGTGCGCTGGCTCATGAACAGCGACCAAGGCGATCTGTACGCCGGCCTGAAGATCATGCCGGGTCTGCCCGCGGCGATCGCGGTGCGCCCGGCCGGCGTCAATGCGGCGAACGAAAAATACGTGCCGGCGTTGTTACTGACCGGGGTCCCCGCGCAAAACGCGCCGCCGTCGTTGATCCTGCCCGCCGGCTGGTACAAACCGAAGCGCATCATCGAGGTCTACGTGGAGTTGGCGCTGCGCGTACGCCTTGACGAGGTGCTCGAGCGGGGCAGCGACTTTGAGCGCGTAGCCTACGAAACGCTCGACGCCTGAGCTGCAGCGAGGGGTCGTGCGATTGGCCTACGGCCCGACGGCTACCGCCTAGGCTGCGGCGCGCGTCGTGTCGATGCGCACCAGGCGCTGCTCGGGGAACACCGCGCTGAACGTCGAGCCTTGCCCGGTTTCACTCGCGATCTCGAGGGTCGCTTCGTGTCGCGTGAGCACATGCTTGACGATCGCCAAGCCGAGGCCGGTACCGCCCGTCTCCCGCGACCGCCCTTGGTCGACGCGATAGAAACGCTCGGTGAGGCGGGGAATGTGGCGCGAATCGATGCCGATCCCGGAATCGGTGACGCTGAACACGCCGCACCCGTCCTCGATGTGCCACCTGATGCGCACGGTGCCGCCGTCCGGCGTATAGCGGATCGCGTTCGACACCAGATTGGAAAACGCGCTCGTCAACTCGGCAACACTGCCGATGAGCGTCGCGTCGCGCAGCGGGTCGAGCTCGATCCGGTGTCGGCCTGCGGACAGGGCGCGCGCCTCCTCGAGCAGTCGCTCGCAAAACGGACGCATGCTGATTTCCTGCTCGTCGTTCGGCGCCTGGCTCGATTCGAGCGCGGAAAGCGTGAGCAAATCCTCGATCAGGCGCCGCATGCGCTGTCCCTGCTCGGTCATGAGGCCGAGGAAGCGCTTGCGCTGCGCAGGCGTCAGTTCGACCTGCTCGTCGGCGAGCGTTTCGACGAAGCCGGAAAGTACCGTGATCGGTGTTTTCAGTTCGTGCGACACGTTGGCGACGAAGTCACGCCGCATCGTGTCGAGCCGCTCCTCGATGGTGATGTCGCGCGAACTCAGCAGCTTTCGATCGGCGCCAAATTCGATGATGCGCACGGAAAGCACGGCGTCGGACCGCGTCGAGTGCAGCACCAGCGGCGCGCCGTAGTCGGAGCGGCGAAGGTAGGCGACAAAGTCCGGATGACGTACCAGGTTGACGACCGGGCGCCCGGCGTCGCGGCGCGCGTCGACGCCCAGCTGGCGACGCGCTGTGGCGTTCGCCCACTCGATATGGTCGTCTCGGTCCAGGATGACGACGCCGTCGGGAAGCGCTTGCGCTGCGGCGCGAAAGCGCAATAGGGCGCGGGCGAGATGATCGCGCTCGCCTTCGCGGTTCTTGAGCGTATGGTGGAGCTTCGCGAGCACCTCTTCCCAGACGCCGTGTCCACTTGGCAGCGTGCGCAACTGCGGTTTCCGCAGCCAGTTGGACAGCCCTGCAAGGTGTAGGGCATGGTAGACGAGCCGCAGCCCCAAGACGCCGGCCACCGCAACCCACGCCCAGGTCGCGCCGGCAAATGCGCCGACCATTAGCCCGACGATTGCCGAAGCGATGGCGACGCCGATCGTGCTGCTCCAGACCGGATTCATGACGCGATGGCGATTCTCTCACAAAGGCTGCGACGAGAATCGATAGCCCGCGCCGCGCACCGTCTCGACCAACCCGTCATGGCCCGTCGGCTCGAGCGCCTTGCGCAGGCGGCGTATGTGCACGTCGACGGTGCGCTCTTCGACAACCACATGGTCGCCCCAGACCTGGTCGAGCAACTGCGCGCGCGAATGAACGCGCTCGGCATGGGTCATGAGGAAATGCAGCAGCCGGAATTCGGTTGGCCCCAGTGCGAGTGGCCTGTGGTTGCCGAAGACGCGCCGCGTCGAGGGCTCGAGCCGTAGGCCCGCGCTGTCGACCGTTTCATCGGTCGTCTGCGGTGTGCGACGGCGCAGGACGGCGTTGATGCGAGCGATCAGCTCGCGCGGCGAGAATGGCTTGGTGACGTAGTCGTCGGCACCCGCGTCGAGGCCGAGGACCTTGTCTTGCTCGGTCGCGCGCGCGGTCAGCATGATGATCGGAACTTGTTTGGTGCGCGCTTTTTTGCGCAGCGCGCGCGCAAGCGCGACGCCCGAGGTACCGGGCAGCATCCAGTCGATCAGCAGCAGGTCCGGCAGCGCCTTGCGCACGATGTCGAGGGCCGTTTCGGCGTCATGCGCGCGGATAACGTGGTGCCCCGCATGTTCCAGGTTAACCGCGATCAGTTCCTGGATCGCGGGTTCGTCTTCGACGACGAGAATGTTGGCTGGCATGTGCGCGGGGTCGGGATGCGCGATTCTATGAAACCATCGTGACGCCAATGTTGCAACGCGAATTCCAGCCCTCGCGCGGGGGTATGATCACGCCAGAGTGTAAGCCCTGACCCAACTGATGACGAGAACTCGAAAAGCACGATGACGCGAACCACGGACTTCGGATTCGAGCAGGTCGGCGAGGACGACAAGGCGCGGCGCGTTGCCGCGGTGTTCGACCAGGTCGCCGGACGTTACGATCTTATGAATGATCTGATGTCGTTCGGTCTGCACCGGTTCTGGAAGGCGTTCGTCGTGGCACTGGCGCGGGTACGGCCGGGCGAGCAGGTGCTCGACATCGCCTCAGGTACCGGCGACCTTGCGCGCGCGCTCGCACGGCGCGTTGGCGCGCGCGGCCGCGTCTGCATGACCGACATCAATGGGGTCATGCTCGCCCACGGACGCGCGCGCCTGGACGACGCGGGACTGCTGGTGCCTGCCATCCAGTGTGACGCCGAGCGACTGCCCTTTCCGGACGCTTCGTTCGACTGCGTGACGGTGGGTTTCGGGCTGCGCAACATGACTCACAAGGAGATTGCGCTCGGCGAGATGACGCGCGTTCTGCGCCGCGGGGGACGCCTGTTCGTGCTCGAGTTTTCCCGGGCGCGCAAGGCGCTCGCCCCGCTCTACGATCTGTATTCGTTCAAGGTACTACCTTGGCTCGGCGCGCGCGTCGCGGGCGACGCGCCAGCATATCGCTATCTCGCGGAGTCGATCCGACAGCACCCCGATCAGGCAACGCTCGCGACGATGATGCAAGACGCCGGTCTTTCCGAGGTCGATGTGTTCAATCTCGCCGGCGGTGTGGTTGCAGTGCATCGCGGGCTGCGGCTCTAGCGCGACGCGCGGCGGCCGTATTGTCGTGTTGTTGCGTTGTTGCGCGCGCGTCGCCTAGGATACGATGCATACGATGCGTGAAACAGCTGCGCCATGCGCACCGGTGAAAGCATGAAACGGTTGCTATTGGGATTCGGGTTTGCGCTGATCGGTGCCGCGATCGCACTGCCCCCGGCCGCTGCCCAGAGTGCGGCCGGCGCGCGCTCGAGCGGCGCGCAGCGCCCGGCCACCCAGCTCGGGACGGTCAAGCCGGCGACGCCAGCGGCGCGCGCACCGTCGGTACGGTCGCGAGGCTGGGCGTCCGGGTTGCTGGATTTCGCCGCCGGCGGGCTGCTCGGCGCGCTGTTCGGCGGCGATTCCTTGTTCGGAATTCTGATGGTCGTTTTGCTCGTCGCGATCGGCATTTCGGTCGTGCGTATCCTGATGCGCGGCCGTGAAACGCCTGTGCCGGCAGGACAGCTTGCAGGGCTCGGCGCCGATGCTGTCGTGCCGCCACCATTGACGCCGGCGGCGCCGGCGCCTCAGGCGAACGCCGTTACGCCCGCCGCGGCGACCAGGCCGGCTCTGCCGGCCGGGTTCGACCTCGCCGGCTTCGTGCGCACGGCGAAGCTGAACTTCGTGCGTGTTCAGCTTGCAATCGATCTTGGCAAACTGGACGCGATTCGGGAGTTTTTGATGCCACAACTATTTGCGCAACTGAGCAAACAGGTCGTTGCGCGCGGCGGCACGGGCCAACAGACGGACGTCGTGAGTCTGAGCGCCGAGCTCGCGGCGCTCGTCACCGAAGGCGACACGCATCGCGCAAGCGTGCGCTTCAGCGGCATGGCGCGCGAGAAGCCGGGTGCGACGCCGGTGGGATTTGCCGAACTGTGGACGCTTGCAAAGCCGGCAAGCGGAACGACTGGCTGGCTCCTCGCGAGCCTCCGGCGGGCGGAATGATCAAGGCGGTGGACGAGTCGGGGCCACCGCGAGGTGGCCTTTGTTTTTACGCGTTATGACGACATTTGAATCCCCAATTGCCGCCGCGCTAAACCGCCTGCTCGAGACCGAGGAATGGGCGCGCGAGAAACTCGCGCCGTTCGCCGGCGAGGCGGTTGAGTTCGCCTTTCCGCCGCTCCCGGCGCTACGTCTCGCAATCCAGGAAGATGGCCGGGTAAGCCCCGCGGCGCCCGACACTGAGCCGTCGCTGCTGGTGCGCCTTGGACCCGATGCGCTGTCGGCATTGTTACGTGGCGAGGAGCATTTCATGCGCGCGGTCGAGGTGAGCGGCAACGCAAAGCTCGCTGCGGAAGTGCTCCTGCTGGTGCGCCACCTGCGCTGGGACGTTGAAGAGGATCTGGCGCGGGTCGTCGGCGACGTCGCCGCGCACCGAGTTGTCGGTTGGGCGCGCGCGTTTGGCGGCTGGCAACGCGACGCGCTGCGCCGCCTGGCCGATGGCGCGATGGAGTACGTCGTCGAGGAGCGCCGCATGCTCGTGCCGCGCGGCGAGTTTGATACGCATGCGGCGGTCGTCTCGCGACTGCGCGACGCGATCGCTCGCTTCGAGCAGCGCCTGCGGCGGCTCGGCTGAGCGGCGAAGACATGTCCCGACTCGTAAGACTTCTGCGCATCCTGGCCGTCGCCCTGCGTTTCGGGCTGTACGAGCTGGTGCCGGCCTCGCGTCCCGGCGGGCTTGTTGTGCGTCTGGCGCGCCTGGCCGGGCGACTCGTCGGCGCCGACACCCGCTCGCCACGCGGCGAACGTCTGCGCCGCGCGCTTGAGACCTTGGGACCGATTTTCGTCAAGTTCGGGCAAGTACTCTCGACGCGTCGCGACCTGCTGCCCACGGATATCGCCGACGAGCTCGCAAAACTGCAGGATCAGGTGCCGCCGTTTCCATCCGACGCCGCGGTCACGGAGATCGAGCGCAGCTTGGGACGGCGGATCGACGAGGTGTTCTGGAGCTTTGAACACGATCCGGTCGCGAGCGCTTCGATCGCCCAGGTTCATCTAGGCAAACTTGCCGACGGGCGCGAGGTGGCGGTGAAGGTGCTGCGCCCCGGCGTCGAGGCCGCTGTAGCGCGCGACCTCATGCTGCTCGAAACTGCGGCGGGCCTCGTCGAGCGGCTATGGGTCGACGGTCGCCGCCTCAAGCCGCGCGAGGTGGTCGCCGAGTTCGCGCGCCACCTCGACGAGGAACTCGATCTCATGCGCGAGGCGGCGAATGCGAGCCAGCTACGCCGCAATTTCGAGGGTTCGGCGCTGCTGCGGGTCCCCGAGATTGTCTGGGAGTGGTGCGCGCCGCGCGTCATGGTCATGGAACGCATGGTTGGCACGCCGGTGTCTCAGGTCGCCACGCTGCGCGCGCGCGGTATCGACATTGCGGCGCTCGCGCGCGCGGGCGTCGAGATCTTCTTCACGCAGGTATTCCGCGACGGCTTCTTTCATGCCGACATGCATCCCGGCAATATCCTGGTCGACGACGAAGGTCGCTACGTCGCGCTCGATTTCGGGATCATGGGCGCGCTGACGGGTGGCGACAAAATCTATCTTGCGCAGAACTTCATCGCGTTCTTCAATCGAGACTACCAGCGCGTCGCCCAAGCCCATATTGAAGCGGGCTGGGTGCCGCCCGAAACGCGTGTTGACGAGTTCGAGGCGGCGATTCGCGCGGTATGCGAGCCGATCTTCGCGCGGCCGCTGAAGGAGATCTACTTCGGCAAGTTGTTGCTGCGGCTGTTTCAGACCTCGCGCCGGTTCAACGTGGAAATCCAGCCGCAGCTCGTCATGCTGCAGAAGACGCTGCTCAACATTGAAGGCCTCGGCCGAGAGCTCGATCCGGACCTCGATCTGTGGCAGACCGCCAAGCCGTATCTGGAGCGCTGGATGAGCGAGCAGATTGGCTGGCGCGGCCTGCTAAAGACGCTGAAGCACGAAGCACCGTATTGGGCCACGACCCTGCCGCAGATCCCGCGCCTGGCCTATCGCCTGCTCGCCGCGGACCGTCTCGGCGCGATCGAAGGCCGGCTCGAGCGTCTCGCCGAAGTCGGGCGGCAGCGCAATCGCCTGCTCGCACTGTTGGCCGTGCTGGTCGCGGCGCTGGTCGCGGCGTTGCTCCTGCGGTAGTCGCGCCCGAAGGTCGCTGCGCCGGCGCGCGGCGGCCGCCGAAACCACCTGGGACTTAGAATTGAGGGGTGCGCGCTTCACCGCTCGCCCGTTTCCTGCTCGTCGCGTGGATTCTGCTCGCGGTCTACGCGTCGCTGTATCCGCTCTCGGGTTGGCGCGACGCGGGCGTTTCCGCCTTCGCGTTCGTCGCTGCGCCCTGGCCGCGCTACGTCACCGTGCTCGACATGGCGATGAACGTCGCGGCCTACCTGCCATTCGGCGTGCTCTGCGTGCTGGCACTCCACCCGCGCTTGCGCGGCGCCGGCGCCGTGGTCGCGGCGCTCGCGGGCGGCGCGCTGCTTTCGTTCATGCTCGAGGCCGCGCAAGGCTATCTGCCCGCGCGCATCAGTTCCAACCTCGATTGGCTTTGCAACATGGCGGGCGCTCTAGGCGGCGCCCTTCTGGTGACGCCGCTCGCCGGGTGGTTGCTCGAGGCCGGTCCGCTGAGACGGCTTCGCGCGGCCACGTTTGAGGCGGGCGCTGCGGCTGACCTCGGGCTGGTGCTGCTCGGATTGTGGCTGTTAACGCAACTCAATCCGGCGATCCTCCTGTTCGGGCTCGGCGATCTGCGCGACCTGTTCGCCGCCCCCTTGGGTGTCGAGCAGCCGCCCGCGCTGTTCGTTTCGATTGAAACGCTCACCGCGGCGGCAAACCTGACCGCGGCGGCGCTCCTGCTTGCATCGATTGCCGCGCCGAACGCACCGCTGCGCGCGCTGGTCCTCGCGCTGGTCGTCTTGGCGCTGGTGGTAAAAGTCGTCGCATTCGCGATCCTGGTAGACGCAGGCGGCGTGTTGGCGTGGCTCACCCCGGGGGCGCAACGTGGGCTTGCGCTCGGCCTTGTACTTGCGCTCCTCTCCGTCGGCCTCGGTCAGGTCGCACGCCTGGTGCTCGCAGCGGTGCTCCTCATGGCGGCGACGGTGCTCGTCAACCTCGCGCCGCCAAACCCCTACCTGGCCGCGATTCTCAGCGTCTGGTCGCAGGGACATTTCCTAAACTTCAACGGCCTGACGCGCCTCGTGTCCGCGACCTGGCCGTACGCGACGCTCGCTTACCTGATCTGGCTTGCCTCGCGCCGTGCGCGCGCGGCGCTCGGGTAGAATCGCGCGCCATGTCCTATTACAGCAGGCATGTATTTTTCTGCTGCAACCAGCGTGACGGTTCGCGCGTGTGCTGCAATGACCGCGGGGCAAGCGCGCTGCGCGACTACGCGAAACAATGTGTCAAGGCGCTGGACCTTGCAGGGCCCAGCCAGGTGAGGATCAACCAGGCCGGCTGTCTGGACCGTTGCGAGGAGGGTCCCTGCTTGGTCGTCTATCCCGACGCCGTCTGGTACACCTACGTCGACCAGGCGGACGTCGACGAAATCATCGAGGAGCATCTGCGCCACGGCCGCATCGTCGAGCGCCTGAGGATCTGATGCGTGCCTCGACCCGCCGGATCACCGTTCCGGGGCCGGTCGGGCGCATCGAGTGCGCAATCGACGATCCGTCGTCGGCACCGCGCGGCGTTGCGCTCATTGCGCACCCGCATCCGCTGTACGGCGGAACGCTCGACAACAAGGTGGTCCAGACGCTGGCGAAGACCTTCGTCGACCTCGGCTACGTCGCCGTGCGGCCCAATTTTCGCGGCGTCGGCGCGAGTGAAGGCGAGCATGACGCGGGCGCAGGCGAAGTGGAGGATCTTGTCGCGGTGCTGACCCATGTCCAGACCGAGTTTGGCGCCACGCCGGCGGTCCTTGCCGGATTCTCGTTCGGTGCGGCAATGCAGGTCCGCCTCGCGCAGCGCCTTGCGCCCGAACGCATCGCGCGCGTGGTGCTCGTCGGGGTGGCCGTGGAGCGTCTCGAATCGCCTTCCGTCCCCAAGGGGACACTCGTCATCCACGGCGAGCGCGACGAGACGGTGCCGCTCGCAGCGGTGCTCGACTGGGCGCGGCCGCAGGACCTGCCGATCGTCGTCGTGCCCGGCGCCGATCACTTCTTCCATCGCAGACTGCAGTCGCTGCGCGAAATCGTGCGCGGTGCCTGGGGCGCATGAACGCGGTCGCGCTGCGGGTCCTCGGATCGCGCAGGTCTTACGACGTGCTCGAGCGTGTCGCCTATGCTATGGTCGCCTTCACGATCGCCGTCGTGCGCATCCGTTGGCGACTCCTGCGATAGCAGGCGCAATGCTCTGGGTCAAGACGCTACACATTGTGTTCATGGTGACCTGGTTCGCCGGCCTGTTTTATCTGCCGCGGCTTTTCGTCTATCACGCGATGAGCGATGACCGCGTCTCGCTCGAGCGCTTTAAGCTCATGGAACGAAAACTCTATTGGGGAATCATGACCCCGGGGGCCGTGTTGACGCTCGTGTTTGGCACCTGGCTATGGCTCGGCTGGGGATTCTCCGGCGGGTGGTTGCATGCAAAGCTCGTGCTTGTCGCGCTGCTCGTCGCCTATCACCTGTGGTGCGGAAAGCTGTTGGTCGATTTTCGCCGTGAGCGAAACGTCCACAGCCATGTGTGGTTTCGCTGGTTCAACGAGTTTCCCGTATTGGCGCTCATCTGCGTGGTCGCGTTAGTTGTCGTCAAGCCGTTCTGAGGCGTTCTTTGCCTCCTGCCCGCGCGGCCTGGAAGGGTTGCTCGTCGAGGAGTTGACTGCGTACGGCGCGGTCGACGAACGACCCGTGCCCGGCGGCGTCGCGTTCACCGGATCCTGGGAGACCTGCTACCGCGCCAACCTCTGGTCGCGCCTTGCCTCGCGCATCCTGTGGCGGGTCGGCGCGTTCGACTACACGAATGAGAACGACCTCTACGCCGGCGCTCGCGCGCTCGACTGGCCGTCCTATTTCCCCGTCGACTGCACGCTCCGCGTCAACGTCACGGCGCAGAAAAGTCCACTCAAGAGTCTCGAGTTCGCCACGCTGCGCATCAAGGATGCAGTTTGCGATCGGTTTCGCGACGTGCTCGGTAAACGGCCGGATGTCGATCGTGCGCGACCCGACGTGCGCGTGCACGGCTTCCTCGAGATGAACCGCGCCGCGTTGTACCTGGATACCTCGGGCGAGGCGTTGTTCAAACGCGGCTGGCGCGGCGAAAGCGGCGCCGCGCCGCTGCGCGAAAACCTCGCTGCTGGCATCGTCAAATTGACCGGCTGGCGGCCCGAGCAGCCGCTGCTCGATCCCATGTGCGGGTCTGGGACGCTGCTCGTCGAGGCCGCGGCGATGGCGCGCGGCCGCGCGCCCGGGCTGAAGCGCGCGTTCGGCTTCGAGAAGCTTGCCGGCTTCGACGCCGCAGTTTGGAAGCGGCTGCGCGACGAGGCGGCGCAGCCTGCAGCGCACGGCGCCAAGCTCGCGCTCTACGGCAGCGACAGCGATGCGAGCGCGCTGGATGCGACGCGCCGCAATCTGGCGGCGGCGGGCGTCGAGCGCTGGGTGCAGCTCGAACAGTGCGACCTGCTCGAGCGCACAGCCCCCGCTGAAGCCGGCGTGCTCGTCACCAATCCACCGTATGGCGAGCGGACCGGTTCGGCCGAGGCGCTCGAGCGCTTCTACCCGAAACTAGGCGAGGTGCTGAAGAAGAACTTTGCCGGCTGGCGCTGCCACCTGATTACCGCCGATCTGCGCCTGCCGAAACTCGTGCGCCTGACGCCCGCGCGCCGCGTGCCGCTCTACAACGGCGCGCTTGAATGCCGGCTCTATGAATTCGACATCGTCGCCGGCAGCCACCGCGGCCGCGCGCGGCGTCGCCCGGCCCCCTAAAGATCGGCCGCCAGCGCTCGCGTCAGGTCGGCGGCCGGAATTTCACCGCAGCCGCTCGCGTTTTGCCCAGACCACAGGGGCGTGAAGTCGCCGCTGCCTCGACGTTCGGCCGCTGCGCGCAGGGGCGCGAGAGCCCCGGTTGCCAGAGGGAAGGCGGGTGCCGCTGCGCTGATCGGGCCGAGCTCGGCGATGACCCGATTGACGATGCCGCGTGCGGGGCGGCCGGTGAACACGTTGGTCAACGCCGTGTGACGCGCCGATTCGCTTTTCAGCGCCGCCCGATGCAGCGCGCTGGTCGTGGCTTCGGGGCAGAGCAGGTAGGCGGTACCGACCTGTACACCGGCCGCGCCGAGCGCCAGCGCGGCGGCAACGCCCTTGGCGTTCGCGATGCCGCCCGCGGCGATCACCGGGACCTTCACCGCATCGACGATCTGAGGCAGCAGCGCAAAGGTGCCCACCTGGGTGGTCAGGTCGTCCGACAGGAAGATGCCGCGGTGTCCGCCGGCTTCGATGCCCTGCGCAATGATGGCGTCGACGCCGCGCGCCTCGAGCCAGCGCGCTTCTTCCACGGTCGTCGCGGAGCAGAGAATCTTTGCGCCCAGGGCGCGCGCCCGGACGAGCAGCGCATCCTCGGGCAGTCCGAAGTGGAAGCTCACCACCGCGGGTCTGAACGCCTCAAGCAGATCCGCTGCCTCGGCGCTGAAGGGCGCCCTTGCAGGGCCGGTCGGAATGGCCGCGGCGTCGATGCCGTACTCCGCGTAGTACGGGGACAGCACAGCACGCCAGGCCTTTTCGCGATCGGCGCTGGCCACCGGCGGCCTGTGGCAGAAAAAATTGACGTTGTACGGCTTGGTGGTGCTCGCTTTCAGCACCTCCAGCTCGCTGCGCAGGGCATCGAGGCCGAGCATTGCGCAGGGCAGCGAACCGAGCCCGCCGGCGTTCGAGACCGCCACCGCGAGCGCGCTGCCCTGCACGCCCGCCATTGGCGCTTGGATGATCGGCAGCTCGATGCCGAGGAGCGATTGCAGCGTCGTCATGTCGTCTCCAGCGGTGCGGGTCGCACGGACCTCGGGCGATCGACGGTCGGTGAGACTGAAAAGGGGCGCCTGCGCGCCCCTTTCCGCATCCACGTCTGGCGATCGGGGGCTACACGATGTCGAGGTGCTCGATGCCCTTCGACATGTCCTTGTCCTTCGCCTCCTTGCCGTGCAGCTTGATCTGCAGACGCACCTCGTTGGTCGAGTCGGCGAAGCGCAACGCGTCCTCGTAGCCGATGCGGCCCTGTTCATAGAGATCGAACAGCGCCTGGTCGAAGGTCTGCATGCCGAGCTCGCGCGACTTTTTCATGATCTCCTTGATCTCGTGCACGTCGCCCTTGAAGATGAGGTCCGAAATCAACGGCGAGTTGAGCAGCACCTCGACCGCGGCGGCGCGTCCCTTACCCTCTTTGACCGGCAGCAGGCGCTGCGAGATCACGCCCTTGAGGTTTAGCGACAGGTCCATCAGGAGCTGGTCGCGGCGCTCCTCGGGGAAGAAGTTGATCATCCGGTCGAGCGCCTGGTTCGAATTGTTGGCGTGCAGCGTACCCAGGCACAGGTGACCGGTCTCGGCGAACGCAATCGCGTGCTCCATCACTTCGCGATCGCGGATTTCACCGATCAGAATCACGTCGGGCGCCTGGCGCAGCGTGTTCTTCAGCGCGGATGCCCACGAGTCGGTGTCGACCCCGACTTCGCGCTGGGTGATGATGCAGTTCTTGTGCGGATGGACGTACTCGACGGGATCCTCGATCGTGATGATGTGCCCGTACGAGTTTTCGTTGCGGTAGCCGACCATCGCGGCGAGCGAGGTCGATTTTCCCGAGCCCGTGCCGCCGACGAAGATGACGAGCCCACGCTTGGTCATCGCGACGTCCTTGAGAACCGGCGGCAGGTTCAGTTCCTCAAAATTCGGGATCGTCGTGGTGATTACCCGCAGCACCATGCCGACGACGCCTTGCTGGATGAAGGTATTGACGCGGAAGCGGCCGATGGTGGCGGGGCTGATCGCGAAGTTACACTCCTTGGTCGCCTCGAACTCGGCGGCCTGCTTGTCGTTCATGATCGAGCGCGCGAGCATCGCGGTGTGCTGCGCGCCGAGCGCCTGCTGCGATACTGGCGTCATCTTGCCGTCGATCTTCATCGCGGGCGGGAAGTTCGCCGTGATGAACAGGTCGGATCCCTTCTTCGCGGTTAACGCGCGCAGCAGGTCGTACATGAATTTGGTGGCTTGTTCTCGTTCCATGCCTGTCTCCTTTGCTTACCGTGGGCGCGCCTGCCGACGCGCCGCGTTCTGCGCGCCGTTCAGCCCGCGAACGTATCCTTGTTCGCCGCCTTGCCGCGGGCCTCGCCGATCGAGATGCTATTGCGTGCCACGAGTTCCTGCAGGTTCTGGTCTAGCGTCTGCATGCCCACCTGGCGGCCGGTCTGGATCGAAGAATACATCTGCGCGATCTTGTTCTCGCGGATCAGGTTGCGGATCGCCGGGGTGCCGATCATGACCTCGTGCGCCGCCACGCGCCCTGAGCCGTCCTTGGTCTTGCACAGCGTCTGCGAGATGACCGCGCGGATCGACTCCGACAGCATCGAGCGCACCATCTCCTTTTCGGCCGCGGGAAACACGTCGACGATCCGGTCGATCGTCTTCGCGGCAGACGACGTGTGCAGGGTGCCGAACACCAAGTGACCGGTCTCGGCGCCCGACAGGGCGAGCCGGATGGTCTCCAAGTCGCGCATCTCACCGACCAGAATCACGTCCGGGTCCTCGCGCAGGGCGCTGCGCAGCGCATTGGAAAACGACAGGGTATGCGGCCCGACTTCACGCTGATTGATTAGGCACTTCTTCGACTCGTGGACGAATTCGATCGGATCCTCGATGGTGAGAATGTGACCGTACTCATTCTCGTTTTTGTAGTTCACCATCGCGGCGAGCGTGGTGCTTTTCCCCGAACCGGTGGGTCCGGTGACCAGCACGATGCCGCGCGGCTGATCAGAGATCTCGGCGAAGATCTTTGGGCAATTCAGTTCCTCGAGGCTCATGATCTTGGTCGGAATCGTCCGCAACACGGCGGCCGCGCCGCGCTGCTGGACGAAGGCGTTGACCCGAAAGCGCGCGAGATTGGGCACCGCGAAGGAAAAGTCGCACTCGAGATTCTCTTCATAGAACTTGCGTTGCCCGTCGCTCATGATGTCGTAGATCATCGAGTGCACTTCTTTGTGCTCGAGCGCCGGCACGTTGATGCGCCGAACGTCGCCGTGCACGCGGATCATGGGTGGAAGTCCCGAGGAGAGGTGCAGGTCGGACGCCTTGTTCTTGACGCAGAAGGCGAGAAGTTCGGTGAGATCCATTACAATCCTCCCGGGCGGCTAAGCGGGAGAAATTCCCGCGCCAATTCAAAAGTATGGCAACGATTGGTGATAATTTGCAAGCGGTGCGGTTTCGCGTCGCAGCGGCGGCGCGCGCCGCCGGCCGGGATGCGGGCGGAATCGAGCTTCTCGCGGTCTCCAAAACCCATCCGGTCGAGCGCGTGGTCGAAGGATTGAGCGCCGGTCAACGCGCGTTCGGCGAGAACTATGTCCAGGAGGCGGTTCACAAAATGGACGCGCTTGTGAACGTGGCGCGGGCGCGCGAAATCGAATGGCATCTGATCGGCCCCTTGCAGGGCAACAAGACGCGCGTGGTGGCCGAGCGATTCGACTGGGTACAGACCATCGAGCGCGAGAAGATTGCGCAGCGGCTTTCGGCGCAGCGCCCGGATGCAAGCCCGTCGCTAAACGTACTCGTGCAGGTCAACGTCTCGGGAGAGGCGTCGAAAAGTGGTGTCGAGCCGCACACGGCGCAGGCGCTGGCGCGGGCCGTGGCCGAGCTTCCGCGGCTGCGCCTGCGCGGATTCATGGCGATTCCGGAGCCGACCGAGGATGTGGCGCTGCAGCGCGCGCGTTTTCGAACGCTGCGCGAGCTGTTCGACGACGCGCGTGCGCACGGCCTCGAGCTCGATACACTGTCAATGGGCATGTCGGACGACATGGAGGCCGCGATCGCGGAGGGCGCAACCATGGTACGGATCGGTACGGCGATCTTCGGCGCGCGGGAACACACGCGGGATGTCGCGTGAAGATTGCTTTTCTCGGCGGTGGAAACATGGCGAGTGCGCTGATCGGTGGGCTCCTCGCGCAGGGGTTCGACGCGACCGCGATTCACGTGATTGAGGTGAGCGCCGCAGCACGCGAGCGGCTCGCGGCGCAGTACCCGGTGCACGTGAGCACGGCGCCCGATGCCGCCGCCCGTTTGTGCGACACGCTGGTGCTCGCGGTCAAACCGCAGGACATGCGCGTCGCGCTGGCCTCGCTCGGCAGCGATCTTGGCGACACGCTCGTGATCAGCATTGCGGCGGGGCTCAGGCTGGAGGATCTGTCGCGCTGGCTCGGCGGACATCGCCGAATCGTGCGCTGCATGCCGAACACGCCCGCGCTGATCGGCAAAGGCATCTCTGGCCTGTACGCGCTGCCCGACGTGAGCCGCGAGGAGCGCACGCGCGCCGAGCAGGTGCTTGGCGCCGTGGGTGAAGCCGTGTGGGTCGAGGCCGAGGCACTGCTCGATCCGGTGACTGCGGTTTCGGGCAGCGGACCGGCGTATGTGTTCTGGTTCATTGAGCAGCTTGCCGCCTCGGGTGAGCGGCTCGGTCTCGCGCCGCAGACCGCGCAGCGCCTTGCGCTTGCGACGGTACTCGGCGCCGCGGAGCTTGCGGCGCGCGCTGCGGACCCCCCAGCGGTGCTGCGTGAGCGGGTCACCTCGAAAGGCGGCACCACCGAGGCCGCGCTCAACGTGTTCGCCGAGGAGCGCATGGCCGAGCGCCTGGCGCGTGCGATCGAGGCCGCCAGCCGTCGGGGCGCCGAGCTCGGCGACGCGCTCGGAGACGACTGAGTGCTCGGCCAGGTCGTCGGGTTTCTGGTCGATACCGCGGCCACGTTTCTGGTCTTTTTGTTGCTGGCGCGCTTCCACTTTCAGTGGCTGCGCGTGCCGTTCCGCAATCCAGCCGGTGAGTTTGTCTTGGCCTGCAGCAACTGGATCGTGATTCCGGCGCGTCGTATCGTTCCCGCACTCGGCGGCCTCGACCTCGCGACCTGGCTCGCGGCCTGGTTGGTGCAGGGTTTCGCGCTGTACGTCACCTTGGCGTTGCGCGGCTGGGATGCCGGCGCGCGGATCGGCACCGCACTCGCCGCGCTCACGGCGCTCGCGCTGGTCGATCTCCTGCGCTATAGCAGCTACATTCTGATGTTCGCGGTCATCGTTCAAGCGGTGATGTCGTGGGTGAATCCCTACCATCCCTTCGGCGCCGTGTTCGACGCGATGACGCGCCCGTTCCTGCGCCCGGTACGCCGTTTCGTGCCGCCCATCGCGAAGGTCGATCTCTCCCCGCTGGTGCTGATCGTGCTCCTGCAGGTGCTGCTCATTCCGCTGGAACATTTGCGTGCCCAGCTGGGGGCGATGCTTTGAGTGGCTGGTACCGCCGCGCGGGCGAGCGATGGGTCCTGGAGCTGCATGTGCAGCCTGGCGCGGCCCGCACGCAGGTCGTCGGCCTGCACGATGGTCGCCTCAAGGTGCGCGTTGCGGCGCGCGCCATGGACGGACGCGCGAACGCTGCGCTGGTCGAATTCGTCGCGGCGGAACTCGGCGCGGCGAAGCGTGGGGTCCATATCGACGCGGGCGCGACATCGCGGCGCAAACGGGTGCAGGTCGTTGGCGCGTCGCGCGCACCCGACGTGTTGTTCCGGCTAAAGGACGCCTGAGCTAGCGGCGCGGGGTGCGCGGGAAGCGCACCGTCTCGGGGTACGGAAAGACGTCGGCCTGGACGCCGGCCCGCAGTTGCGCCTGGCGGCTCTGCCAGAACGCGGGATCGGTCAGCTCGGCGTGGTAACCGAGGAAGACACGGCGCGACTTCGGATCGGCGACGAGGAAATGCGCGAACTGCTCCGGAAACACGTCGCTCGGACCCACCGAATAGTAGGGCTCGGCGGACATTTCGTCCTCCCAACTGCGCGCGGGCGGAATGTGGCGGAAATTACACTCCGTGAGCGGCGCAATTTCGTCGTAGTCGTAGAACACGACACGCTCGTGCCGCGTGACGCCGAAATTCTTCAGCAGCATGTCGCCCGGGAAGATCCCTGCGCCGGCGAGTTCCTTGATCGCGTTGCCGTATTCGAGCAGCGCATGCCGCGTGCGCGGCAGGTCGCCTTCGGCGGCGGCCTCGTCGAGGTACAGGTTGAGCGGCTGCATGCGTCGCTCGATGTACATGTGTCCGATGACGACTTTGTCGCCCTCGATCTCGATGCTCGAGCCGGCTTCGGCTTTCAACTCGGCGACCAGCGCCGGGTCGAAGCGATCAAGGGGGAGCGCGACCAGCGAGTATTCCAGCGTGTCCGCCATCCGGCCGACGCGATCGTGCATCTTCACGAGGTGGTACTTGTCCTTGACGGTCTGCCGGTCGATGTCCTTTGGCGGCGCGAAGTGGTCGCGGATGATCTTGAACACGTAGGGGAAAGACGGCAGGGTGAACACCAGCATCACCATTCCCTTGATGCCCGGGGCGATGACGAAATTGTCCGACGAGTGCTTCAGATGATAGTGCAGGTCGCGATAAAAAAGCGTCTTGCCCTGCTTGTGCAGTCCCACCGCCATGTACATCTCGGCGCGCGGCTTCCTCGGCATCAGGGTGCGCAAGAACGAGACGTAGGCCGCGGGCACCTCCATGTCGACGAGGAAATACGCACGTGAGAAGGAAAACAGGACTTGCAGCTGGTCGGCATCGAGCAGTACGGCGTCTAGGTAGAGTTCGCGCTTCTCGTTCTGCAGGATGGGGACGGCGAATGGAATTTCGCGGTGTCCGTTGATGATCTTGCCGATGATATAAGCCGCCTTGTTGCGAAAAAAGAGCGCATTGAGCACTTGAATCTGCAGGCTCGGACGTGCACGCGTGGGCCGGGGGAAGGCGGTGCGCATCGCCCGCAGGACGTTGCGTGAATCGCGCCGGAGGTCCTCGAACGGATTGGCCAGACTGAAGCTGGTGGCGATCTCGGCAAGCGTCGCACGCAGGCCTTTTTGTAGTGGGTAATAGCAGCGATAGGTCGGCGCGTCGCCCTCAAGGTGCTCGGTGGCCACCGCGGGGCGCCAGAAAATGAACTCGTTGCGGTAGTAGCGGCGGTGCAGCACTTGGCAGGCTACCGAGTTGTAAAACGTTTCCGCGCACTCGGGCTGCCGATGCTCTGGCAGCAGACCGATGGTGGCGAGCTTGATCGCGGGCCACAACGATTCGTCCGTCTCGGCCTGCGGGAAGGCGCCAAGTACTGCATCGACCGACTCGGCGACGCGCCGGTCATAGAGCTGGATCCGCTCGCGCGCGAGCGCGGCCATCGAACGCCAGTCGGCGCACTCGAACAATGTCTTTGCGCGCTGCGCGGCGGCGCGAAACAACCGGTAGTGCCGGTCGAAACCGGAGAGGATGAGGCGGGCGATCGCCTCGGCCGTCTCCGCCCGTGCGGCCACCCCGGGTGAGAGCGGCGCGACGGGCGCAGGGCGGGGCGACGGCGCGCTCATTGCATCAGGCGACTTTCCGCTCGCTTGCGCTTGCGTCGAAGAACTGCTCGTCTTCGGTCGACCCTTTGAGCGCCGTGGTGGACGCGCTGCCGCCCGAGGCGACCTGGGTCACGAGGTCGAAGTAGCTGGTACCCACCTCGCGCTGATGCTTGACCGCGGTGAAGCCTTTCTCGGCTGCAGCGAACTCTTTTTGCTGCAACTCGACGAACGCGGTCATGTTCTCGCGCGCGTAGCCGTAGGCGAGCTCGAACATCGAGTAGTTGAGCGCGTGGAAGCCGGCGAGCGTGATGAACTGGAACTTGTAGCCCATCGCTCCGAGTTCACGCTGGAACTTCGCAATCGTGGCGTCGTCCAGGTTGCGCTTCCAGTTGAACGACGGCGAGCAGTTATAGGCCAGCATCTTGTCCGGATGCACCTTGCGAACGCCCTCGGCGAAGCGCTTGGCGAACGCCAGGTCGGGCGTCCCGGTCTCGCACCACACCATGTCGGCGACGGCGGCGTAGGCGAGGCCGCGCGCGAGCGCCTGCTCGAAGCCCTTGTTGGAACGGTAGAACCCTTCCGGCGTGCGCTCGCCGGTGAGGAACGGACGGTCACGCTCGTCGATGTCAGAGGTCACCAGGTCCGCTGCTTCCGCGTCGGTGCGCGCGAGCAGTATGGTCGGTACGCCCATGACGTCGGCGGCGAGCCGTGCCGCATGCAGCTTCTGGATGTGCTCCTGCGTCGGAACCAGCACCTTGCCGCCCATGTGGCCGCATTTCTTGACGCTGGCCAGTTGGTCCTCGAAATGAACCCCTGCGGCGCCGGCCTCGATCATCGCGCGCATGAGTTCGTGCGCATTCAGCACGCCGCCGAAACCCGCCTCGGCGTCGGCCACGATCGGTGCGTAGTAGTCCACATCGCCCGAGCCTTCCATCCACTGAATTTGGTCGGCGCGCGCCAGTGCATTGTTGATACGGCGCACGACGGTCGGCACCGACGACACCGCGTACAGAGACTGATCGGGGTACATCTGCAGTGAGTCGTTGGCGTCGGCTGCGACCTGCCATCCCGAAAGGTAGATCGCCGGAACGCCGGCCTTCACCTGCTGCACCGCCTGATTTCCGGTGACCGCGCCGAGCGAGTTTACGAACGGCTTGTCTTGGGTCATCGCCCAGAGTTTTTCCGCGCCGCGTTTCGCGAGCGTGTGCTCGATGCGCAGGCTGCCGCGCAGGCGAACGACGTCTTCGGCGCTGTAGTTGCGGGTGACGCCCTTCCAACGCGGGTTCTCGGCCCAGTCCTTCTTGAGTGCGGCAATTTCCTGGCTACGCTGGTTCACGAAGTCTTCCTTTCGGTTGGCTGGATGGCGAAGTGCCCGACTGGCAAAGGACGCAGGCCGTTGCAGGCTGGATGGGCCACAGTAACCGACGCCGATGGCGCGCAGCAACAATCTAGTCTTGAGAACCTGATGGAATTGAAAACAAGCATTTACAACAGCTTATGCAGCCGCTATTTCATAATGCGGGAATCTGTTTCATATCTATGACGCGCCGCAATATACCCTCCGCAGCGGTCGGGCGCTCAGGTCCTGATGAGCTTGCGGTCCTTGTGAACGCTCATCAGCACGCCGATGGCGACGAACAAGGTCAGCAACGCGGTGCCGCCATAGGACAGAAACGGCAAGGGCACGCCGACGACCGGCAGGACGCCAGACACCATGCCCATATTGACGAACGCATAGGTGAAAAACATCAGGCTGATCGCGCTCGCCAGCAGACGCGAAAAGCAGTTCGTCGCCTGCATTGCGATCACCAGACCGCGCGCGATCAGCAGCACATAGAGCAACAACAGGACGCAGCTGCCGATGAAACCGAACTCCTCTGAATACACCGCAAAGATGAAATCGGTGTGGCGCTCGGGAATGAACTCGAGATGCGACTGCGAGCCATTCAGCCAGCCTTTGCCGGACAGGCCACCCGAGCCGATCGCAATCGTCGACTGGATGATGTGGTAACCCGCACCGAGTGGATCCTGTGTGGGATCGAGCAGGGTGAGGATGCGTCGGCGCTGGTAATCGTGGAGTAATCCCCAGATTGGCGCGAGACTCAAGAGGGCGATTGCCGTCAGCGTACCCAGCGACTTCCAGCGCAGGCCGGCGAAAAAGATGACGTAGAAACCAGCCGCCGCGACGAGCAGCGCAGTGCCGAGATCGGGCTGACGCGCAATGAGCACCGCCGGAATCGCGACGAGGAGACCGGCGACCACAAATGCGCGTCGCCGCAGGTCTTCCTCCTCGCGGTGAAAATACCACGCGAGCATCAATGGCATCGCGATCTTCATCATCTCCGAGGGCTGAAATCGCATTACACCCAGGCTCAACCAACGCCGCGCGCCGTTTACGACGTCGCCGAACAGGGCGACGGCGACCAATAGCAGCACGCCAACGACGTACGCCGGAACCGCAAAGCGCATGAGCAGTTGCGGCGGCACGCGCGCGATCAGCCACATCGCGAAGAGGGCGACCGCGAGATGCCGTAGCTGCCCAATGACACGCGCCGGGCTTTCGTCGCTTGCTGAGTACAGCGTGGCGACGCCGAGCGCGGCAAGCAATAGCGCGACGGTCAGCAGCGTGGCGTCAATGCTGTCCACGCTTGCGCGCGCGAGACGCCGAATCGTGCTGAACGTGAGTTCCACTCAGAGACGCCCGGCAGGCAGCTTGCCCGCTTTCTGCGCCGGCGCGCCGACCGCGTCCGGTCGTTTGCCGAGGAGATAATAGTCGAGCACGATGCGCGCGATCGGCGCCGCGGCGCGTGATCCGAAACCGCCGTTTTCGACCACCACTGCGAGCGCGATTTTGGGACTCGTCATCGGCGCGAACGCGATGAACAGCGAGTGATCACGCAAGCGCTCGTCGAGCTTGCTGGCGTCGTATTTCTCGTTCTGCTTGATGCCAACGACCTGCGCGGTCCCGGTTTTTCCAGCGCTCGTGTACTGCGCATCGGCAAACGCACCCGCAGCGGTGCCCTCGCTGTTTACCCCGGCCATCGCCTCACGCACGAAGGCAACATGCGCTGGCTTTACGGCAACCCGACGGATCAGATGGGGTGTGACCGTCTCGCGCGCGCCGGACCGAGGATCATCGATATTCGACACCACGTGCGGCCGATACAGCGCGCCGCCGTTCGCAAGCGCCGCAGTCGCGGCCGCAAGCTGTAGTGGCGTATACGCGTTATAGCCCTGGCCGATACCGACCGAAATCGTCTCCCCCGCGTACCAATGTTGCTGTTCCCGGCGCCGAAAACGCTGCTTTTTCCATTGCGGCGACGGTAGAACGCCCGTCGCCTCGCCGTCGAGATCAATGCCCGTGCGTGCGCCGAAACCAAACTGCTGCATGAAGCCGGCGATCGCCACGATGCCCAAGTCGTGCGCAAGCTGGTAGTAGTAGACGTCGGACGACACGACCAGCGACTTGCGCAGATCCACCGTGCCATGGCCACCCAGCCGCGAGTCGCGGAACCGGCGCCCGCCAAACGCAAAGTAGCCAGGGTCCTGAATCGTGCTCTCGCGAGTGCGTTTGCCGAGTTCGAGTGCCGCGAGCGCCATGAATGGCTTGAACGTCGAGCCCGGCGGATACAGGCCGGCGATCGCACGGTTGTTGAGCGGCCGGTCTGCCGACGTAATCAACGCCTTCCAGCTTTGTACGTCGATGCCGTCGACGAAAAGATTCGGGTCGTAAGCCGGCACGGACACGAATGCGAGCACCGCACCGTTTGCCGGATCGAGCGCGACGAGCGCGCCGCGCCGTCCGCTGAACGCGGCCTCGGCGACCTGCTGCAGTCCGATGTCGAGGGTTAGCGTCACGTTGCGTCCGGGGTGGGCCGCGGTACGCGACAGGGTGCGAATCCCGCGACCGGCGGCGTCGATCTCAACCTGTTCGAGGCCCGTAACGCCGTGGAGCGACTGCTGGTAGCTCACCTCAACACCGCGCTTGCCGATGTACTCGGTACCGCGATAGTTTGCCTCGACGCCGAGCGCATTGAGCTGCACAAGATCGCGCTCGTTGATGCGTCCGATATAGCCGAGCACGTGAGACGCCGTGCTGCCGAACGGGTACTGACGGAACAACCGCGCCTTAATCTCGACACCGGGGAACCGGTAACGGTTCACTGCGAAGCGCGCGACCTCTTCGTCCGACAATCGCGTGCGGATCGGCAGGCTCTCGGCGTTGCGCGCCTCGGCGACGTGCTTGCCGAAGCGGCTGCGATCCCGCGGTCCGATTTCGACGAGCGTGGAGAGCGCTTCTATGGTGCGCTCGAGATCGTCAACTTTGCGCGGGGCGATCTCAAGCGTGTACGCGGAATAGTTACGCGCGAGCACGCGCCCGTTACGATCGAGAATCAGGCCGCGGTGCGGCGGCAGCGGAACAATCGCGATCCGGTTGTCTTCGGCGCGCGTGTGGTAGTACTCATACTGCACGAGCTGTAGCCATACAAAACGCGCGCCCAGTGCGCCGAATGCCGCGAGCACGAATGCGATGGCAACCAGAACGCGGGCGCGGAAGGCGCGCAGGTCGCGTTCCGTATTTCTGATTTCCGTGATCGCGGCCATGCGTCGGAAGCGTGCTAAAACGACCCCGCCTCGAGTGCGCGACGCTGCGGGAGCAAGAGCAGCCATGAAACGAGAGGCCACAGCGCCGCACCGACCAAGGGCGAGACCAAGATCGACCAACCCGGCAGCGGTGCGCCGGTCGCGAGGCGCACCAGCATCACGACCGCCTCCGCGAATACGAGCAGCGGCGCGATGTGCAGCGCCTGATACCCGGGGTTGAACCAGAGGATCCGGCGCGAAAGCGTGATCGCGAAGAATGCAAGCAGCGCGTACGCCAACGCGTGCTGCCCGAGAAGGACGCCGTTGCCGGCGTCGGCCACCAACCCGATGAGCCAACCAACGCCGAGGCCGACGCGCCGGGGCTGGTGGACGCACCAGAATACGAGCACCACGGCGACGAAGTCCGGTACCAGGCGCATGTCGTTCCACGGCAGGAACATCAGCAGTAGCGCGGCCGCGAATGAGACGATGATGGTGCTCACGCGTACCGGCAGCAGGATGTGCTGCGGCTTATTTGGTTCCACGTTTGCTCCCTCGGCGGGCCCGCCGCGACCCGCTCCGCGTACTGCCATGTTCCGTGTCTGCCGTCGGATAGGCCGGCAACGCTTCGCCGCCCACAAGCACCAGCACGTAACGGCTGCGATCGACGCCCGCGACGGGCTTGCAGATCACCCGTGCGAACGCCTGCGCGGCGTCGCGCTCGACGTGAACGACCTCTGCAACCGCGAGACCGGACGGATAGGTGCCGTCGATCCCTGACGTGACCAAGCGGTCGCCGTTGCGCACGTCCGCGTTGGCCGGGAGAAAGCGCAGCTCCATCGTGCCCGAGGCGCCTGCGCCGAATGCGACCGCACGCAGACCGTTGCGCGTGACCTGAACCGGGATCGCCTGCGCCTTGTCGGTGAGCAAGGTCACCTCGGAAACCAGCGCGTGCACGCGCGTCACCTGCCCGACAATGCCGTCGGCGTCGAGCACCGGGCTGCCGGCGGCGATCGCATGCTGGCTGCCTTTGTCGAGGATGACCTTGTAATCGTAGGGATCACGGCCGCTGTAGAGCACTTCGGCCGGGATCGTGCGGCGCTTGAGCCGCACACGCATTTCGTTCACGCGACGGAGCTCGGCAAGCTCGGACGCCGCGGTCTCGTAACGCTGCGCGTCGCGCGCGGTGTCGAGCAGTTCCGCGCGCAGGGTCGAGTTTTCGGCCTGCAGCTGTTGTTGGCTGACGAAAAATTCGGCCACGCGCCGCGCGATGGCGACGGGCGCGGTGGCGGCCTGTTGGAAGGGATAGGCGGCGAGCGCCAAGACATGGCGCAGGCCCTCCACGTAGCCGAAGCGCGCGTCGAGAACGAGCAGCGCAAAGGACAGAGAGGCGAAGAACGCGAGCCGTACTACCGGCGCCGGACCACGTTTGAAGAACGGCGGCGGCGAGTGCTCCATGTGCACCTAGCGCCGAGGTGCCGAGGCGCGCTTAGTCGTTGGTGAAAATCGGACCGAACTGATCGATCTGCTCGAGTGCCTTGCCCGAACCGCGCACCACACAAGTCAGGGGATCTTCGGCGACGATGACCGGCAGGCCCGTCTCTTCCATCAGCAAGCGGTCGAGGTCGCGCAACAGCGCGCCGCCCCCCGTGATCACCATGCCTTTTTCCGCGATGTCCGCGCCGAGTTCCGGCGGCGTCTGCTCGAGTGCGCTCTTGACCGCGGAGACGATCTGATTGAGTGGTTCGGTGAGCGCTTCGAGGATCTCATTCGACGAAATCGTGAAGCTGCGCGGAATACCTTCGGCAAGGTTGCGGCCCTTGACGTCGATTTCGCGCACCTCAGAGCCCGGAAACGCCGAGCCGATTTGCTTCTTGATCATTTCAGCGGTCGCGTCGCCGATCAGCATGCCGTAATTGCGACGGATGTAGTTGATGATCGCCTCGTCGAACTTGTCGCCACCGACGCGCACGCTGCCTGAATACACCATACCGCCGAGCGAAATCACACCGACCTCCGTCGTGCCGCCGCCGACGTCGACGACCATCGAGCCGGTCGCTTCAGCCACCGGCATGTCGGCCCCAATGGCTGCGGCCATCGGTTCTTCGATCAGATACACCTGGCCGGCGCCGGCGCCGATCGCGCTTTCGCGAATCGCGCGGCGCTCGACCTGCGTCGAGCCGCAGGGCACGCAAATGATGATGCGCGGGCTAGGCGAGAACAGCTTGTTGTCGTGAACCTTCTTGATGAACTGCTTGAGCATTTGCTCGGTGACCGTGAAGTCGGCGATGACGCCGTCCTTCATCGGACGAATCGCGACGATGTTGCCCGGCGTCTTGCCGAGCATCAGCTTCGCTTCCCGGCCGACTGCCTGAATGGTCTTCTTCGCGTTCGGTCCGCTTTCCTGGCGAATCGCGACCACCGAAGGTTCGTCGAGCACGATCCCTCTGCCGCGCACGTAGATCAGCGTGTTTGCGGTACCGAGGTCGATCGCTAGATCGTTCGAAAAGTAGCTACGTAGGAATCCAAACATTTTCCTTCCAGTTCGGTCGCTTTCGGCGACTCTCTAGTGTCGTACCTTAAGTTCGTCTCCTAACGCCGCGTCAGGACTAATCCTTCCTCTAATCTGCGGCGGCTGGAAACCGCCTTCCTATGATACCCTAACGTAACCCACTGTACAGGCGTACAGAAGGGATTATTGCGTTGCAACAATGTCGCTCTCCCAAGAAGAAGTCGCCCGCCTGGCCCGCCTCGCCCGCCTGGCTATCCGCCCGGAGGAATCGGTCGCCGTGATCGAGCGCCTGAACCGGGTTCTCGGCATGATCGGGCGATGCGCGCGGTCGACACGCGCGGCGTCGAACCGATGTCCCACGCGCTCGACCTGGTGCAGCGCCTGCGCCCGGACGCGGTTACGGAGCGCGACCAGCGGGCGCTGTTCCAGGCGGTCGCGCCGGCCGTCGAGCGCGGCCTGTACCTCGTGCCGAAGGTCATCGAGTAGGCAGGCAGGTCCGCAACCGTGAGTGCGCGAGCACGCGCGCGTCGGCCGCGAATGACATGCTGAACGCCAGCGTTGTAGAACTATCATCCGCGCTTGCGGCGCGCCGCGTTTCGAGCGTCGAGCTTGCACAGCTGTTCCTCGACCGGATCGGCCGCTTGAACGGGACACTGAACGCGTTCATCACGGTCGACGAGGCGCGTACGTTCGCGGACGCGCGGCGTGCCGATGCGCGTCTGGCGCGCGACGATGCGGGCCCGCTCACCGGCATCCCGATGGCACACAAGGACATCTATTGCACCAAGGGCCTGCGTACGACCTGCGGGTCGCGCATGCTGGAAAATTTTGTCAGTCCCTACGACGCGCATGTGATCGAGCAGCTCGCCGACGCGGGCGCGGTGATGCTCGGAAAAACGAATATGGACGAGTTCGCGATGGGCTCGTCGACCGAGACCTCGTACTTCGGGCCGGTGCGCAACGCCTGGAACGTCGACTGCGTGCCAGGGGGGTCGTCCGGAGGGTCGGCGGTGGCCGTCGCCGCCCGCATGGCGCCCGCGGCGACCGGAACCGACACCGGCGGATCGATTCGCCAGCCCGCGGCGCTGACCGGAACCTGTGGGCTCAAACCCACCTACGGCCTCGTTTCACGCTACGGCATGGTCGCCTTCGCCTCGTCGCTCGATCAGGGCGGGCCAATCGCCAAGACGGCACAGGACCTCGCGTTGCTGCTGAACGCAATGGCGGGGTTCGACCGGCGCGATTCGACGAGCATCGACCGTGCGCCCGAAGACTATTCCCGCATGCTCGATATCGACCTGGCGGGTCTGCGGATCGGTGTACCCGAGGAATTTTTCGGCGACGGCCTCGATGCAGACGTGCGCGCGCGGGTCGAGGACGCCCTGCGCTGGTTCGGCGCGCAGGGTGCACGGACCGTGCCGATCCGGCTGCCGAACGCGGGTCTCGCACTGCCGGTGTACTACGTGCTTGCGCCGGCCGAAGCCTCGTCCAACTTGTCGCGCTACGACGGCGTGCGCTATGGCCATCGCGCGCAGGACTACGAGGACCTCGTCGACCTGTACACGCGAACCCGCACCGAGGGGTTTGGCGAAGAGGTCAAGCGCCGGATCCTCGTCGGCACCTACGTTTTGTCGCATGGCTATTACGATGCCTACTACCTGCAGGCGCAGAAGCTGCGGCGCCTGATCGCAGAGGATTTCTCCGCGGCGTATCGGGCCTGTGATGTCATCATGGGACCGACCACGCCGGGTACGGCGTTCGCGCTCGGCTCGAAGATGGACGATCCGGTGCAGATGTACCTGAACGACATCTACACGATTCCTGCGCCGCTCGCGGGCTTGCCCGCGCTGTCAATTCCCTGCGGCTTTGATGCGCAGGGATTGCCGGTCGGCCTGCAGTTGACCGGCGACTATTTTTCCGAGGCGCGGCTTCTCGGCGTCGCGCACCGCTATCAGCAGGCGAGCGACTGGCACCTGCGCGTGCCCCCGGGGGTGCCACTGTGAGATGGACGGCGGTGGTCCTCGCGCTCGCGGTGGTTGCGCTTGGTGCAATGGCTGGGCTTGGTGCGCGCGCCGCGCGCGCCGACGCGGGGGCGAACGAGCTGCTCGGTGAGCTTGGCACCCGCGCCGCGCTGCTGACGGTCTACCGGACGCAATCGCCACGCGGCGGCTGGCGCATTACCGGCGAGTATCTCCTTCTGGATACATTTGATCGGCGTTTTCTGGAGGGCGAGGGCGGTCCGGAGCTTGGCGTGACGACGCTCAAGGAGGGCCGCACCCCGATCATGTTCGGGCATTCGCCGACGGCGACGCTGCAGGGCATCTGGGGTAACGGCGTATTTGAGGGAACGCGCTACGGGCCCAGCGGGCAGCTGCGCGAGCGCTTCAAGTTCAGCGCGACGTTTCCCTCGATGGCGAACTACAGTGCCGCCGTGCAATGTACGGCGCGTGAGGGTGAAACCAGTGCGGCGCTTGCCTTCGTGATCAAAGCGGGTCGCTTGGACGCCGGGAGCCTGAGCTGGACATCGCGCGACGCGGTGAGCGGCCAGGTCTGCGTGCTCGGTGGCACCGGCGTGCGTCAGGTGGCGCATGCACGCGGATTGCGCTTCAAGATCGGCACGCGCGCCACGGAAACCACGAATGGTCCGGACTGCACAATCAGCGTGCACAACCTTGGCGATGCGGTACGCGTCAGCGCGGCGGGCTGCAGTGCGTACTGCGGCGCACAGGCGCGGATCGAGCCAATTGTCGTTGATGGCGAGGACCAGTGCCGGTTGCTGCGGCCCGTCACCCGGTGAGCGAAGTCCTGGGGCGCATGCCGTCATGAAATGGGAAATCGTCGTCGGCATCGAGACCCACGCGCAGTTGCGCACCCGGAGCAAGATCTTCTCGGGTGCGGCGACCGCATTCGGTGCCGAGCCGAATGCACAGGCTTGCGCGGTGGACATTGCGCTGCCCGGCGTGCTGCCCGTGCTAAACCAGGCTGCGGTCGAGCTTGCGGTGCGCTTCGGGCTTGCGGTCGGCGGGTCCATCAACCGCCGCTCGATTTTCGCGCGCAAGAACTATTTTTATCCGGATCTTCCCAAGGGCTATCAAATCAGCCAGTACGAAAGCCCGATCGTGCGGGGCGGTGCGGTGCCGGTCGTTCTGGACGCGGGCGAGAAACGCATCGCGTTGACACGCGCGCACCTAGAAGAGGATGCCGGCAAGTCGCTGCATGAAGACTTTCATGGCATGTCCGGGATCGATCTCAACCGCGCAGGCACCCCGCTGCTCGAGATCGTTACCGAGCCGGACCTGCGCGGCGCGAAGGAGGCGATCGCCTATGCGCGCGCGCTTCACGCGCTGGTCGTCTGGATCGGCGTCTGCGACGGCAACATGCAGGAAGGGTCGTTTCGCTGCGACGCCAATGTTTCGGTGCGCCGCCTGGGCGAATCCGCGTACGGCACGCGCTGCGAGATCAAGAACCTGAACTCGTTCCGCTTCATGGAGCGGGCGATCGAATACGAGGCACGGCGCCAGATCGGGATTGTCGAGGACGGTGGGCGTATCGCCCAGGAGACCCGGCTTTACGATCCGGATCGCGACGAGACGCGCCCGATGCGGACCAAGGAAGACGCACAGGACTATCGCTACTTTCCGGATCCGGATCTGCTGCCGCTCGTCGTGAGCGAGGTGGACATCGAGCGTATTCGTGCGGCGATGCCTGAGTTGCCGGCCGAACGTTGCCGGCGATTTAGCGAAGCGCACGCGCTGACGCCGGCCAATGCGGCGATCCTCACGAGCAGCCTGCCGATGGCGAACTACTTCGAGCAAGTGATCGAGAACGCGGACCCGAAGACGGTGCGGCAGGCGGCGAATTGGATTGCGGTGAATACCAATGCAAAGCTAAACGAGCGGGGAATCGGCATCGCGGATTCGTCGGTCAGTCCCGCGCAGCTACGCGGGCTCATCGACCGCCTCGTGGACGGCACGCTCTCGGCCAAGCTCGCCAAGGAGGTCGATGACGCGATGTGGGCGGGCGAAGGCAGCGCGGATGAGATCATCGACAAGCGCGGCCTGCAGCAGATCAGCGACGCCGGCGCGCTCGAAAAAGCGGTGGATAAGGTGCTCGCCGCAAACGCCCGCCAGGTCGAAGACTACCGCGCGGGCAAGCAAAAAGCGCTCAATGCGCTCGTTGGCCAGGTCATGAAGGCGACGCGGGGCAAGGCGAACCCCGCGCAAGTCAACGAGATCCTGCGCCGCAGGCTGGGCTAGGCCGCGCCCAGCAGCGCGCCTATTCCTTCTTTGCTTCCTTCTTTGATTCCTTCTTAGGCTGCGTCAGCTCGATGTAGCGGTTCTTGTTCTCGTCGTATTTCGCGTTGATTGCGTCAGCGTCCTTCAGCTTGGACGCGCGCAGGCCTTCCTGCGCGGCGAGGTCGATCTCCGCGTTCTTAATGTCGCGCTTTAGCTCGGCCGGCGGCTCCTTGTCCTTGTAGACTTCCATTTCCTGGCGAGCTTTTCTTGACGCTTCTTGATCCGGTCGATCTTGTCATCCACGTCTTTGATCGCCAAGGTGTTGCCGGCGAGCGCCCGCCCGCGTGCCGCCTCGATGTCCTCGACGCTCGTGTAGGTCGCCAGCAACGCGCGATTGTGACGCAACTCAACGCGGCGCGCGATTGCATCCTGGCGCTTCTTCTGTGCCTCGGCTTCCTTCGCCTCGCGCTCGGCCGCCGAACCCTTCGGGTCGATGCGTCGAATGACCATTCCCTGCTGGTTGAGTTGCTCGACGACCAGACCGATGCACGGCCGCGGGATGGTCTGACCGTAATACTTCTTGCCGTCCGCGCCGACGCATCGATAGGACTGCGCCTCAGCCAACGGCGGCAACGCGGCAAGCATGGCGCCGACGGCGAGTGCGGCGAGCGAGGTGGTGCGGACCATGTTGCCTCCTGCGCGATCCAAGGAATGATGTGATTCTAACGCCACCCGGTGACGGCGCGCCCACCTGATAAAATCCACGCCGTGTTCCCGCCAGCCGCCCAGATGCGATAGATGCAGTCCGCCGACCGCGCGTTTATCGCCGAGACCACCGCCAAGATGCTGCTCGAAGTGAAGGCAGTGCTGTTTTGGGAGGACAAGCCGTTCATCTTTACCTCGGGATGGGCGAGCCCGGTCTACATCGACTGCCGAAAGCTCATTTTTTATCCACGCATTCGCGCGCGGCTGGTGGATTTTGCCGAGGCGACGCTGACGCGCGATGTGGGCTTCGAGCAGTTCGACGTCGTTGCGGGTGGCGAAACCGCGGGAATTCCCTATGCGGCCTGGATTGCGGACCGCTTCGGCTTGCCGATGCAGTACGTGCGTAAGAAGCCTAAGGGCTTCGGGCGCAATGCGCAAATCGAAGGCGACATCCGTGACGGCGCGCGTACGCTGCTGGTCGAGGATTTGACGACCGACGGGCGTTCGAAGATCAATTTTTGCCAGGCGCTGCGCGGGGCGGGCGCCGTTGTCGACCATGTCTTCGTCAATTTCTTCTACGACATCTTCCCGGAGTCGAAGACCATCATGTCCGATCTGAACGTGCGCCTGCACCACCTGGCAACATGGTGGGACGTGCTGGCGGTGGTCAAGCAGGGTGGATACCTTGGCGCGAAGCAGGTCGGAGAAGTCGAGAAGTTCCTCAAGTCGCCCGCCGAGTGGTCGGCGGCGCACGGCGGCGTCTCGAGCTATCCCTCGTCCTGAGTGCCCCGCGTGCGGGTCGTCACGCTAAACGTAAACGGCATCCGCGCAGCGGCGAAGAAAGGCCTTCCGGCGTGGCTCGGGCGCCAGCGCGCGGACATCATCTGCCTGCAGGAGATGAAGGCGCAGGCCGCCGACATCGAGCATGGGGTGCATGTTCCTCGGCGCTATGCCGCCACCTACGCGCTCGCGGAAAAGAAGGGCTATAGCGGTGTCGCGATCTTAAGCCGCCGCCCGCCGGACGCCGTCATCCGCGGCTTCGGGACGCGTGAATTCGACCGTGAGGGCCGGTCGGTCGAAGCGCGCTTCGGCGCGCTGTCCGTGATCTCGCTCTATCTGCCATCGGGATCGAGCGGACCGCACCGGCAGGCATCAAAATTCCGCTTTCTGAAGGTCTTTCTGCCCTACCTGCGCAAGCTCAAACGCTCGGGCCGCGAAGTGCTGCTCGCCGGCGACTGGAACATCGCACACCAGGAAATCGACCTCAAGAACTGGCGCGCAAACCAGAAAAATTCCGGCTTTCTTCCGGCGGAGCGCGCCTGGCTCTCGCGCGTGTTCGACGCGGTGGGTTTCGTCGACGTCTTCCGGCAGATCAATCCCCGGCCGGAGCAATACACGTGGTGGTCGAACCGCGGCCAGGCCTGGGCGAAGAACGTCGGTTGGCGCATTGACTACCAGATCGCCACGCCGAGCCTCGCGGCATGCGCCGTGCGCGAGTCGATCTTCAAACGCCAGCGCTTCTCGGATCACGCGCCGCTCACGATCGACTACGACTGGCCGCTTGACTGACGTGCAATCTGCGGCGTGCCGCGTGCCGCGTGCGGGGTACCGGATACAAGGCGCGGTCGTCCCGGCGGCGCCTCATGCTGGCGTTTAGAATCCGTTAACGTTCAGGCACCGCATGCCAACCGACGCCTCACATGGCTTTGCTGCGGTGTTCCGCAGCCGCAAGATCTTCCTTCTCCTGGTGCTCGGATTTGCCTCCGGGCTTCCGCTGGCGCTCACCGCCGGCACGTTGCAGGCCTGGCTTGCAGTCGAGCAGGTCGACCTGAGAACGATCGGGCTGTTTGCGCTCGTTGGCCAGCCCTACACCTACAAGTTTCTCTGGGCACCCTTGATGGACCGGTACCGGATACCGTTCCTCGGGCGGCGCCGGGGCTGGCTGGCGCTGACGCAACTGGCGCTGCTCGCGGCGATTGCCTGGATGGGCACGCTCTCGGCGCAAACGTCGCCCTGGCTGCTCGCGGGCGTCGCGTTTTCGGTGGCCTTACTCTCCGCGTCGCAGGACATCGTCTTCGACGCGTACCGTGCTGACGTGCTCGACGCCGACGAGCGCGGCGCCGGAGCCGCGGTCTCGGTGCTCGGTTACCGCATCGCGATGCTGGTCTCGGGCGGACTCGCGTTGATGCTCGCCGACAGCTGGCTCGGCTGGCATGGCACCTATTTCGTGATGGCCGGGTTGATGCTCGTGGGGCTCGCGGCGACTTGGGCCAGTCGGGAACCGCTCGCGCCTGCGCGCGCGCCGCAGTCACTCGCCGAGGCGGTGCGTGAACCGCTGGCCGAGTACTTTTCGAGGCACGGCGCGTGGGTCATGCTGATCCTGGTGATTCTCTACAAGCTGGGCGATGCCTTCGCCGGCAGCCTGACCACGGCGTTCCTGCTGCGCGGCCCGGGGTTCTCGCTCACCGAGGTGGGCCTGATCAACAAGTGGCTCGGCATCGTTGCGACGATCCTCGGGGCCCTCTTGGGCGGCGTGCTGATGGCGCGGCTGCGTCTGTATGGTGCACTGCTCCTGTTCGGCCTGCTGCAGGCGCTCACCAATCTGGGCTTCATGCTGCTCGCGTCCGCGGGCAAGAGTTACGGGCTGATGATCGCGGTGATCGCCGCGGAGAACCTCTGCGGCGGGATGGGGACCGCCGCCTTTGTCGCGCTGCTGATGGCGATGTGCGACCGACGCTTTTCGGCGACGCAGTACGCCCTGCTCTCGGCGCTCGCGGCATTCGGCCGGGTCTATGTCGGTCCCGCGGCCGGCGTGATGGCCGCGAGCCTGGGTTGGGTCGTTTTCTTTCTGTTCACCTTCGTCGCTGCGCTGCCAGGCGTGCTCATGCTGGTGTGGCTGCGCAAGCGGATCGAGGCGCTCGACGTGGCGCCGCACGGCTAGCGGGTGGTCGCGGGTAGATCATTGCGCCGTGGCTACCGTCACGGCGCTGGTAACATCGTCCGCCATGTCCGCTGCCCAAGCCGCGCTCGAGATCGGGGAGCTGTCGGGCGCCGAGCCCGGGGCGGCGATCCGGGTGCACGGCGACTGGACCTTCGGCGCGCTGTCGGCGCGGCGCTACGCGTTGGCGCGGCTGGCCGCGGACCTCGAGCGCCGACCGGCCCACACGCTGCGCTGGGATCTGACGGGAATCACCGCACTCGACGACGCGGGCGCGGTCTGGCTGGTGCGTGCGCTCCGCTCGGCCGAGCGCATCGACGTGGCGCCCAGTTACCGCGACCTGCTCAATCAGGCCAGCCAGGGCCTGCTCGTCGGTCGGCCGGCGCGGCGCCTCGACCCGCTGGCCGCAATCGTCGCCGTGGGCGAGGGCGGCATCAACTTCTGGCACCACATCCGGGATGCCACGGCCCTGCTCGGTCAACTGGTGCTCGATCTTGCGCGGGTAACGCGGCGCTGGCGCGAATTTCCGCTGCGCGAACTGTCGGCGAATGTATACCGCGCAGGCGTCTCGGCGTTGCCGGTGACCATGCTGGTCGGGTTCCTGATCGGGGTCGTGCTGACCTATCTCTCGGCGTTGCAGCTGAAGCGCTACGGCGCCGACCTGCTCGTCATCAACATCGTCGGCATCGGCGTGGTGCGCGAACTCGGGCCATTACTTGCCTCGATCATCGCGGCGGGTCGCTCGGGCTCGGCGATGACCGCGCAACTCGGCGTCATGCGGGTCACCGAGGAGATCGAGGCGCTTTCCGTGATGGGCATTTCAGTGACCGCGCGACTGGTGCTGCCGAAGGTCCTGGGCCTGGCGATCGCGCTGCCGATGGTCACGTTCTGCACCGACATTGCAGCACTCGCGGGTGGCATGATGATCGCGGACGTCACGCTGGATATCGCGCCGGCGGCGTTTCTCGTCGCGCTGCCGCGCGCGGTCGAGGTGGTCAATTTCTGGATCGGAATTGGCAAGTCGGTCGCGTTCGGGTTCGCCGTCGCGTTCGTCGCCTGCCACTACGGCCTGCGCGTGCAGCCGAACACCGATAGCCTGGCAGCGGGTGTGACGCGTTCGGTGGTCGCGTCGATCACCTGCGTAATCCTGCTCGACTCCGTTTTCGCGATACTGTTGCGTAATGTCGGCTAAGACCCCTGTCGAGCACGACGCCGAGAACAGCGGCGAGAATGTGGTCGAGATTCGCAAGCTCCTCAACAAGGTGTCGAACTTCGTGCTGCACCGCGATCTGGATTTTGACGTGCACGCGGGCGAAGTGATGACGCTGGTCGGCGGGTCCGGTAGCGGGAAGACCCAACTGGTGCGCGTGATCCTCGGTCTGAAGCGGCCGAGTGCGGGCGTCGTGCGGGTGTTCGGAGTGTCCTGGGACGGCGCGGGCTACGCGCAGATACGCGCCACGCGCGAACGCATGGGCATGCTGTTCCAGAACGGTGCCCTGTATTCCGCGCTCACGGTTTTTCAGAATGTCGCCTTTCCATTGCGCGAACGCGGTGGCCTGGACGAGGACGCGATCCACGCGATCGTGCATGCGAAACTCGCGCAGGTCGAACTCGAACCGCAGCACGCGGATCTGATGCCGGCGAATCTCTCGGGCGGCATGGTCAAGCGCGTCTCGCTCGCACGCGCAATGGCGCTCTCGCCCGAACTACTGATTCTGGATGAGCCGACTGCGGGGCTCGACCCCGACCGCTCGGAGGCCTTCGTGCGCCTCATCAAGCGGCTGCGAACCGAGTACCGGTTCGCGGTCCTGATGGTGACGCACGATCTCGACACGCTACACGACCTCACTGACCGGATCGCAGTGCTCGCCGACCAGCATATAATCGCCTGCGGCTCAGTCGACGAAGTACGCTCGGTAGAGCACCGTTTCGTCCAGAGTTTTTTCGGGGGGGAGCGCGGCCGGCGCGCCTTTAAGGCGGCCTAAGCGCGGAGGGGACAGTGGAAAACCGCGCCTATGCGCTGATCACCGGCGTGTTCATTGTCGCGATCGCGGTGGCGATCGCGGTGTGGGCAAACTGGCTTGCCGGCGATCCCGTCCAACGCAGCAGCTATCGCGTGGTTGCACTGCGGCCGATCACCGGCTTGAGCGAGCAGGGGCGGGTGAGCTATCGTGGCCTTGACGCGGGGCGGGTGGCGAGCATCCAGCTTGACGCGGCGAACCCGAATCGGATCCAGATCGGTATCGAGATTGACAAGTCGATCCCGATCACCCGCGGCACCTACGCGCAGCTCGGACAGGAGGGGATCACCGGGATCGCCTATGTCCACCTGCAGGACGATTTCAGCTCCCGGGAGCCGCCCGCCAAGGGCCGGGATGGCGTTCCAGAGATTCATCTGCGGCCTTCGTTCCTCGATGCGCTGACCGACAACGCAGAGGCCGTGCTGCGTGACGGACGGGTGCTGATCGCCGAGTTGACCAAGCTCGTCAACGACGAGAACCGCGAGCGCATCGGGCGTTCGCTTGCCCACATCGAGGAACTCATTGCCGATCTCAACGTGACCGCAAAGCAGCTACCGGGCGTCGTCAAGCGCACCGATGAGCGCCTGCAGGCGTGGCTGAACGAGGAGAACCGCCGCAATGTTGCCGCGACGCTTGCCAATATGAACGCGGCGACGCAAAAACTACCGGCGTTGGTTACCGATTCGCAGCAGCTGGTGCGCGACGCGCGTGCGCTCTCCGCGCAGGCGATGCAGCTGGCGGCCGAGGCCACTGCGTTGGCGCGTGAGTCGAAGGCTGCGCTCGGCGGCGTGCGCGCCAGCACGCTGCCGAAGGTGGACGCGCTTGCGGATTCGGTGGCGCGCAGCGCGCAGCGCGTCGGCAAGCTGGCCGAGGAAATCGAGCAGAAACCTGACAGTTTGCTTTGGGGGCGCAACGCGGCGCGCCCGGGCCCCGGTGAGGCGGGATTCCAATGAGCGCGAACCGTGTACGGACCCTGTGGGATTTGATCAGCTGCGCGATCGTCGCGGGGCTTGCCGGTTGCGCGGGCGGCGGTGCGCCGGATGAACTGCCGCGCGCCTATGATCTCGGCATCGAGACGCCGGCCGCGCACATGCCCGCCGTCCATCTACGCAGCGTGCGGGCCGTACAACCCTTCGACGAGCGTGCGATGCACTATCGGCTTGCCTACCGTGACGGCGCCGAGCTGGGTACGTTCGCAAACTCGCGCTGGGCAGCGCGACCGCCCGATCTCGTCAGTAAGCAGATCGCGCGTGCGATGCAGCCGGGTGCCGCGCGCTGCGCGCTGGAGATCGAGGTGCAGGAATTCAGCCAGGTGTTCAGCGCGGAGGGCGTGAGCACGGCGCAGCTCGAGCTCATTGCGACGCTTGCGTCGCCCGCGGACCGAATCGGAACCCGCGCGCTGCGCATCTCGGAGCCCCAGGGTGGCGCGAATGCCGCGCAGGGCGTGGCGGCAATGCAGCGCGCGGTTGCGCGCGCGGTCGCCGAACTGGCGCGTTGGATAGAAAGCGTCTCGACCTGTCGCGGCTAGCGTCGGCGCCCCACGCACCGCTAGTCGCGGGTGCAGCGGTACGCCGCGAGGCTGCCGAAGAGGTTCGGCAGCAGACTCACCGGCTGGCCCGCGTGCAACACGAGCCGCTCCTCGATGCGGGTCCCGAGCCGGCGGCACAGATCTTCGAAATCGGTGAGCGTGCACAGATGCACGTTCGGTGTCTCGTACCACGCGTAGGGCAACGCTTCCGAGACCGGCATCCGCCCGAGCAGGAGCTGCAGGCGCGACTGCCAATGACCGAAATTTGGAAACGAAACGATCACCTCGCGCCCGACGCGCAGCATTTCGCGCATCAGCTGCTCGGTGCGGTGGATGGTCTGCAGGGTCTCCGAGAGCAGCACGTAGTCGAACGACCGGTCGCGGAACACCGAGAGCCCGTCCTCAAGGTTCATCTGTAGTACGTTGACGTCGTTCTTTACGCAGGCGACCACTTCGGCGGAATCGATTTCGACGCCGTAGCCCGGGGCCTGGCGCGCCTCCCAGAGGTAGCGCAGCAGCGCGCCATCGCCACAGCCCAGGTCGAGCACGCGCGCACCCGGCACAACCCACCGGGCGATGGCAGCGAAATCCGGGCGTGCCGCAAGCAGGGCGTGATCGGTGGCGTTCATTGGTTCACGGCGTCAGAGTTCGATGTTGCCGAAATAGGCGCGCAGCGCGCCGTGATAGTGCAGGTCGTCCAGCAGAAAGGCGTCGTGGCCGCCAGGCGCGTCGAGTTCGAGGTAGGAAAGAATTCTGCGGTTGTCGAGTAGCGCGCGAACGATCTCGCGCCCGCGCGCCGGCGCAAAACGCCAGTCCGATTTGAACGAAACGAGGAGGAAGGCCGCCTGCGCGCGCGCGAGTGCAGCCGACAAATTGCCCCCGAACTCCGCGGCCGGGTCAAAGTAGTCGAGCGCCTTGGTGATGCGCAGGTAGGTGTTGGCGTCGAAATACGAAGAGAACTTGTCGCCTTGATGGCGCAGGTAGGACTCGACCTCGAAGTCGACGTCGAAATCGAACCCGGGTGCGCCACGCCGCAGCAGGCGCCCGAACTTCGCCATCATCGCTTCGTCGGACAAGTAGGTGATGTGCCCGATCATGCGCGCGATCCGCAGGCCGCGCGTCGGGACGACGCCCTTGTCGTAGTAGTGCCCGCCGTGGAAGTCCGGATCGGTCGTGATCGCCTGGCGCGCGACCTCGTTGAAGGCGATGTTCTGCGCCGACAGGCCGGGCGTCGAGGCAATGACGAGCGCATGCCGGATCCGCGTCGGATAGGCGAGCGCCCACTGCAGCGCCTGCATCGCGCCGAGGCTTCCACCCATCACCGCGGCGAAGCATTCGATGCCGAGCCGGTCGGCAAGCCGCGCCTGCGCCTCGACCCAATCCTCGACCGTCACCACCGGAAAATCACCGCCCCAGGGGCGCCCCGTTGCCGGATTGATGCTCATCGGTCCGGTCGACCCGTGACAGCCGCCGAGATTGTTCACCCCGATGACGAAGAACCGATCGGTGTCGAGCGGTTTTCCGGGGCCGACCAGATTGTCCCACCAGCCGATGTCGTCCGGCTGGTCGGCGTAGATGCCTGCGACGTGGTGCGAAGCGTTCAGCGCGTGACAGACCAGCACCGCGTTGGAGTGCGCGGCGTTCAGTGTGCCGTAGGTCTCGTAGGCGAGGTCGAAGGACGCCAGGCTGGCGCTGCTACGCAGCCGAAGGGGGGCGTCGAAGGCCGCCTTTTGCGGCGTGACGACACCAACCGAATGTGGCTGCGCGGAGTCTAAGTTCTGTAGAGACATAAAAAAACCCGTTCAGCTTGCGCAGAAACGGGTTCTCGGGCGGCCGTCTCTTTAGCTGGATTTGTTATGCGCCCGCAAGCTGAACTTCAAATCGGCGCAAGGGACATTATAGCCGAGCGCGCCCGACCTCAGGCAGCCCGTGCCGCGCCGCTTGCGAGCAGCGCCTCGATCGCGTCGTCGGTCAGGCCGGCCTCGGCGAGCGCCTCGCGCGTGTGCTCGCCCAAGCGGGGGGCGTGGCGCCGGTACTCGGGGACCGACTCGGACCACTCCGAGGGCACCTTCATCGAGCGCAGGCGGCCTTCGCTCGGATGCTCAACGGTTTCGAAGTAGCCGATCGCGGCGAGGTGCGGGTCATGCACGATGTCGTCGATGCTGTTCATGCGTTGCACCGGGATGTCGGCCCGCTCGAGCACCTCGAGCCATTCGGCGGTCGAGCGCTTGCGCATCTCGTCGGCGACGAACGCGTAGGCTGCGTCGTAGTTCTGGGCGCGCGCCTCGTGCGTGGCAAAGCGCGCGTCGTCGGCGAGCAGGTCGCTGCGCCCGACCAACTCGAGGAACGCGCGCCACTGCTTGTCGTTGTAGATGAGCGCACAGACATAGCCGTCGCGAGTCGCATAGGGGCGGCGGTCGCGCGCGAGCAGGCGCACGTAGCCTGGATCGCCGACCGGCGGATCGAAGGTGTAGCCGCCGAGATGTTCGCCGAGCACGACCTGCAGCATGCCTTCGAACATCGGCACGTCGATGCGCTGGCCATGCCCGGAGCGCTCGCGCCAGTAAAGCCCGGCAGTCACGGCGTTGGCGAGCTGCAGACCCACGGTGCGATCGGCCGTGATCAGTGGCGTATAGCGCGGGGATTCGTTGCCTGCAGCTTGGTGCAGCCAGGGTACGCCGGCGGCGCCCTGGATCAGGTCGTCATAGGCGGGTCGCGCGGCGTAAGGGCCGCGCTGGCTGTAGCCGAACGCGCCAACGTAGAGGATCCGCTCGTTTACCGCACGCAGGTCCTCGTAGCCGAGCCGCAAGCGCGTCATCGCCTGGGGGCGAATGTTGTAGACCAGCGCATCGGCCCCGCGCGCAAGCGCGAGCAGCGCATCGTGTGCGGCCGGGCGTTTCAGGTCGAGCGCCACGGACCGCTTGTTGCGGTTGACGTTTAGGAAGATGTGGCCCATGCCCGGGTGGCGCAGCGGCCAGGCGGTGCGCATCACGTCGCCTTCGAGCGGCTCGACCTTGATCACGTCCGCGCCGAGGTCGCCGAGAATCTGGGTCGCATACGGACCCATGACGACCGTGGTGAGGTCGATGATGCGCACGCCGTCTAGCGGACCGGACATTGGCCTGCGGCGCTCGCTATGCGTTCAGTTTCGCCATGAGATCGCGAATGCGGCCGGCATCATTGCTGCGCAGCACGCGCTGCGCGAGCACCTGAGTCTGGCCGAAGTTGGATCTCAGGACGCGCTCCTTGATCGCGAGGAGCTGCGTGGGGTGCATCGAAAAATTGCGCAGGCCGAATCCCAACAGCAGTCGGGTGAAGGTAAAGTCGCCTGCCATCTCGCGATGCGTGCAGCGGCCTCATTGCCTTCAAGAACTGCCAGCCGGTTGCTCATGGTTTCCTTTCAGTCATATTCCTGACCTCGTTGCCTCGGTCCCGCTACAAAATGCCCGCCTTGCCGGACTTCCAGCGCTGGTATTCCGTGGTAAGCAGCGCCACATGTTCGCGCTCCTCCGCGGCGAGTTCCTTGTACAGATCGCTCTCTACCGAGCCCTCGGGCGCCTGGGCGCCCTGCTCGCTGAAGAACTTTACCGCGCGCTCCTCGAATGCAATGGCGATGCGAAACAGATTCGCCGGATCCTCCGGCTTGCGGTCGACCCCGGCGAAAATCGCCGCGCGATCGATCTGGAAATCCTCGGCTGGCTTGGGCAGATCGGCGTGGTAGCGTTTGGACAGTGTCTCCATGTGCTCCTGCTCCATTTCCGCGAAGCGGCCGAACAGATCGCGCAGCGCCGGGTCCTTGGAGTCGTTCGCCGCGCGCTTGTAAAAGGCATGGCCGCCGAGTTCGATCTCGAATGCCGCGCGGATCGCATCCAGGCCTTTGGTGTCGTCGATTGCCCCGCGCTCGAGCAGTTCCAGCCTGCCTTTGCAATGCGGGCACATGCCATAGGGAAAGGCGAAGCCCTCGCTCACCTTGCCACAGGAACTGCACTTCCAGCTGAGTTCAATGTTGGCGCAGCAGATGTAGGCTTCCTCGCCTTCGATCGGACGGTGGCACTTCGGACAAGAGATCATGGTTGGCTCTCGCTCTGACTGGTTGTTGGTGTCGCGCCGGCGGGCACGGCAGCACCGATTGCG
>JAQBBQ010000266.1:0-14643 GCA_032125995.1 Betaproteobacteria bacterium | reverse complement strand
GGGGTCGTCGACCCCTTACCCCGTTCGCTAGCGTCGCGTGTAGCGCATCCTGAGCGTTCGACTTTTCGACGACGGCATGCCTCGGGTACGGCAAACGAGTTTTTCAACAGAATAGGCCAGGAGCGGTCGGTCACCGAGCGGCTATTCGATCACCCTGCCGGCGCGCAGCAGCAGCGCCGTGGCCCTGCCGCTGCCCTGCGTCGTGTCGGTAGCGAGCGCGGTCTTGCCCTCCAGCCCGAGGTCCATGCCGCTGTCTCCTCTGAGATCTCAGCGCCTGCGCTTACCCGTGCGCTTCTTTTCCCGACCGGGTTGCGCGGGGGCATTCGCCAATCTCAGCTTGCGGACCCGTCGCCGGATCAAGCCGGTGAAATACACCGCCGCCCAAAGCACGAATGGGGCCGCGACGAGGTAAACCCAGGCCGGAACGCTGTTGCCAGAAAGATTCTTCTCGCTGACCTCGCTGCCGACGAAGTTCACACGGTGCACTCGCGCATTCATCTGGTTTCCGTGCTCGGCCTGCATGCGGACAAGCGCCTGATGTTTGCCAGCGCGCACCGCGATAGCGTCGCCGATATCGCTGTCGTGGAGGTGAAGCCTGATGGCATAGAAGCCCTCGCTATCTGTTCGGCTGCTGCCGATGAGGCGATCATCTTTGTGTATCGCGACGCTCACCCCGTCCAGCGGGCGCTTGTCGGCGCCAAGCACATAGCCCTGCACGTCGTATCGATGGTCGGCCTCGTGCTCCGCCACCGCCGCGGCGGCGAACACCAGCAGAGCCGCAGCGAGGCTCAGCACTCCGGTCCGTGTGACGTCGGGCCGTTGCGCCCGGCTGCTGTTTTCTGACATCACGACCCGTGCCCCTGTGGTGTGTGAACGAACGACCGCTTTCGGCCTATTCTGTTGAAAAACTCGTTTGCCGTACCCGAGGCATACGGTCGTCAAAAAGTCGAACGCTCAGGATGCGCTACACGCGACGCTAGCGAACGGGGTAAGGGGTCGACGACCCCAAAATTCATTCAGAAAGTCGCGCGAAAGAGTTTTTCAACAGAATAGGCCAGGAGCGGTCATCCCGGTTGGTGGAATGTCTCGCCTTGAGCAACCCTCACACCTTCAAGTTACAAAGTCGGCGAGCATGGCTTGAGCTGTCGCACGGTCCGTCGCACAGTCACCATCGGCTATGCGTTCAACGACAGGCCGGAGCAATTCCGCTGCTTCGTCGATGCGGCCCATCGAATGCCAGTGACGCGCAAGATCGATCGCGGCGCGCAGTTCCAATAACTTGCTGCCCTGGTCGCACGCGACTTCGATGGCCGCCTTCAGGCAGGCCTCTGCGCTCTGATCGTCACCGGCGTCCAGAGCCAACGCGCCCTGCAGACGGCGAAGGTCTGACAGCGCAAAGGCTTCGCCCGTTTCATCGAACATTTTCCGAGCCATCACGGCCAGATCGCTGGCCTGTTCCCGAAGGCCCAGGGCGCGCGCGCGCCAGCCAGCCTCAATTCGCAGCCATGAGACCGCCATTTTGGATTTTGTCGCCACCAAGGTTGCGTCGGCCTTCAAGTAATTCACGATGCTGGCCGGCTCGCCCTGTCCTGCGAGGAGTAACGCTTGGGTCATCGACGCAAGATGCCGATACCAAACCAGATTGTGCTCTGCCGACATCGCGGCCAGCGCATTTGTGTGTCGTTCCAGTTCGGCTTCATCCCGGGATTGCAACGCGCGCATCAACATGACCATGTGCATATAGCAGATTGAATTTGCATGAGCGGAGGCCATTGCGTAGCGCTCACCATCCTGGGCATGTTTCTCCGCCCGCCGGGTCTGGCCAAGGTATCCGAGATTGAGCGACATAAAACAATTGCTGCCGACACCGAGGTCCTGCCCATATTGCTTTTCCAGGCCTTTGTGCGTTTCCGGGTCATAGAGCGCAAAGGAACGGTCGAAATACGTTTGCGCATCCAGAAACCGCCCCACCAACTGCAGCGTAATACCGTACGATCGGTTGGCCACGACCGCCGGAGCGGTTTCCAGCGCGTCCTCTGTCAATCGAACGAGCGCTTCACCGTGTCGCATCGCTTCAGCAGTTTCTGCTCTGAGATACCTTCCCGTATTGAGGCCGTAGAGAATGGAAAACCGCAGGGGTGTTTCGCCGATCCTGTCGGCGAGGACGAGCGCCTGTTCAAAAGCAGCCTTCGTCTCGTCAGCCCCCCACCCCTTGCGGGCCATCGAGGCGACGCCAAGCTGAACCTGCAAGCTCAGCGCATGTTCCATCACGGCATGCTCGCCAGACTCGGTCTGCGGCGCGATCAGGGCGATCGCTCGCTCCAAATGGGAGATGCCTTCGTCAAAGGCCGGGCGTGCGATGGCGGCCTTGCTCGCCGCTTCCCACAGATCGATAGCGCGGTCGGTCTGTCCCGCCGTCTCTGCATGATAGGCGAGCACTTCAGGGGCAGTATCCGGCGCTTTCTCCAGCGCCGTCAGGATCCGGCCGTGGATGCTGCGGCGGCGCTCTTTCAACAGGCTTTCATAGGCGGCGTCGCGCACCAACGCGTGCTTGAACAGATACGCCGCCTCGGGCGGCAGGCCGCGCCGGTAGATCAGTTCAGCCTTGATCAGCCCCTCGAGCGCCGTGTTGAGCTCGGCCCCGGGGAGCGGCGAAATGCCAGCCAGCAGCCGGTGATCGAACTCCCGCCCGATGCAGGCGGCCATTTGCGCGACTTCCTTGATCGGTTGCAGGCGATCAAGTCGCGCCATCAGACTGTCATGCAGCGTGCTGGGAATCGCGAGCGCATCCAGCGGGCCGTCAAGAACAAGCCTGTCGCCGTCGACTTTCAGCGCACCGGTTTCCAGGATCGCCTTGGTGAGTTCCTCGACAAACAGCGGCACGCCATCGGTGCGGCGGGCAATGATCTGCAGGACCTCGTCCGGCAGTAACTTGCCATCCGTCAGCTTGTTGACGATCGACAGGATCTGATCCTTGCCCAGTCGGTTGAGCGCAAACCGGGTAACGATCGGATGCCCGCCAAAGCCATGCTCGAAGGTTGGCCGTGCCGTCGCGAGGAGCAGCACCTTCTCCTCGGCAATCGCATCAAGCGCGATGTCCAGAAGCTCGAGCGTCGTCGGATCCACCCAATGCAGATCTTCAAATACGGCGAGCAGGGGTTGCTCCTGCGCCTGCCGGACGATCAGCTGAACGAGCGCCTGCATCGTGCGCAGCCTTAACTGGGCCGGCGTCAGATCGAGTGGTGCATAGCGCCCGCCCGCATCAATGCCGAGCAAGGTGGCCATCAAGGCAGCGTTGCTCGCATTGATCCCGGCCAGACGCTCGAGCTTGTCGAGACGTCCGGTGCTTCCGTCTGCTGGATGGATGCCGGCCGCATAGGTCAATTGCTGGATAAACGGATAGAACGCGCTGTCGGAATAATTGGGCGCGCATTGAAAGGTCAAGCGGACGTGATTCTCCTGAGCGATCTCGTCGACCAGCGCACGCGTGACGCGTGACTTGCCGATCCCCGCCTCCCCGCTGACAACGATCATCTGGCCGGTCCCCGCCTTCGCCCTGGCCCAGCGCTCCCGCATCAGTCCCAGCTCCTGCTCGCGGCCGACAATCGGCGTGAGCGCGCCTGACTGACGCGCATCAAACCGGCTTTCGCGGGCGGTCTCAGCAATCACCGCATAGGCCTCTACAGCCTCTGAGATACCCTTGAGACGCTGTGCGCCGAGAGGCTCTAGTTCAAACATATTGCCAAGCAGGCTGCGCGTTTCCTGCGGCAATACCAGCTGGTTCGGTTTCGCCAGGCCCTGCAATCGGGCCGCAAGGTTTGGCGTCTCGCCGACAACCGCGGCTTCTTCGGACGCGCCGCTGCCGATCAGGTCGCCGACAATCACGACACCGGTTGCGATCCCTACGCGAGAGGCAAGAGAGACGCCATCGGGCCCCGATGTGTTCCTGACACTCGCGATGATTTCCAGGCCTGCACGAACCGCCCTTTCAGCATCATCGTCATTGGCACGCGGCCAGCCGAAATAGCACAGCACGCCATCGCCCATGTAGCGGGCCACAAAACCTTCGTGGCGGGTCACCACGCCGGCAACGGTATTCTGATATCGCGTAATGACATCGCGCACGACTTCGGGGTCGACCTTCGTTGCCATCTCGGTCGAACCGACCAGATCGACAAACATCACCGTCAGTTGACGCCGCTCTGCTTCAGAGATCGTGGAACGGGCCTCTTTCGCTGCGGGACTCGCTGCTGCGGCGATTGCGGGTCCAGGGGCAGGCGAATCAGGACTGCCGTCGAGCTGTTTGATCGCCTCTTGTATCCGACGACGCGGCCCCACCGGCAGCCCGAGTTCCTTTAAGTCCTCGGCGCTCAGTTGCGGCAGATCGGAAAACTCAATCTCGGCTTCAGTGAATGCAGATCCGTACTTTTCCAGTCCAAGCGCGGCTAGCCAGCAGGCAACATCCGACAACTTTGCTCTCCCAGGTCGAAACTGGCCGCAATCTTACGCGCCAAAATAGCCGGACTCGACATAGGGTTAACTGGAACCTTCGTGTCTAAATCCGGCGCGTGGACCACGTCCTGAACCGCACCGAACGTGCGCCGAATGTGTACAAATGGAATGACCGCTAAGGGTCGGTAGCGCAGTCCCGACCGGCGGCTACCGGCCACAACCGGACTGTCGATAGGACACGGCATTTTGCGCTGCTTTGCATTGACCTCACCGGTTCTCGACTCAGGTCAATACCGATCGTCCACAGTGTGCTTTCGGTCGAGCAAGCAGACCTGGAGCAAGCCCGAGCGAGTCCTCCGACGTGTGACAATCGACCTGATGGTCGAACGCCCGCAGAGCCTAGGCGAAGAAATCGCCAACAGCGTGAGCCATGGCGTGGCGCTACTGGCAACCATTGTGGCGGTGCCGTTCTTGATCGCCGCAACGCAGCATCTCGACCTGGCCAACGTCGTCGGTGCTAGCGTGTTTGCGGCGACGATGGTGCTGCTGTATCTGACTTCGACGTTGTACCACGCGTTGCCGACGGGGCGCGCCAAGCGCGTTTTCCAGAAGCTCGATCACGGCGCAATCTACGTATTCATCGCGGGCAGCTACACGCCGTTCACGCTGGGCGCATTGGGTGGTGCCTGGGGTTGGACGCTATTTGGGGTGGTGTGGTCGCTCGCGGTCTTAGGCGTCACGCTGAAGGCGTTCGACCGCCTGTCGCATCCCTGGCTTTCGACGGGGCTCTATCTAATCATGGGCTGGATTGTGCTGATTGCGGTTGTGCCACTCGTCGAACGCGTGCCTCCGCCCGGCGTCGCATTGCTCGTGGCCGGCGGACTCGCATACACAGCGGGTGTCGTGTTCTTCATGCTCGATTCCCGGTTGCGGTACGCGCACGCGGTATGGCACAGCTTCGTCGTAGCCGGTTCCGGCTGTCACTTCTTCGCGGTGCTGAGTTACGCGGCGTGACGCCGCTCCGAGATCGAGCGTCGGCTAAGGGTCGGTAGGAGCCGGTCACCACCGGCGGCTATCGGCCAAAAGCGCGCCCAAAAGCAAGGCTCTCCACTCTGTCCGACTAATGCCTGCAGCGTGCCAGGACAGCACCGCGCCGACTGCGTAAAGAAGCGTGACCCACGTAAGCGATGTTCCTCAAGAACCACAGCTACCAGGAGCCCGATCCTTGACAAACCCGCCCGATTAAAGAAGCGGTCAGTCGATCTCGCAGTTGGCGCGCTGCAGAATCGAATGCGGGACCGCGAGACCGAGCGCATTGGCGATCTTTAGAATCACCACCAGCTCGAGTGTATTCGGCGTCTCGACCGGAAGATCGGCAGGCCGTGCCGACTTCACGGCCGGCCTTATTCTCTTATCCCTTCTCGCACAGGATCAGCGAGGCGCTGGTGTGCTGCAGGAACAGGTTGCACGGTGCCAGCGCAAAGCTTGCTCGCGCGCACCACGCGCTCCACTTCGACGGTGAAATCGTGGGTGCCGCCGCCGCGCGTGTGAAAGCTGAGGGTCTTTTGCTCGGACATGGCGCCATTTACCCCGTCGGAGTCGGAAATCCGTGAATTCTTACCCTTTCTCACAGGGCTGTTTCCGTGTGACTATGCTGCTTCAACCCTCTAACTTAAGGGAGCAGGGCCATGAAACGATTCGCCTTGTTTGCAGCGCTCACGGCGCTGGTTGCGATGCCCGGTTGGGGCCAGACGTTGAAAATGACACAGAGCCCGAAGTTGCCCGCGGCTGAAACGAAAAAATCGGAACCGAAGACCGAGGACATCAAGCCGATGCCCAGGCGCCTCACGGGGCGCTCGCGCCTGGATGCCAGGGAGTGCCTGAAGCATCCGACCAACGAAGAGATCATCGTCTGCGCGGAGAAGTTTCTCTAGCCCGCTAATTCTTTTCCGCTTTTCCCCGTGTTCGGCGGTGCCAGCGAGTGACGTATTCACATTCTCGACTGACCGTTTTGGGTCGAGGCTGTGTGAAAACGTTCGACCCAACTCGCCACACGACGATTTCTCACGGCTCAGATCTTGTGGCGAGTCGAAAAGACGCTGTAGAGGCCGCTACGCCATCTTTCGAACGACGAAAAATTTGGCGCTTGCATTTTCACACAGCCTCGGTCAATAGCAGCCGCTCGCCTTTCCCGAAAGCGGACGCTCAAGGGGCCGTGAATTGGTGGACGGGAATGGCGGCGATGGATCGGAAACCGACCTCCCGATATGCCCGCAGACGGCCACAAGCGCCCACTCGACCGACGCGTCGCGCAATTGGCTGCCCCGCGCTGAAGCGCGAAATCCCGCGCAGTTAGAGGGGCACTAGCCTCTGCTAGGATGCCGCTCGCACAATCGCGTGTGTCCCGGCGCAGCCGGCCACCCTAGAGGGATTTGCAATGACTTGGATGAGCAGACTCACCACGTTTCTTTTCCTGCTGCTTCTGGGACTGTCGATCGCCAATGCCGCCCCCGCGGCGGCTAAGCCTTCGGGCCCCGGCGCGGAGACGTCCGCGGTTCCCGCATCGCTGACCCCGGATGCAATGAAGGCACTGGTCGAGAAGCTCGAGCCGGAACAGGTTAATGCCCTGGGCCAGCTGATGAAGCTCCTCGGCGAGTCGGTCGATTCGGCCGCGCTTCAGGCAGCGGCCGGGACGCCGAGTGCGGCGGAGATCCTCCGCGGGTGGAGCAGCGGATTCCAGGCGAGTGTCGTATCTCACATTCGCGCGCTGCCAGATCTCTTGCGCGGCACCGGTAAAGCAATTGCCTCGATCTTCGCCGACCGCAGTGTGGCGGGCACGCTGGCGTTCCTCGGCATGGTGATTCTGGCGCTCGCGATCGGCGCAGGCGTCGAGTGGCTGTTTAATCGCGCCACCACCCGCAGCCGCGAGAAGATTCGCAGCGCGAAGACGGACACCCTGCGTGAGGCAGTACAGACGCTGTACTGGCGCGTGGTGTTCGAATTGGGCGCCGTGGCCGCGTTCGTCGTCGGGGCGCTGGTGGCGAATCGGCTTCTCGTCGCTGACCCGACCGACCGACTGCTTGTCTCTGCGTTTGTTCTCAATGCCATCGTGATCGTGCGTGTCATTGCCACGTTGCTGCGTTTCGTGCTCGCGCCGCACCGCCCGGACCTGCGGCTCGTTTCCACCGACGACTGGACATCGCGCTACCTGTACCGAAATTTCACGTCGATCACAGGCGTCGCCGGGGTTGCGTTCTGGCTCGCGGAAATACTGGAACTCAGGCAGTTGGCGTTGACCGGCACGCTTCGGTTCTGGGTGTCGTTGATCCTCAGCACATGGCTGATCTACGCGATTTGGAGGGCGCGCCGCGGGTTGAGCTCGATCTTGATCGGCGAAGAGAGGGACCTGACCCCGGGATTGGCAAGGATGGCGGCGTGGTGGCCCGGCGTCACCATGTTCATCGTCGGGTTCAACTGGGTCTTCCTGCAATTCGTCCTCAGCACGGGAAACGTCGCGCTCACCCCTGGACGCGGCGCACTTGCCCTGTTGCTCATCGTCGTCGCGCCGTTCCTCGACACGATGATTCGCGGCATCGCCACCCACCTCGTGCCCGCGATGCGCGGCGAAGGCCCGGTGGCCGAGGCGGCGTATCAGGAAACGCGGTTTTGTTACGTGCGAATGGGTCGAGTCGTCCTCCTGACCGTCCTCATCCTGGTCGTCGGCAAGCTGTGGGGATTGAGCCTGCGAAACCTTGCCGATGCCGGGCTCGGCGCTCAGCTGGCTGCGAACGCGGTGGGTTTCCTGTTGACCGTCGCGGTCGGCTACATGGCGTGGGAAATGTGGAACCTGTGGGTCAATCGCCAACTGGCGAATGATCTGCCGGGCGCCGCGGGAGAATTGGCGCAGGGCGAGAAGCGCAGCAGCGGCCGCAGCCGGCTTGGCACGGTCCTGCCAATCCTTCACATGACGGGGCAGGTCACGATCATCGCGCTCACCGTGCTCCTCGCGCTGTCCCAGCTGGGTGTGAACACCACGCCGCTGCTGGCGGGCGCCGGGGTATTCGGTCTCGCGATCGGCTTTGGCGCGCAAACGCTCGTCAAGGACATCGTCTCCGGCGTCTTCTTCCTGTTGGACGACGCCTTCCGCGTCGGCGAGTACATCGACGTCGGCGGAACGATGGGAACCGTCGAGAGAATCTCGATTCGGTCGTTGCAGCTGCGCGGCGCGACCGGTCCAGTGCATATCGTCCCCTACGGCACCATGTCCAAGCTCACCAACCTGAGCCGCGACTGGGTGATCATGAAGCTGCGGTTTACCGTGCCGTTCGATACCGACCTCGAAAAGGTGAGAAAGATCTTCAAGAAGGTTGGCCAGCAGATCAACGAGAACCCGGAATATGCCGCGAACCTGATCGAGCCGTTCAAGTCGCAGGGCGCCGGCGACGTCACGGACGTCGGCATCGTCGTCCGCGGCAAGTTCACGGCGAAGCCGGGAACGCAATTTCCGATTCGCAAGGAAATCTACTCGCGTATTCAAAAGGCGTTCAAGGAGAACGGAATCGAATTCGCGCGTCGCGAAGTGCGGGTCAGGATGCCGGACGCGCCGGACGGTGCGCCGCTCAGCGCGGAGACGAAGGCGGCGATCGCGACGGCGGCAATCGCAGGCGACGCGGCGGCGAGAGGCTGATCGAACGCAGACCCCGCGTGCCCGGTGCCCGGCGCCCGGCGCTAGACTCTGGATTGCGTACGCCGTTCAGCTCCGAAGTTCCACTGCCGGAAGGAAACAGATGACGCAACGCATTCCGGTCGCAGCGCTACGCGAACGCCTCGTTGCGCGCGACGAGTTTGCACTCCTCGATGTGCGCGAACAGGGCGTGCACACCCAGAGGCATCCGTTCTTTGCCTGCTCGCTGCCGCTCTCGCGGCTCGAGTTGATGGTCGACGACCTGGTGCCGCGCCGGTCGGTGCCGATCATTCTGATCGACGACGGCGATGAGGCGCTTGCCGACCGTGCGGCGCTGAAGCTCGCCGCGCTCGGTTACACCGACGTCGCGATCCTCGAAGGCGGCTGCGCAGCCTGGCAAGCCGCGGGCGGTGAACTCTTCAGCGGCGTCAACGTGCCGTCGAAGGCCTTTGGCGAATTCGTCGAGCACCACTACGACACACCCCGCATCCCGCCCGAGGAACTCAAGCGCCTGACGGATTCCGGCACCAAGCTGCTGATCCTCGATTCGCGTCCCTTCGACGAGTATCACCGCATGAATATTCCCGGCGGCATCGACGCACCGGGCGCCGAGCTCGCCTACCGTGTGCACGATCTGGCCCCCGACCCGGAGACGCTCATCGTGGTGAACTGCGCGGGCCGCACGCGTAGCATCATCGGCTGCCAGTCGCTGCGCAACGCGGGAATTCCAAACAAGGTCGTCGCGCTCAAGGACGGCACCATGGGCTGGGAACTCGCGGGCTTCACCTGCGAGCGCGGCTCATCCACGGTCGCGCCGCCGCCTTCTGCGCAGGGCCTTGCCGCTGCGCAGGCCACCGCCGCGAAGGTCGCAGCACGTTTCGAGGTGAAGGTCGCGACGCGCGCAACGGTGCAGGGATGGCAAAACGATGCAACGCGCACACTCAACCTGCTCGACGTGCGCACGCGCGAGGAATTCGAAGCGCAGCGCATCGCCGCATCGCGCCACGCGCCGGGCGGCCAGCTGGTGCAGGCGACCGACGAATACGTCGGTGTGCGCAATGCGCGTATTGTCCTCGTCGATCCGGCGCGCGTGCGCTCGGTGATGACGGCTTCGTGGCTCAATCAGTTGGGGTGGGACGACGTGTACGTCCTCGAACCCGAGGGGACGGACGGTTTTGCCGGCTGGCCGCTGGCGCAGGGTCCGCGTCAACGCAGCCTGCCGACCCAGCCCGACGTTGCACTGATTGCTGCGCGGGAACTCGATGCGCTGTTAAAAGGTGACGGCACGGTTGTCATCGACCTGGCGACGAGCCTGCGCTACCGCAGCCGCCACATTCCGGGCGCCTGGTGGGCGGTACGCGCGCGCCTCGACCAAGCCCAGGCAAAGCTGCCGCCGGCTACCCGCCTCGTGCTGACCTCGGAAGATGGGGCGATCGCGCTGCTCGCCGCGCCCGAGGCCGCTGCGCTATGGCCGAACGTCGAAATCCGCGCGCTGGAGGGCGGCAACGCCGCCTGGATCGCCGCCGGCCTGGCGGTGGAATCCGGCATGACGCAGGTGACCACCACGCTCGATGACGTCTGGTACAAGCCTTACGATCACGAGCACGGCGCGGACTACGAAAAACACGCGCGCGCCTACCTTAGCTGGGAGGTCGCGCTGGTCGATCAAATCAAGCGCGACCCGACGATTCGTTTTCGCGCCTACGACTAGGCACGCCCCCGCGCGCCATAGTCACCAGGCGTAGGCGAACGCCGGAAAGCATTCCGCCTTCGCACCGCGCGGATCACAGCCGGCCTCGACGAGGCCGGTTGCCTCGTCGAACTGTGCCGCCGAGACGAAACCTTCGGTCCAGTCCGGCGCGATGTCGATGTCGTGTCCGCGCCGGCGCAGTTCGCCGAGCGCCTGCTTGCCGATGCGCGCCTCGGCGCGCACCCGATTCGGCACCCCGACATGCGGCGCGAAGAACCCGGGAAAGCTCTCGCTCGACAGCCGTGGTGCCTCGATCGCCTGCGGGATGGTCATGCCGAACACCGCGCGGTTTAGATAGAACTGCAACAGCCACTGGCCCTGGTTGTCGCCGCCCATCGTGCCGCAGGTCATCCAGGGTTTGCCGTCCTTGAAGGCGAGCGAGGGCGTCAGCGTCGTGCGCGGACGCTTGCCCGGCGCCACGACGTTCGGATGGTGCGCCGGCGCGAGGTAGAAGGTCATCATGCGCACCGAGAGCGGAACGCCGAGCGCCGGCATCACGTCGGCCGACATCAGCCAGGCGCCGCTCGGCGTGAACGAGGCCATGTTGCCCTTGGCGTCGACCGCGTCGACGTGTACCGTGCCGGCGCCCCAGCCTTTCGGCGTCACACGCTCGTCTGCCGGCAGCAGCGCGGCGTTGCGCCGCGCATCACCCGGGCGCAGCTCGGCGTTCGCGCGGCGCATGTCGACGAGCGTCGCGCGCGCGGCGGTGTAGGCCTCCGATAACAGCACCTCGCCGGGCACCAGGGACTGCGTCGGATCGCCGTAGTACTGCTCGCGGTCGGCGTAGGCGAGCTTCATGCATTCGACGAGCAGGTGGCAGTAGTCCGCGCTGCCATGACCCATCGTTCGCAGATCGTGCCGCAGCATGAGCGCGATCGCCTGCAGCTCGGCCGGCCCCTGGGACCAGAAGCCGCATTTGAAGAGTTCGGTATCGCCGACGCGCAGGCTCACCGGTTCCTCGATTCTCGTTTCGAAGTTCGCGAGATCGGCGCGCGCCAGAAATCCGTCCTGCGCCTTCGCGTACTGTTCGATCTCGGCGGCGATGTCACCCTTGTAAAAGCCGTCATGCACCGCCGCGAGCTTGGCGCCGCGGTCGCCCGCGGCACCGCGCTCGACCGTAACCAGCCAGTCGTAGGCCTGCGCGAGCGCTGCGTTCGGCATCGCTGCGCCGACCTCTGGTACGTCTCCATTGCGCAGGTACAGCTGCGCGCTGCCGGGCCAGTTGGCGAGAAATTTCTCGCGCAGTGCGACCAGGCCGTACTTGTGCTGATTGCGCAGGCCTTCGGAAAGCGGAAAGCCGTGCGCCGCGAGTTCGCGCGCCTGCGCCGACACCTCGGCGAACGACAGGGTGCCCCAGCGCCCAAGCACGGTGATCAGCGCCGAGAACGCCGCCGGCACGCCCGCCGCCAGAATGCCTTCCTCGGGGACGTCGGCGAGCCCGCGCGCGCGGAAGGCGTCGGGCGTCGCCGCCATCGGCGCCGCCGTGTTGCCGTTCACGGAGACGACGCGTGATTCGCCGGCCAGGCGAATCAGCATCGGGCACTCGCCGCCAATCGTGTGCATCTGCGGATTGACGATGCCCTCGACCAGCGTCGCCGCGACCGCCGCATCGATCGCGTTGCCGCCCGCCTTCATCACGTCGACCCCGGCGTTGACCGACAGATAGGAATTCGCCGCCACCGCGCCGTGCCTGCCGATCAGGCGTGGATGGAAGGTCGTGTCCTCGGTGGGGGCGATGCGGTACGCGCGGCGGCTCATGCGCCCAAGAATAGCCGAATGCGTTCCCGACCTCGGGCGGCTGCTGTTCGAGGGCGAAGCACTGGATGCGTCAGCGCCTGCTCGGCCGGCTGGCCGGCTCGCGGGTTGAATGCCGGCTCAGAGCGGTTCGTCGAAAACCACCAGCGTCCGCGCTTCGATGCTTTCGCGCGGCACGAACACACTCGGACAGGTGGGATTCAGGAACCCGGTGTGCGGCATGAACCGCGCGCGCCCGTCCGCACGCGAGTCGTAGCACTTCAGCAGCAGGAACTCCTCGGGTTGCATCTCGGATGCGTAGTACCAGCGGTGCCCGGCGTTGTAGCGCACCGAGTAGATCTGGCCGTGGTGACGCGGGACCGTCAGGTCGTCCTCGCCGAAGTGATGGATGTCGGTCGTCACCAGGTCCTCGGGCGCGACACTGCCCGCATCGCAAACCGCGAGAGGGTTGTCCAGCACCGGGCCGACAATCGGCCGCCACAGGTTGACGAAGGCGACACGGCGGTCCGCAAGATCAGCGCGCCCGGCCGCGTCGAGGATCTCCCGCTTGCGATTCGGGCCGGACTCGACGGTGTAATCGTTGTGCACCTGGTCGACGGGCGTCCGCACGCCGTGCTCGCCGCGTGCCGCGCGCGCCGCACTGCGGACGTTGTGGTCGAATACGACGACCGCAAGCGCGCCGGTGATCGCCTGCACCAGATCCTGTACCTCGGGGTAGTAACGCGCGCGCACCGCGGCTTCGTCGTAGAAGTCGGCAAACCCCGATCGCTTCGTATGCAGCTCGAAGCCGTTTACGTCGAGCCGCAGTTCATCGGCGATCGGGCGCGCATCGCGGATCGACACCCGGTGCTGGGCCGACGCCGGGCGCTCCGCGGCGCGGCCGCTGCTGGGTGGAAAGACGCGGACCTGCACCGGCCCGTCGCTGGGCGCGAGATAGGACAGCAGGCCGTCGACCGCCGTCATGGCGAGGGCATCGCCATGTTGCCCTTGTTGGTGATAATCGAGGGCTTCGCGCCCTCGGGCACGCCCGGTACCGTCTTCTCCCAATCGGCGTAGCGCGCGCGCATCGCGGCGAGCCGCTCGGGCTCTCGCTTCGCGCGATTCGCCCGCTCGCGCGCGTCCAAATCGAGGTCATAGAGGAATTCCCCGTCCTCGGTCGAGAGGTACTTCCAGCGTCCGGCGCGCAGCGCGCGCTGGTTACGGTAGTTCATGCGCCAGAACAATTCTCGCTCGAACGTGGCCGCTGGATTCTCGAGCACCTTCATCAGACTCACGCCGTCGAGCGCATAGTCAGGATGTGGAGCGACACCCGCGGCGTCGAGAAAGGTCGGCACCCAGTCCATCGTCATCCCGAGTTGCGCGGTCACGCCGCCCGCTTTGACGCGGGCCGGCCAGCGCACAATATACGGCACGCGGATCCCGCCCTCGAGTAGGTCCATCTTCTTGCCAGTGAGCGGCCAGACATCCGAGAACCGCTCGCCCCCGTTGTCGCTGGTGAAGACGACGATCGTGTTCTCGTCCGCGCCGATAGACTTCAGGGCTTCGAGTATCCGGCCGATACCCTCGTCCATGTGATGAATCATCGTCAGGTACGTCTCGACCGAACCGCCCGAGACATGCCCGATGTGTTCGCGCGTATTCGCCAGATGCTTTGCTTCGGCCTCATCGGCGCGTGTTTCCCACGGCCAGTGCGGCGCCGAGTAGTGCAGCGAGAGGAAAAAAGGCTTGTCGCGTTGACGCCGGATGTAATCGACCGAGCGGTCGCTGAGCAGGTCGGTCAGATAGCCTTTGCGATGCACCTCGGCGTCGTTCTCCCACAGATCGTGCACCCCGCCCGAGTCGTGATGGGTAAAGTAATCGAGCCCGCCGCTCATTGCGCCGAAGAATTCCTCGTAGCCGCTTTTCAAGGGGCCGAAATGCGGCGCATAGCCCAGATGCCATTTGCCGACCAGCGCGGTGGCGTAGCCCGCGTCCCTGAGCAGCGAGGGCAGCGTCGGATGCT
>JAQBBQ010000265.1:0-15841 GCA_032125995.1 Betaproteobacteria bacterium | reverse complement strand
ACCGGCTGCGCGGACGCCCTGACATCGCCCGGCACCTCGTGACCGGGTTGCTCGAGCGAGATATCGATATCGCCTACGCCTACAAACCGCTCCACCACGCAAGCCTGGCGCACGCCTTCACCAACACGGTCCTGTACCTGGACTACCAACGCAAAGGCTACACGTACCCGACCATCTGTTTCCCGCTCAATTGCTACGGGCGGCGCGTGGTGTCGTGCCGCGGATTCCTCACGAAGATGGATGCGGCGCTCGAGCCCGATCCGCCCTCACCTTCGCCGAAGCGCTTCATGCAGGTCGGCGCGGCGACCGCGCGGGTGCTGAAAGACAGCCCCTGGCGCGTGGCGCTGATCGCCTCATCGAGCTGGTCGCACGCGTTCCTGTGCGATGCGACTTGGCGCCTGCGCCCCGATACGCCGGCCGACCGGCGGCTCTTTAATGCGATGCGCGACCACGATTACGACGCCTGGCGCACCACGCCGCTCGCCGCAGTCGAAGACGCAGGCCAGCAGGAACTGCTCAACTGGTTCGCGCTCGCCGGTGCGATGGAGGCGCTCGGCGCGCCCCTGCAGTGGGCCGATTTCGTCGAGACCCACATCTTCAATTCGAACAAGGTGTTCGCTGTCTATTCGGCGGCCTGACCGGGCTCAGCGCCCGAGGATTGCAGCGAAGCGGCTGGCCGAGACGATGCGCGTGTCCGCAACGCACTTCAGCGACAGAAGCGCCTTGTCGCCCGTCACCAGGAACTCGGCGTCCGTTGCGACCGCCATGGCAAGGAGGAAGTCGTCGCCTGGATCAGGGGCACCGCCCACGAGTGGCAGCCGCTTGAGTACGATCTCCGCTGCTCGCAGGCCATTCACGAGGCGGCCCACTGCAGCGTGCGAGACGTAGGAACGTATCTTTTCGTAGCGCGCAGCGCGCTTTACCTCCTCGATCTGTTCGCGGCTTGTGACAAGCTCGAACCGCCCGGCGCGCCAGGCGTCGATGAGTCGGGCCGGCGGACCTGCCGCGGACAGAAACGCGCTCAAGAACAGGTTCGTGTCGAGAACGACCCGCACGCGCTAGCGCCGCGTGCGCGCATAGGCCACCGCTTCGACGACCAACTTCTCAAGGCGCGCCTGAGACAATCCTCGCGTGCGGGCACGTACTTCCCTGAGCGCCTCCGCGAGCCCGGCGCGTGCGCGGGCACGCTTTGCGGGACCCAAAGCAGGTTCCACGCCGCGCAGGCGCGCCTGCACCGCCTCCTGCACGAACTTTGACAGATCGCCCTTACGCCCGCCGCTGCGACCCAGATAGGCCCGCAACGCCTGGTCCGTCTCGCGCGACACTTTCAGCGACCACCGTACGGTATCGTCCATCGCGTTTCCCACATAGACACATAAACACACAAGCGGTGATTATGCCAGACCTGCCCCCAATGTCCTACGCCACCGCGCGCGCCTGTGGCTTGGGCATGCCCTCGATTCCGTCCCAGGCCTGCGCCGGGACGTGAACGTGACCATCAAACAGCAGCCGCGTGGTACGCAGCAGCGCCGAGCGCGTGATCTTCGGTTGCTTCGGATCGCCGTCGGATTCGATCTGCACCGTGAACTCCCCGGTCGGATGCTCGATCGGCAACACTTTCGAATTGCCCGCAGGCACGACGGCGACACCGTCGGCGACGCCGCCCGGCAGCACACAGGCGGTGGCGACAGTGACCGCGCCGAGCACGCCGATCGACGAATGACAGTCGTGCGGAATGAAGGTGCGCGTGGACACCGCGCCGCCCGCGCGCGGCGGCGCGATGAGCGACATCTTGGGCACATTCTTCTTGGTCACGTCACCGAGATTCATCAACCGCCCGGCCTGCAGGCGGATCGCCTCGATGCGCGCCTTGAGTTCGGTATCTGCGTCGAGTTCCTTCTTGGTCTCGTAACCTGTACGCCCAAGTGCCTCGGCCCGCATGACGACGACCGGCATGCCGTTGTCGATCAGGGTGCAGGGCACGCCGTCGATCACGTCGACCGCGTTGCCGCTCGGCAGCAGCGCGCCGCAGATCGAGCCCTCGACATCGAGAAAATCGATCAGCACCGGCGCGTGCGTACCCGGCACGCCATCGATACGCGCCGCGCCCTCATAAGCGACACGCCCGCCCGGGGTCTGCACCGTCGCGACCGCAATGCTTGCGCTGTTCACCATGTGGATGCGCACGCGCGTTTCTCCGGCCTCGGCCTTCACCAGCCCGCGCTCGATCGCGAACGGCGCCACCCCGGCGAGGATGTTGCCGCAATTCTGGTTGTAGTCTGCGCGCGGCTCGTTCACCACGACCTGGACGAAGAGGTAGTCGATGTCCGCGTCCGGCCGCGTCGCCGGACCGACGATCGCCACCTTGCTGGTAAGCGGGTTGGCGCCGCCGATGCCGTCGATCTGGCGGTCGTCGGGCGAGCCCATCGCGGCGAGCAGAATGCGCTCGAGTATCGCGCGGTCCGCGGGTACCTCGTCGGCGCAAAAATACGCGCCCTTCGAGGTGCCGCCGCGCATGATCGAGCAGGGAATGCGCGTTTGCATAGCGTGCTCCCCTATTTCGTCAGCAAATCGAAGCGTCCGTAGTCGACCGGGCCTTCGATGATCTTCAGCCCCTTGTCGGCGAGTGCCTTGCGCATGCCGTAGAGGTCGATGCCGAGCGCGCCTTCAACGAGCTGCTTGCGGTTGGCAGCCTCCTTTTCCTCGCGCGCGACGCCCGCCGTCGCCACTAACGCCGCACGTGCCCGCGGGACCACCACGACGCCATCGTCGTCTGCGACCACCACGTCGCCCGGCACGATCTGCACGCCGGCGCAGACCACCGGAATGTTCACCGAGCCGACGGTCTCCTTCACTGTCCCTTTCGCTGAGATTGCACGCGACCACACCGGAAACTTCATCTCGGCGAGCTCGGCCGCGTCGCGACAGCCGACATCGAGCACGACGCCAACCACGCCGTGCGCCTTGAGCGAGGTCGCGAGCAGCTCGCCGAACGCGCCGTCGCGATTCTCACTCGAGCAGGCGACCACCAGCACATCGCCGGGCTTCACCATCTCGACCGCGACGTGGATCATCCAGTTGTCACCCGGGTGGGCGAACACCGTGACCGCGCTGCCCGCGACGCGCGCACCACGCCACACCGGGCGCATCTCCGGATGCATGAGGCCGAGGCGCCCCTGTGCTTCGTGCACGGTGGCCACGCCCAGGCGCGCGAGCGTCTCGATCGACGCCGTCTCGGCGCGGCGGATATTCTTGATGCACAGTCCGTTCATCGGGCGTGTCCTGGTTATTCTGCGTGCTATTCGAAGCCGTAGAGGCGCGCCGGATTATCGACCAGAATCTTGTGCTGGGTCGCCGGATCCGGCGCGATCAGCGGGATGAGGTCGACGAGATCGCCGTCATTCGGCATGTGCTTGACGTTCGGATGCGGCCAGTCGGTGCCCCAGAGAATCCGGTCCGGCGCGACCGCGATCAGCGCCTTCGCGAAGGGCACGGCGTCGGTGAAGGGCGGCCCGTCGGATGAGACGCGCTCGGCGCCGCAGACTTTTACCCAGACGTTGTCGCTCTGCATGAAGTCGAGCAGCCGCTTGAACGGCTTCTGTTCGAGGCCGTCGGCCGCAGTGACGCGCGCCATGTGATCGATCACGATCGGCACCGGTAACGTCCTGAACATATCCTCGAATTCGACGATGTCGCGCGAGTCGAGGTGCAGGATCAGGTGCCAGCCGAGCGCCTTGACACGGTCGACCGTGCGGTGGAAGAAACCAAACTCGGGCCGCCCGCCAAGGTGCTGGACGAAATTGAAGCGCACCGCGCGAATCCCACCCTCGTGCATGCGCTCGAAATCCGTGTCCGTGACTGTCTCGTCGATGATCGAGGTGCCGCGAAAGCGCCCGCCCGAGCGCGCGATGCCGTCGAGCGTCGCGCGCATGTCGGCACCGTGGCAGCTCGCGTGCACGATCACCGCACGCTCGAGGCCGAGCGTCGCATGCAGCTTGACCAGATTCTCGAACGGCGCATCGGGTGGGTGGTAGGCCGCCTTGGGGTCGTAGGGAAACTTCGCCGCGGGCCCGAAGATGTGGCAATGCGCATCGCAGGCCCCGGGCGGCGGCGTGAACGTCGGCTTGCGGGTGTTCGGATCGGGTCCCGGTATGGATTTAGGCATCGCGTGAGGGGTGATCAGCGACTGGTCAGCAACGGTCGCGCATCTGTTGTTCTTCCAGCTCGAGCCGCTCGAGCAAGGCGCGGGCGATGCGCAGCGCGTCTTTCGGGACTTCACCGGGAAACGCGTTGCGCACGCCAAGATCGGTAACCCACTGCTGGTGCGATGCCGTGGCCTGCGCCATGAACGCGGGCAGCCCAAGGTGCTCGAGCGTCGCCGCGACCTCGCGCATTTCGGCGGCGCGCCGTTTGCCGTGTACCGTGACCCGCTCGCTGACATGGTTCGCCAGGCTGTCGAAATCCGGGTGCCGGAAGAGCGCCTGCGCCACCGACGGCAGCACGCGCGCGTCGATGCCGAGCTTCACCGCGGCGACGACGCATTCCATCGTCACGCTCTCGAAACCCTTGATCGCAATCGAACGGATCATCTTCAGCATCGAGGCATCGCCGATCCGGTCCGACACGATCTCGAAATCCATTCCGAGTGCCGCAAGTCGCGGCGCCGCCTGCGTTGCAGCTGCGCCGCTCAGCAGCAGCGGCGTGCGGTGCAGCTTGGGCAGCACCGGATCCATGACCGCGACATCCACATAGCGCGCGCCGCGCGCTTCGACCAGCGCTGCGGCCTCGGCCTTGCGAAACGGCGCGGCGGAATTGATGTCGCAGTACAGCTGTCCCGCGCCGAGGCCGGGCGCCGCGCTGCGTGCGGCTTCACGCACCTGGTCCGCGGTCACGGCGCAGAAGACCAGCTCGGCACCCGCCACCGCATCGCGCGGATTCGGCGCCGGGCGCACCTCGAGCGCGGCGCACTCGCTGCGTTTGCGCGCCGCGTCCTCTTCGCTATCGAAGAGAATGTCGTAGGCCGCGACGGTCGGCGACGCCGCAAGGCCGGCTTCGCGCCAACCGCGGGTAAAGGCCTGCGCGGCCTCGCCGAATCCGATGAAGGCAATCCTCATAGCGGATCCCATGATGCCAGCGCGCGACCTCAGTGGGGTTTCCATAGGCCGTCCGGGGTAATTGGATCTTGCTATAGTCGTGTCCCGCGCAAGCGATTCCGCGCGACCATCCGCCGTCTCAGCAGGGCAGATTCGACTTATTTAAAATTGATCGGAGCAGTCTATGAAACTTGTCATGGTCGGTAACGGCGCGTTCGCCAAGAAACACCTCGACGGCATCGCGCGCATCAAGGACGCGGAGGTTGTCAGCATCGTCGGGCGGACGTCCGAATCGACCGCCGCCGTGGCCAAGCAATACGGCATCGCGCACGCGACGACGCGTCTCGACGAGGCGCTCGCGCAGCCCGGCGTCGACGCCGTGATCCTCACCTCGCCCACCCAGGTCCATGCCGCGCAAGCGATCCAGGTCATGGAGGCGGGCAAGCATGTGGAGATCGAGATTCCGATCTCGGACACGCTTGCCGATGCCGAGCGCATCGTCGCCACGCAGAAGAAGACCGGCAAGATCGCGATGGGCGGGCATACGCGGCGTTTCAATCCGAGCCATCAGTGGATCCATAACCGGATCAAGGCCGGCGAGTTGAAACTCCAGCAGCTCGTCGTGCAGACCTATTTCTTTCGCCGTAGCAACATGAATGCCGAAGGCAAGCCGCGCAGCTGGACCGACCATTTGCTCTGGCATCACGCCTGCCATACGGTCGACCTGTTCCAATACCAGACCGGCGAGACCGCCTCGGAAGCGCAGGCGCTGCAGGGTCCGCTGCACCCGGAGCTCGGGATCGCGATGGACATGTCGATCGGCCTCAAGGTTCCCTCGGGCGCGCTGTGCGCGCTGTCGCTTTCGTTCAATAACAACGGACCGCTCGGGACGGTATTTCGCTACATCTGCGACAACGGCACCTACATCGCGCGTTACGACGACCTCGTCGATGGCAATGAAAAGCCGATCGACGTCTCCAAGGTCGCGGTGTCGAAGGACGGCATCGAGCTGCAGGACCGCGAGTTCATTGCCGCGATCCGCGAAGGCCGTGAGCCGAACGCGAGCGTCGCGCAGCTGCTGCCGGCAATGCAAACGCTCGATCGGCTCGAGAAGTCGCTGCGCTAGCGCAGGCGCCCGTGCTTCCCGACTTCCCCAACATCCGGCACCTACGCGCCTTCAGCGCCGCCGCGCGTCTGCGCAGCGTCAATCGTGCGGCGCGCGAGGTGCACCTGTCGCAGCCCGCGCTCACGCAAGCGATCGCGAAACTCGAGGCCGACGCCGGCGCGCCGTTGTTCGTGCGACGCAGCACCGGCGTCTACCCGACCCGCGTCGGCGAGATCCTGCAACGCCGGGTGGACCGCGCGCTCGAGCAACTCGCGCAGGCCGCGACGTCGCTGCGGCGTGGACCGCAGGACGACAAGTGGTCGCCGCCGGTCGAGCGCAACCTGACCGCGACGCAGGTCCGCGCGCTGATCGCGGTCGCCGATGCCGGGAGCTACACGCTCGCCGCGCGCGCACTCGGTGTCGCGCAGCCCTCGCTGCACCGCGCGGCGCGCGACCTGGAGCGGCTGGTTGGGCGGCCGCTCCTCGAGCGCTCGGGGCACGGCGTGGTCGCGACGCGCGACGGCGCGGAGCTCGCGCGCATGTTCAAGCTCGCCGCGCACGAGATCGATCAGGCGCGCGAGGAAATCCGCGACGAGCAAGGCACGGTGGCCGCGCGCATCGCGGTCGGCTCGATGCCGCTTGCGCGCACCTACATCGTGCCGCGCGCGATCGCCACCCTGCTCGAGCGCTACCCGGGCTCCAGGGTGCGCATCGCCGATGCGTCCTACGACCCCTTGCTCGCGCAACTGCGCAACGGCGCAATCGACCTCATGGTCGGCGCGCTGCGCCAGCCGCCGCCGATCGAGGACGTGGTCGAGGCCGAGCTGTTTTCCGATCCACTGTCGGTCGTGGTGCGCCGCGGCCACCCGCTCGCGACTGCGCGCAAGCCGACGCTCGACATGCTTGCACGCCACGCCTGGGTGCTGCCCGCGCGCGGTACGCCGACGCGCCAGCACTTCGAGCGCATCTTCGCCGAGAAGGACCTCGAGGCGCCCGAGCCCGCGGTCGAGGCGAGTTCGCTGATCGCGGTGCGCGGGCTGCTGCTCGAGAACGACATGGTGACCCTGATCTCGCGCCACCAGGTGCGCTACGAGGAAGCAGCGGGTCTGCTCGAGGCAGTGAAGCTCGACCTGGGCGACACCGCGCGCCCGATCGGCATTACCACGCGCGCCAACTGGGTGCCCACCCGCCTGCAGGGCGAGTTCATCGCCATCCTGCGCGAGGTGTGCCGCGCGCGGCGCTGATGGAGATGAAACGCGTCGCGATGCCTTCGAAGCTCTGGCATGCTTCGCCCGACTTACATAGGTACGAGACGACCTAAACGCCGGAGGAACGCTGCATGATCATCGACTGCCACGGACACTACACCACGACCCCGGCCGAGCTCGAGGCGTGGCGCACGCTGCAGGTGGCCGCGCTCGAAGACCCCGCGAAGGCGCCGACGAAGGCGTCGCTCAAGATCAGCGACGATCAGCTGCGCGAAAGCGTGAAGGGCGCGCAACTGAAGCTGCAGCGCGAACGCGGCACTGACGTCACGATCTTCTCTCCGCGCGCGAGCTACATGGCGCATCACGTCGGCGATTTCGAGACCAGCCGCGCCTGGTCCGAGATCTGCAACGAACTGGTGCATCGCGTGTGCAGCCTGTATCCGGATAATTTCGTCGGCGTGTGCCAGCTTCCGCAGTCACCCGGCGTGCGTCCAGAAACCTGCATTCCCGAGCTCGAGCGCTGCGTCGAAGAATTCGGCTTCGTCGGCTGTAACCTGAATCCGGATCCGTCGGGTGGACACTGGAGGGAGCCGCCACTGACAGACCGGTGGTGGTATCCGCTGTACGAAAAAATGGTCGAGCTAAACGTCCCGGCCATGGTGCACGTGAGCACCTCGTGCAACGCCTGCTTTCATACCACGGGCGCGCATTACCTGAACGCCGACACCACCGCGTTCATGCAGTTTCTCACCTCCGATCTGTTCATCGATTTTCCGACGCTGAAATTCATCATCCCGCACGGCGGCGGCGCGGCGCCCTACCACTGGGGACGCTTCCGTGGCCTCGCGCAAGATATGAAGCGCCCGCCGCTGAAGGAGCTGCTGCTGAAGAACGTGTTCTTCGACACCTGCGTCTACCACCGCCCCGGGATCGAGCTGCTGCTCAAGGTCGTGCCGGTCGACAACGTGCTCTTCGCCTCCGAGATGGTCGGCGCGGTACGCGGCATTGATCCCGAAACCGGGCACCATTACGACGACACCAAGCGCTATGTCGACTCGATCGAATGGCTGACCGAAGCCGATCGCAAGAAGATTTATGCGGATAACGCGCGCAAGGTGTATCCGCGGTTGAAGAAGTAAAGGGGGTTAGGAGGGGTCAGACAATGGGGTCAGACCCCTTTGGATTAATGATGACCCTCGTTCATCTAAAAAGGGGTCTGACCCCTTTTTCGGCGGTCTGACCCCTTTTTACTTTGCCTTATCTACAGGGGTCTGACCCCGTTGTTCGTACGCCGCGACCGCCTCCTTCAAGTCGTCGTACGCATCGCAGCCAAAGAAGCAGATGCGATCGAGCGCTGCGAGATGTTCCTTCGCCTTTGGCAGGTTGCCGACCATCAGGTAGGCCTCGCCGATGTATTCGTGTGCGCCACGGTGCTCGGGCTTGAGGCGCAGCGCCTCGCGGTAGTGCGTGAAAACCAGATCCATGTTGGGGTTGGGGCCTTTTCGCAGGGCGAACGCGTAGCGATTTTGGTAATCGGCGTTCCCCGGCGCACGCGTGATCGCGTCGCGCATCACCGCCGCCGCCTGCGCCCAGTCCTTCTGCGCCTTCGCACGATCGAACTCTGCGATCACGGGGTCAGGTGCACCCGCCTGATTGCTGGTGTCGGAGTCGTCACCCGCGGCCGAGCTCACACCCGAGACGAGCAAAGCTGCGACAATCAAGGAACAGACGCGCATTCCCATGTGTTTCTCCTTTCATACGGAGGTGGCAAGAATGGTCGGGAGCGTTTCAGGTTCCGGCCGGATCCTGCACTGGTTGGTCGGCGCCGCCCTTGCTGCATTAACACTAATCGCCCTGCCCGCATTCCCGCAGGAACTCGAGAGCCGCGAAGGTGCGATTGCTGCGCTGCGAAACGACGATCCGCAAACGCGCCTGCATGGCATCGTCTGGATCGCTGAGCACGGGCAGTCCGCCGACGCCGAGCTGCTGCACGAGCGACTGCGCGATGAGGTGCCGATCCTGCGCCAGGTCGCCGAGCAGGGCCTGTGGGCGCTGTGGACGCGTTCGGGCAATGCCGATACCGACCGCCTGGTGGCGCAGGGCACCGAAGCGATGAGCCGCGGCGCCTATGCGGAGGCGATCACCTTCTTCAGCGACGTCATCCGCCGCGCACCCGATTTTGCCGAAGGCTGGAACAAACGCGCGACCGCACGTTTCCTCGCCGGCGAGTTCCACGATTCGATCGCCGATTGCGAGGAGGTGTTCAAGCGCAATCCCAAGCATTTCGGCGCCCTGTCGGGGAACGGGCAGAACTGGCTCGCCCTCGGGCAGTTCGACACGGCGCTGAAGTATTTCAAACGCGCACTCGACGTAAACCCGAATCTCGGCGGCGTCGCGGAGATCATCCGCAATGTTGAGAAGCTGAGGAAGCAGCGCAAGGGCCAATCGGTTTGAAAAAGGGGCTCAAAAGGGGTCAGACCCCTGTGGATAACTCCGGGGTCAGACCCCTTTGGATGATCGTTAGTCTTCGCGAACAAAAAGGGGTCTGACCCCTTTTAGGTTACGGTCGTAGAAAGGGGTTTGGCCCCGGAGTTATCCACAGGGGTCTGACCCCATTCGAGACCCCATTCGATCGCGACCAGCGGGCCCGCGAGCGCGCCTTCGATTTCGTCGCAGCCGGCCGCACGCAGGGCGTTGCGCTGCGCCTCGGTCTCGACGCCCGCGGCAACGACGCGCAGCCCGAGTGCATGTCCGAGCGCGATGATCGCCCCGGCCACGGTGCCCTGTTCGGCACTGGCTGGCAGCTCGGCGACGATGCCCGCGTCGATCTTGAGTTTGCGCAGCGGGTAGCGCTTGAGCATGGCAAGGTTCGACGCGCCCGAGCCGAATCCGCCGATCGAAATCGCGACGCCGAGTGCGTCGAGTTTACGCAGCGCGCCGAGCGCGACATCGGGCTGCAGCATCACGGTCGCCTCGCTCAGTTCGAGCTCGAGTCGCGCCGGGGGCAACCCGGTTTCGTACAGCGCGCGCGCGACGGTCTGCACGAGATTCGGGTGCTGGAACTGGCGCGCTGAAACATGGATTGCAACCGGCGGCCCATCGGCGCCCTGCGCCACGGCCCAGCGGCAGGCATCGGCGAGCACCCACTGTCCGATGCGCAGGACGAGCGCGGTGTCCTCGGCAAGCTGGGCGAACTCGGCCGCCTGCACGAGCCCGCGCGAGGGATGCTGCCAGCGCGGCGCGATCGCATGTCCCGCCAGCGCGCCGCTTGCCAGCTCGATCACCGGCTGTGCGTGCAAGCGCAGTTCGCCCTGCTCGAACGCGCGTCGCAGCTCGATTTCCAGCGCCAGGCGGCCCGCGGCCGCCTTGTTCATCTGATCGGTGAAGAACTGATAGTTGGCACGGCCGGTCTCCTTGACGTGATACATCGCCGCGTCCGCGTTGCGGATGAGTGCCTCGGCATCGCGCCCGTCGTCCGGATAGATCGCAATGCCGATTGACGGCGTCACCGTGACCTCATGACCGTCGGCGGTGATCGGCGCGGAGAGATTCTCGATCACCTTGCGCGCGACGTGTGCGGCATCCGAGGCGCGCTTGATCTCCGGCAGCACGACCAGAAACTCGTCGCCGCCGACGCGGCATACGGTATCGCCCACGCGCAGCTGGCCGACGAGGCGATCCGCAACTTCCTTCAGCACAAGATCGCCGACCGCATGGCCGAGCGTGTCGTTGACGGTCTTGAAGCGATCGAGATCGACGAACATCGCCGCCGACAGCTTGCGATTGCGCTTGCTGAGCGCGAGCGCCTGCGTCAGGCGATCGTCGAGCAGGCGCCGGTTGGGCAGTCCGGTCAGTGAATCGTGGTCAGCGATGTGCAGCGCCCGTTCCTCGGCCTGGCGGCGCTCGCCGATCTCGGTCTCGAGGCGCTCGTTCGCCGCCTTCAACTCGGTGGTGCGCTCGGCGACGGCGCGCTCGAGCGCTTGGCGCTCCGCGCGCGCTTCGCTGACGTCCTCATAGATCGAGATCACGCCGTCGGCCGGACGCTCGGAATCGATCGCGCGCACCGTGACCTTGCACCAGAACAGGCTGTCGTCCTTGCGCCGGAGCTGGCGTTGATCGACGTAAGTCTGCCCCTGGCTCAAGGCCTCGAGCGCGGCGCGCTCGATCTCATCGAAGGCCGCGTCGTCTGGAATGATGATGCGGGTGCTCTGCCCGACCATCTCGCCGGGCGCGTATCCGAACATCTCTTCGAGTTGTGGATTGCAGCGCTGAAAGCTGTGCTCGCGCACGAACGAAATGCCGACCCGCGCGTTGGCGAGAATCAGGTCCTGTTCGGCGAGCGCGCTGCGCACGCGCGCCTCCGCCGCGCGCCGCGCGGAGATGTCCTCAAACAGCCAGACGGTGCCCTTGGTGGGATCGGTCGGTTCGACCGCACGGCCGGAGAGCCGGCACCAGAAGCCCGACCCATCGGCGCGACGCAGGAACTGTTCGCGCGTGCTGGTTTCACCGCGGTCGAGCTCGGCATAGGGCTTCGCGCCCTCTTCGAACTCGGCTTCGGTGAAGTACATGAAGCGCGTATCGAGACTGAGCGCGGCGCCGGAGGCATGGCCGAACATTTCCTCGAAATGCCGGTTGCAGCGCATGATCTTGCGATCGCGCACGAAGGCAATACCCATCACCACGTTGTTGAGCAGCGCCTGCTGCTCGGCGAGCACGAGCTGCAGCACGTCCTCGGTGCGCTTGCGCTCGGTGATGTCCTCGCAGATCCACACCGAGCCTCGCTTGGGATCGAGCGGGTCGGCGGCAGTGCCCGTAATCCGGGCCATGAAGCTGCTGCCGTCCTTGCGCCGCATTCGGCCTTCGCCCGAATAGCTCCGACCGCTCGCGAGCGCGACGTAACCCGCGCTCACCGCATCGTAGAAGTCATCGTCGGCATGCAGCGAACGTGTCGGCTGTCCGTTCAGCTCGCCCTGCGCGTAGCCAAACAGCCGCTCGTAGGTCGTGTTGCAGCGCGCGATGACGCGATCCCGCACGAAGACAATGCCGATTGCGACGGTGTCGAGGATCGCGCGCTGCTCGGCAAGACGCCGGTCGACGACATCGCCGAGCCGTTTGCGCTCGGTAATGTCCTCGGCGATCCAGATCGTGCCAGCCTTGGGGTTCTGCGCGTCGATCGCATTTGCCGTCAGGCGACAGAGGAAGCTGGCACCGTCCTTGCGCCGCATCTCCCACTCGACGTCAAGCTGACGCCCCGAGGCGAGGATCGGAATCGCGATTTCACCAAGCGCCTGGTAACTCTCGGGCGACGCGTAGACCACCTCGCCTGGCTGACCGATCAGGTCGTCGGCTTGCCAGCCGAACATCTCGGCAAACTTCGGATTGCAGAGGAAGAACTTGCGATCGCGCGTGAACGCGATGCCGGTCGAGGCGTTGGCGAGCACCGCCTCGTATTCGAGCTGGGTATAGCGCGTTCGTCCTGCGTAGGGCATCGGTTCGTTCATTGCGTGCGCGCGCTCTGGCTGCCGGTTTGTGCGAGAAGCTGGAACTCCTGCGCGAAGGCGCGGAATCGCGTAGTCGCCGTGACGCGCTGCTCGGTGCTGAGCGTTTTATCGATTGCAAGCAGCATGTCGTAGTAGGCCTCGCGATGCGCGCGGGCCGCCGCCGCGTAGGCCGGTTCGCGACCCTGGTCCCAGTGCGCGGCCCAATCGGCGAGTTTGCGCTGCGCGGCACGCGTGCGCACGATCGACAGCAGGGCAGCCTGGCGCCGGCGCCGGTCGCTGGCGCGCAGCTCGGCGGTCAGCGGCGCCGCCTGGCTGTAGCGCCGCACCGCGGCGCGCTGCGCCGCGCTCAGCGGCCCGAACCATTCCTTCAGACGTGTCACATTGCGTTCCATGCGTCGCGCGCGGCGCGCGGTCTCGTCGCCGTCGAGATGCTCTTCGGCGAATCGCTCGTTGTCTTCCGCAATCCGTTGCTCGAGATGCGCAATTTGCTCTGGCGTGAGCGTATCGAGCAACGGCGCGATTTCCCGGGACGCGGTACGCAGGCCTTGTTCGAGCTGCGCACGGAACATATCGTAACCCCACTCGAGGTCCGCGCGCGTAAGTCCACGCTCGATTCGGCGCGCACAGGCCTCGGCAATCTGGGTGTACTGCGGAAGCGCGCTCGCGCGGTGCCAGGCGAGGAAGGCGTCAATGCGCCGCTCGAGATCCTGCGCCTGACGACCGTGGACATCGAGATAACTGGTCGCGCGCCAGCGCAGGAGCGTCGCGCCGTTGTCGTAGACCAGTTGGGTGGCGCTGCACGCCACGAGCACCAGCAGTGCGAGCCCGGCGAGAGCCCCGCGCAGCGGCCATGGCGCATAGTTCACCAGAATTTCTCCGCGGTGATCTGGCCCGGGCTGCGACGCCGGTGCTTGCGCATGCCGAGCCCCTTCAGCGCCTCGGTCGCATCGCGGACCATGTCCGGATTCCCACACAGCATCACCTGCGAGGTCTCCACGGAAAGCGCACGTCCGGCGGCCGCGGCGAGGCGGCCGTCGGTGATTGCGGCGGGGATGCGCCCCGACAGCGCGCGTGGCGCCGCTTCCCGGCTCACGATGCTGACGACCCGCAGGCGTTCTCCCTCGCGCTCGCGCAAGGCGTCGAGCGCCGCGCGATAGGTCAGCTCTTCGGCGCGCCGCACCGCATGCACGAGGACCACGTTCTGATAGCGCTGCCACACCGACGCGCTTTCCAGGATCGACAGGAACGGCGCGATCCCGGTTCCGGTCGACAGTAGCCAGAGCGTCTCGGCGTCGGGTAGCTCCGAGAGCACCAGAAAGCCGGACGGATTGGACGCCAGGAAAAGCGCGTCGCCGGCCGACAGGCGCGCAAGCCGCGGCGAGAGCGGCCCGTCGGGAACGATCACGCCGTAGAACTCGAACACCGGCGCCGCGGGCGGATTGACGAACGAGAACGGCCGGGCGACGCGCGCGCCCTCGACATCGAGCGCGATTCTGACGAACTGACCCGCCTCGAACGGCAGGCGCGGCGCCTCCACGCGGAGCGAAAACAGCACCTCGGTCCAGTGCCGGTTCTCGAGCACTCGGCCTTCGAGCCAGCGGCTCATTGGGCCGCTCATTGAACGGGATACGGTTCGAGCTGCAGCTCGGCGAGCACGCCGCCGAGCATCACGATTACGCCCTGACGGCGGTTGTTTCCGGTGTCGGAAAACTCAAACCCATAGGTGCGGCGCAGCTTCAAATGACCCTCGTCGTCACGGCCGAGACGCAGCTGCGCGATCGCGACCGTGTCGTCGAGCAGTTGCACCCCGTAGCGGTCACAGGCCGCGCGCCCTGCCGCAACCGCGCGCTCGCGCGCACGCAGGCTGTCGATCCAGAAGTACACACCGACGGCAAGCACGACGAGCGGCACAGCTTCCCACATGGTGCGGTGAGATTATAGCGGTCGGCTCGAGATCGTTAGCACGGTGCCGGCTGCGGCCTATTGCGCCGCAGGGCTCGGATAAACCGCGTTGACCGCGTCGATATCCGCCACCACCTCGGCGGGGAGAACGAGCTCAAAGAATTTCTCGAGTTCCTCGAGCTGCGCGACCGAGGTAGCGCCAAGGATGGTCGAGGCGGTAAAAAAGCGGCCGCGCACGAACGCGAGCGCCATGGCGGCGGGCGACAGTCCGTGCTTGTCCGCAACCGCGCAGTAGTCCTCGGCCGCCAAGCGTACGCGCGGACGCTTGTAACGGTCGCCGAAATCGGCAAACTTCGCGAGTCGCGCGTTCGCCGGCTGCGCGCCACCGCGGTACTTTTCAGAGAGCAGGCCCATCGCGAGCGGCGAATAGGCAAGCAACGGAACGCCCAAGCGCGTGCTCGCCTCCGCAAGATCACCATCGAACATGCGCGACACCAGGTTGTAGCCGTTTTGCACCGAGGCCGGCAGCGGCAGGCCGTTTTCGTTCGCCACCCGCACGAACTCACACAGGCCGTAGGCGGTCTCGTTCGACAATCCGTACGCACGGATCTTGCCCGCCTTCATCGCCTTCGCCATGGCCTCGATCTGCTCGAGGATCGGCGTCGCCTCGCGCTCGTTGTTCGGGTCGAAGCGCCAGGCGCCGAAGTTGGGCACATAGCGCTCGGGCCAGTGAATCTGGTAGAGATCGATATAGTCGGTCTGCAGTCGTTTCAGGCTGTCGTCGAGCGCCCAGGGAATGGTCTTCGCAGTAATGCGGCTCTCGCCGCCGCGAATCCACTCGCGACGCCCCGGGCCGGCGATCTTCGAGGCGAGCACGAAGCGATCGCGCCGCGCCTTGTTGTTCTCGATCCAGGGACCGATGATCGTTTCGGTCGAACCCTGCGTTTCCTTCCTCGGCGGCACCGGGTACATCTCGGCGGTGTCGATGAAGTTGATGCCATGATCGAGCGCCCAGTCGAGCTGCGCGTGCGC
>JAQBBQ010000264.1:0-10620 GCA_032125995.1 Betaproteobacteria bacterium | reverse complement strand
GCCCGCACGGCATCAAGACCCTCGTCAGCCTGAACCCGATCATGGTCGACGGCACCGGAATGTGCGGCGGCTGCCGGGTGAAGATCGGCGACGAGGTGAAGTTCGCCTGCGTCGACGGTCCGGATTTCGACGGCCATCTCGTTGATTTCGATGACCTGATGATGCGCCTGCGGCGCTACAAGGGTGAAGAGCAGGCGGCGCTCGAGCGCTGGTCGGAGCATTGCCGCCTGATGGACAGCGCAGCCAACGACGCGACCACCGACGCGCCGTCGCCGGCGACACCACGATGAGGCGAGGGCGGCGCGGATAGCTCGAACGCCCAAGCGCAACGGATCACCATGGCCACGAAGAAGAAGAAAAAGACAATCCGCACCATCCCGCAGGCGCGCACGCCGGCGCGCGAGCAAGATCCTGCAGCGCGGGTCAAAAACTTCGCCGAAGTCACGTTCGCTTACGCTGCCGAGGACGCGCTGGTCGAGGCCGAGCGTTGCCTGATGTGCCCGGACGAACCCTGCATCCGGGGCTGTCCGGTCGGCATCGACATTCCGAAGTTCATCCAGGCGATCAGCCAGAAGAACCTGCGCGCGGCCTACGACGTCATTGCCGACACGAACCTGCTGCCGGCGGTCTGCGGCCGGGTGTGCCCGCAGGAAACCCAGTGCGAAGAAGTGTGCACGGTCGGCGATACGCTCGAGCCGGTGGCGATCGGGCGGCTCGAGCGCTACGTTGGCGATGCAGCGATCCAGAACGGCTGGGTCAACAACCCCTATATCGAGGCGAGCGGCATGCGTGTCGGTATCGTCGGCTCGGGCCCGGCAGGCATGGCCTGCGCGGCGGATCTCGCAAAGGCCGGCTGCGAGGTCACCGTATTCGAAGCCTTTCATCAGCCGGGCGGGGTACTGCGCTACGGCATTCCCGATTTCCGTCTGCCGAACGCGGTCGTCGATGCCGAGATCGAGAATCTGCGCAAGATCGGCGTGCGCTTCGAGTGCAACACGCTGGTCGGGCGTCTGTTCACGATCGAACAGATGCGCGACGAAATGGGGTTCGACGCCGTGTTCATCGGCACCGGGGCGGGCACTCCCTCGATGCTCGGCGTACCCGGCGATTCGCTGAACGGCGTGCTGTCGGCGAACGAGCTGCTCACGCGCTGCAATCTGATGCGCGCGAAGGACTTTCCCAATGTCGATACGCCGATGCCGCTCGGCCGGCGTGTGGCAGTGATCGGCGCCGGCAACACCGCGATGGACGCGATGCGCGTCTGCCTGCGCCTGGGGGCGGAAAAGGTGTATTGCGTCTACCGACGCTCGCGCGCGGAATGCCCGGCGCGGGCGGAGGAGGTGCATCACGCCGAGCAGGAAGGCGTCGAGTTCCATTGGCTGACCGCGCCGGTCGCGGTTCTCGACGACGGTCAGGGCGGAGTGCGCGGCATGCGCTGCGTGCGCATGGAACTTGGCGAACCCGACAGCTCGGGCCGGCGACGTCCGGTGCCGCTGGCGGACAGTGAATACGACTTCGAGGCCGACATGGTGGTCTACGCGATCGGCACCAACGCGAATCCGATCATCGGCCAGACCTCGAAGCTCAAGCTCAACAAGCGCGGCTATATCGAGGCCGACGACGAACTCGCGACGTCGATGGCGGGCGTGTATGCCGGCGGCGACATCGTCACCGGCGCGGCGACCGTCATCGAGGCGATGGGCGCCGGGCGTGGCGCAGCGCGCGCGATCAAGGCCTACCTCGGGCTGGGCGAGCCGTTGCCCGGTGCGCCCGCCGGGCGGCTGTTCGGTATCCCTTCCGGCGAGCGCAGCTACGCGCGCTTGCGCCTCGGTTAGTGACCGTCAAAATGAAAACGCAACGCGTACGGACGAGGAACATGAAAGACGCTTCACCCCAATCGACGCTCACCGCCGCTGCACCCGGCACCGCCGGGCGTACGCGCACCACGCTCAGGGAACACATCATCGAGGTGATCAGCGATTCGGGGGAAGGGGCGCAACGCTGCGGGCAGTCGCTCGGCGCGATCGCCGCGCGCATGGGTAACGGCATCTGGACGGTGGAAATCATTCCTGCCGAGATCCGTCCGCCCGCGCGCAGCGTCGCAGGGGCGAGCGGTAACCGCATCCGCATTGGCGCCCAGAAGATGACCAACGGCGGCGACGAGACCGATCTTGCCGTGGCGTTCAACGAACAGGTGCTGCTCGGCCGCGTGCGCGCGGGCGAACTCAAGCCCGGCTGCATCATTCTGCTCGAGAACATGTGGCGCGAGCATGCCGACCCGGTGATCTCCGCAGCCTACGTCGAGACCTACGACAAGTTGATCGAGGCGGGCTACCGCGTGCTCGAGATTCCGATGGAGAAGGCCTGCAAGGCGATCGTCGCGGACGCGCGGCGCGGCAAGAACATGTTCGTCCTCGGCATGCTGTGCAATCTCTACAGCCTCGATCTACAGCTCGGGCGCGAGCAGATTGCGCTCACCTTCGGCAAGAAGGAGGCCTCGGTCATCGAGCAGAACGTGAAGCTGCTCGATGCCGGCTACGCCTGGGCCGAGGCCAACCTCGACTTCCGGTTCAGCATTCCCGCCGCGCGGGCGAGCGAACCGCAGGTCGTCGTCAACGGCAACACGGCGCTCGCGCTCGGCGTGCTTGCCTCGGGGATGGAAATCTGCGCGATGTATCCGATCACACCGGCGACCTCGGCCTCGCACTACCTGTCCGACGTATTCGAGCGGGTCGGCGGCCTGGTGCACCAGGCCGAGGACGAAATCGCCGCCTGCGCGTTCGCCATCGGCGCGTCCTATGCGGGCAAGTGCACGGTGACGATTACCTCCGGCCCGGGCTACTCGCTCAAGCAGCAAGCGATCGGCCTCGCGGTCATGGGCGAGATTCCGCTGGTCGAGGTGAACGTGCAGCGCGGCGGGCCGAGCACCGGGCAGCCCACCAAGGTCGAGCAGGGCGATATGCTCGCCGCGATCTTCGGCAGCCACGGCGACGCGCCGAAGGTGGTGATGGCGCCGGCGACGATCGAGGAATGCTTCTACGCCATGATCACCGCGCGCAAGATCGCCGAGACCTTCAACATGGTCGTCGTGGTGTTGTCGGATGCAAGCCTGGCGACCTCCCAGCAACCGTTCCCGCGGCCGCAGTTCAGCGAAGCATGGACTGCGCCGCCCATCGACCAAAGCGCGGTGCCCGAAGGGCTCAAACCCTACGCCTGGGACGCGGCCACCGGCCTTGCGCGACGCTTCATCCCGGGCCAACCGAACGGCATGCACACGCTCACCGGACTCGCGCACGACAGCGCAAGCCACGTTGCCTACGACCCGGAGATCAACCAGGAGAGCATCCACTTCCGCAGCCTCAAGCTCGCCGCGTTGCAAAAGACGCTGAAGACGCCACCGCTGTTCGGCGACGCCGCCGGTGAGCTGCTGGTGATCGGCTGGGGCAGCACGAAGGGCGCGATCGAGGAAGCGGTTGCCGCCTTGCGCGCCGAGGGACACAAGCTGGCTTCGCTGCACCTGTCGTTCCTGCAGCCGATGGCCGGCGGCCTGAAGGAAATCATGCAGCGCTTTCGCAAGGTGATGACGATTGAGGGCAACTGGTGCGACGACCCCAACGACGCCTTGATCGATGACTCGAACCGGCGCTACTCGGCGCTCGCGATGTTGCTGCGCGCGCGCACCCTGATCGATGTCGATTGCTGGGGTGAGGTGAAGGGCCAGCCGATCAAGCCGCGCGTCATTCGGCAGGTGCTCGCCGAACGGCTCAAACAGTGAGGCAACGCAAATGACCACGATGGCCACCGAGTGCCTGCTCCAGTTATGCGAGGAGCGCCACGAGATCGAGGACTATCAGAGCGGGGTCCCGCGCTGGTGTACCGGCTGCGGCGACAACGCGATCCTCGCCGCCGTGCAGCGCCTGTGCCGCGACGAGGGTTTGCGCCCCGAAAAGACGGTGTTCGTCTCCGGCATCGGTTGTTCGAGCCGCTTTCCGCATTACATGCGGACCTACGGCTTTCACGGCATCCACGGCCGCGCGCTCCCCGTCGCGGAGGGCATTCGCGTCGCGCGCCCCGACCTGAAGGTGTTCGTCAACACCGGCGACGGCGATTGCTGCAGCATCGGCGCGGCGCACTGGATCCATGCGATCCGCTACAACATGAACATGACGGTGTTCCTGCACGACAACCAGATCTACGGCTTGACCAAGATGCAGGCCTCGCCGACCTCGCCGCGCGGCACCAAAAGCAACACCACGCCGCGCGGGTCCACCCTCGAGGCGCTGCAGCCGCTCACGGTGACACTCGGCGTGCAGAACGTATCGTTCGTTGCGCAAGCGGTCGACTGGATTCCGGAGATGCTCTACGACATCGTCAAGGCCGCGTACCACCACCGGGGCTTTGCGTTCGTGCGCATCGTCCAGCGCTGCCCAGAGTGGCTGCCGAAAGTCTGGGATCCCTGGCTGCACGACCCGAGCCGGATCCAGGTGCTGACACACGCCAACGGCATCTCGGCGAGTGCCGGCCTGTCCAAGGTCTACAAGACGCAGTTGCAGCACGATCCGGCCGACCTCAACCGCGCGCGCGAGATCGCCTCGGACACCGACAAGATCTCGGTCGGGATTCTGTACCGCAATCCGGAGATTCCCTGCTACGAGGACCTGCGCGCGAACAACGTGCCGCGCACGACCGCCTACATCAAGGCCGGCCTCGAGGCCGAGCTCGACAAGTTCACCATCTGGCCGCAATGAAACGCAGGCACTGAGCACCGAGCAGGTCATGCACAGCGAAGCACAGGTCACCTTCTTTCTCACCGGCAAGCGTACCGAGGACGGGCTGCGGCCGGTCGACGCGAATCACCTGCGCCCGGCGGCGCTGGCGGCCTACCGGGATCTTTCGCGCCTGCGCTACGACTTTCCGCTCGTATTGATCGACGACGGGGCATCCGGGCCTGCGCTCGAGCCCTTGTCAGGACTCGTCGACGCGGTGCTTGCCGCAGCCCCGGGAGCGGGCGAGCGTACGCGGCTGCGCGCGCACGCGCTCAAGATCGAGCGCGAAATTCGCACCCTGCTTGCGAACGCGACCAACGCTGCGCCGGGTCGCCTGCACGACCTGATCGACGCGGCGGCGACGCGGCTCGCACCGCTGCCGGACACCGGGTTCACCGAGAGCGTGCAGCGGTTGCATGCCGGAATGAAGGTCGATGGTGCGCTGATCGACTGCAGCGCCGCACTGCCGCACCAGCTCCTGGGCCATGTCTGGCGCAGGGTGCAGGATGGGAAGGGCGATGCCTTCCGCGCCGACGCCGAGCGCCTGATCCACCGCCTGGACGAGATCTTGCGCGCCGACCAGGCGCATTCGCGGTCCGGACGCAGTGCCGCGCGTCTGCGCGCCTCGGTTGGCGCGCTACACGCGGATGCCTTCGATTTCGAGCGTATGGCGAGTCTGCTCGCCACGGTTTGCGCCGAGGAGACGCTGTCTGCGGCGCGGCGCCGGCGCATCGAGTCGGTACTCGCGACGCTGCGGGCACAACGTTTCTTTCCGGTAGCGGATTCGTCCGTCGAGTCCTACGGGTTCGAATTCGGAGATTGCGCGAGCGCGCTCGCCGCATTCCGTTCGCGCCTGCCCGAAATGGCGCAGCTCGCCAAAGCGCTCGCGGTCGGCGCGCTCGAGGCTGACGGCGAGTACAACGACGCGCGCCACGACGCCGTATTCGCCGACTTTGGCGCCGACGGGCTCGATCCGCAGGATCTTGCGCTGTTTCCGGACAGCTTGATCTTCCTGAACGAGCAGGCGCTGCACGCGCCGGAGAACCTCGCGTTGGACGAAATGCTCTCGAGCGGGTTCGCGGTCAAGGTTCTGGTGCAGACCGACGACCTGCTCGAAGCGCCGCTCGCCGGCAGCGGGCATCTCGCCATGGGCTCGCGCGGCCGGCAACTGGCGACGATGGCGCTCGGGCTGAACGAGGTCTACATCGTGCAATCGGTGAGCTCGAACCTGTGCGCGTTGCGCGCGCACGTCGAGCGCGCGATGCGTTACCCGGGGCCGGCGTTGTTTAGCGTGTACTCCGGCGCGAGCGACCACGCCGGTGGACTGCCGCCCTACCTCGTCGCGGCGGCGGCGATGGATGCACGCGTGTTTCCGGCCTTTAGCTACGACCCGTCGGCGGGCGCCGACTGGGCCTCGCGTTTCTCGCTCGAGACCAATGCGCAGGCCGAGCGCGACTGGCCGCTGCAGCGGTTGGTGTATGAAGACGCCGAGCAGCAGCGCGTGGTCGAGGACATCGCCTTCACGCTGGCGGATTTTGTCGCCTGCGACACGCGTCACGCACGCCATTTTGCCCAGGTGCCGCGCGCGCAGTGGAACGGCGCCATGGTGACGCTCGAGGCCTGCCTGGCCGAGGCGGCGCACGGGCTGCCGGAAAAGCTGCCGAGCCTGGTGATGGTCGACGCGGAGAACCGGCTGCAGCGGGCAATCGTGGACGACAAGCTGGTGCGCGAGACGCGCCGCTGCCGCGATATGTGGCACAGCCTTCAGGAGCTTGGCGGCATTCACAATTCGCATGCCGACCGGGTGCGCGCAGAGCAAATTGCCACGGCCGCGAAGGCCTCGGCGGCGCCCGCGTCAGCGCCCGCGTCACAGCCCTTATCGTCGCAGCCGGCTGCAGCGGGCACCGCTGCCGAGGCTGCGCCGGCCGACGCTGCCCGAGCCGACGAGGCGCCGCCTGCCGACGAACCCACCATCGAGACGCCGCGCTGCTCGACCTGCAACGAATGCACCCAGATCAACCCGCGCATGTTCGCCTACGACGAAAACCAGCAGGCGCACATCGTCGATGTGAATGCCGGCACCTATCGCGAGCTGGTGGAGGCGGCCGAGAGCTGCCAGGTCGCGGTGATCCACCCGGGCAAGCCGAAGAATCCGAACGAGCCCGGGCTCGACGAGTTGTTGAAGCGCGCCGAACCCTTCCTCTGACGCGGCGTGTCAGCTGCGCGGCGCGCTAGGCGCGCCGCTCAGACCCCGCGCTCCTTGAACACTTCCTTCGCGCAGCGGAAGCTTTCGACTGCTGCCGGTACGCCGCAATAGCACGCGACCTGGAGGAAGACTTCGCGGATCTGCTCCTTGGTCAGGCCATTGTTCAGCGCGCCGTTGATGTGCAGCTTCAGCTCGGGCCCGCGCCCGAGCGCCGAAAGCATGGCGAGGTTGAGCATCGAACGGGTCTGGCGCGGCAGCCCGGGCCGGTTCCAGATGTCGTTCCAGCAAGTGCTGTTCAGCATGTCGACGAAGGGTGCGTTGAAGTCGTCGACCGCGGCCATGCCTTTGTCAACGTACTCGGCACCGAGCACCTCGCGGCGCGTCTTCAGGCCGTCGGCGCTGCGTTCTTTAAGGCTTCTCTTGTCCATGGGGTCTCCCGGGTTTCGATGAACGTTATGCAGAGCGAACAAGTGTAACGCTGCGCCCCGTGGGCTTGCTAAGATCGGCGCGTTTACCGCAGGAGGTTCGCATGGCCGATTCCACATCGAAGTTCAAGGTGCTCATCGAACGTATGACACAGGCGATCTGCCGGGGCGACGCCGACGCGGCGGCGCTGTGTTTCGCCGAGAACGGCGTCTACCACGACGGCTTTTATGGCGAATTCGAAGGCCGTGCGGCGATCGCGCGCATGGTGCGCGAGTTTTTCAATCGTGACGCCACCGACTTTGCATGGCGGGTGTCTGACGTGGTCGCGGACGGGGCGCGCGGCTATGCGCGCTACGATTTTTCCTACACCGCAAAGCTTGCCGGGGCCGAAGGCAAACGCGTCGGCTTCAGCGGGATCAGCTGCTGCCGGCTGCGGGACGGCTTGATCGAGCGTTACGAAGAAAGCTTCGAGCGCGCGCCGGTGCTCGCGAAGCTCGGGTTTGCGGATGCGCGTATTTTGAAATCGGTGCACAAATGGGCGGGGCAATAGGTATGGCAGGCATCGTCGAGGCGGTTCGTCCCAACACGATCAAGGCGCGCACGCTCGCCGGCGAGACGGTGCTCGGTGCGCTGGTGTTCGAATTCTTTTCGCCCGGCATGCCGCAGGTGCTGAAGGCGGCCGACTGCGAGTTTGCGCTGTTCGACATGGAGCACACCGGCCTGGGATTCGAGACCCTGAAGATGTTGTTCGCGGCCTGCCGCGGGGTCGGCGTCTCGCCGATGGTGCGCGTGCCGCGTAACGAATACCACTTCCTCGCGCGCGCGCTCGACGTCGGCGCCCACGGCGTCATGGTGCCGATGGTCGAAAGCGCCGCGGCAGCGCAGCGCATCGTCGAGGCGACGCACTACCCGCCTCAAGGGCGGCGCGGCGCGGCCTTCGGGATCGCGCAGGACGACTACGGCGGCGGCGATGTCAAGGCGAAGGTCGCGGGGCTGAACGAACGTACGCTGGTGATCGCCCAGATCGAATCCGAGCGCGGGCTTGCCGAGGTCGAAGCCATTGCGGCGACGCCGGGCGTCGACGTGCTGTGGCTCGGACATTTCGACATCACCAACTTCCTCGGTATTCCGGGGGAGTTCGAGCACCCGACCTACCTGGCGGCGATCAAGACCATCGTTGCCGCCGCGCGGCGCCACGGCAAAGGCCTGGGCTTCATGGCGGCCGACGAAGTCTGGGCAAAACGCTACCGCGAATTCGGCTTCAACATGATTGCCGCGGGCCTCGACCAGACGCTGTTGCAGGCGGCGATCCGGCGCACGCTCGCGCCATTGCGGGGGACTGCATGACGTTCAAGCTTGGCATTACACGCGACGTGCTCGATGCGAAGGGGGAACCCTCGTTCGGGGCGCGCGCGCTCGAGGTGCTGAAGGAAAACCCGGCGCTCGAGTGGGGCTATTTGCCCGAGTCGATCCGTGAGGTGACGCCGGACCTCGCCGCGCGCTACGACGGGCTCTACATCAATTCGCCGCGGGCGACACGCGCCTCGGTCGCGCGCAGCGACTGCCGGGTGAAGATCTTCGCCCGCCACGGCGTCGGCTACGACTCGGTCGACGTGCCGGCGATGACCGAACGCGGGATTCTCGTCACCAATACACCGATCGCCATCCGGCGCCCCGTTGCGGTGGCCTCGCTGACGATGCTTTTCGCCCTCAGCGGTCGGCTGTTCGCCAAGGATCGCCTGACGCGCGCGGGAAACTGGACCGATCGCACCAACCACATGGGCGTCGGACTGATCGGGCGCACGCTCGGCATCGTCGGTGCGGGGGGCATCGGATTGGAGCTGCTGCGCGTTGCACAGCCCTTCGGCATGCGCTTCATCGTCGCCGATCCCTACGTCGACGACGCCGTGCTCGCGCCGCTCAACGCGACGCGGGTGCCGCTCGATCAGCTGATGCGCGAATCTGACTTCATCGTCGTCAGCTGCCTGCTGAACGACGAAACCTTTCACCTCATCGGCGCAGCGCAGTTTGCCCTCATGAAGCCCACCGCCTTCTTCATCAACATGGCGCGCGGACCGGTGGCCGACGAACTGGCATTGATCGAAACGCTGCAGGCCGGCCGCATCGCGGGCGCCGGGCTCGACGTCTTCGAGCAGGAGCCGGTCGACCCGAACAATCCACTGCTGAAAATGGACAACGTGATCGTCACACCGCACGCGCTGTGCTGGACCGACGAGTGCTTCCACGACATTGCTTCGGCCGGCCTGCAGAGCATTGTCGATGTCTCGCTCGGCCGGCGCCCGGTGCATCTGGTCAATCCCGATGCCTGGAAGGGGGCTGCATGAAGATCGCCGACATCCGAACCTACTGCCTGTCGACGCCGCTCGAGACGCCGTTCGCCTACTCGCAGGGTTGGGTGAAGGCGCGCGGCGCGACGCTGGTCGAGGTGATCACCGACAGCGGGCTCACCGGCTGGGGCGAGTCGATCTGCATGGGCCTGCAGCCGCCCCAGATTGCGGCGGCCGCGATCGAGCATGCGCTTAAGCCGATTCTCATCGGCGCCGATCCGCGCGACCTCGAAGTGCTGTGGCACCGGATGTATCACCACACGCGCGACTACGGCCAGAAGGGCGCGATGATGGGCGCACTGTCCGGCGTCGACATCGCGCTGTGGGACATTGCCGGCAAGTCGCTCGGCGTGCCGGTGCACCGCCTGCTGGGCGGCGCGTTTCGAACGCGGGTCGAGGCCTACGCGACGGGGTTTTACCGCATCCAGGGGCAGGGCGAGGCGAAGCGACTGGCGGCCGAAGCCACGGCACATTGGAACAACGGCTTTCGCGCGATGAAGGTCAAGCTCGGCTTCGGCATCGACGATGACCTCGAGGTGATGCAGGCGGTGCGCGATGCGCTCGCCGGAAAACCTGCGACGCTGATGATCGACACCAACCATGCCTATGGCGTGGCCGACGCGATCCGGCTCGGACGCGAACTCGAGGACATCGGGCTGCGCTGGTACGAGGAGCCGGTGGCGCCGGAATTTCCCGAGGGCTACCGCGCAGTGCGCGACGCGCTCGACATCCCGATCGCCGGCGGCGAGAACGAGTACACGCTGTTCGGTTTCCGTAACTTTCTTGCGCAGGAGTCGGTCGACATCGCGCAGCCCGACCTGTGCTGCTGCGGTGGCTTCACTGCGGCGAAGCACATTGGCGCACTGGCGCATGC
>JAQBBQ010000263.1:0-16812 GCA_032125995.1 Betaproteobacteria bacterium | reverse complement strand
GAGCCCTCCAACCAATGCTGAAAGATCTCGATATCGATCGTGTCTTCGGGTCGACCAGCGTAATCAGGCCAGACGTCGGACTGCAGAAAGCGCACCCGGTACAGCGGCTGCGCGGGCAGGCCATCGCGCATCTGCGCAAGTTCCTCTGGATTCGGATACGCCCCGCAGTAACGCTCGATCATGCCGACATGGCCGCGGATATAGAACGGCGTGCGGATGTGGCCGAGCGGTGCCGTCGCGCGCACGCGCACGCGATCGCCCGGCGCAAACTGCGTCGGAACCGACGGATGGCGCGTCGGATACTGGCCCGCGCCAGCTATTTCTTGCATGCCGCTTCCTGGCGTGCGCGGACCTGTTCCATCTTGCGCCCCAGCTCGTCGGTCGTAACGATTCCGCGCTGGATCATGGTCTGGGTGATCGACGTCACCCAGCGCTCGTAGTAGCCCATCTTCTCGTAGGCCTCCGGCCCGATCGCCTCGATGTTTTTGCGCAGCTCGTCCACCGTTAAGCGCGGCGTGTCGCCCTTCACGCCCGACAGCAGCACCATGAGCGCGTCGACGCGGCGCTCCCATTCCGCGTGGTCGTGCTCGCTCGGCTCGACGCGGCCCGCAGGCAGGCCGCCCATGTCGTGATGGCCGCGCGCGATCAGGCCATCGGGGCGCTCGGATTCAGAATCGGAGCCGGATTTCGCCATTCACGTCACCGCCGCATGGTCGGTCGCCGAAAAGTCGACCGAATAATACCGCTCGCCGTCGGCTCCGCGGGTTTGTTCATGCGACTATTATTGCATCGAGCTCACAGATGACGCAGATCGCCGACGACGTCGCACAACGCCAGCGCCCCGCGCCGGGCGATCTGGTCATCGACCACATCGCGCACTTCGTCGAGGACCTGGACGCCGCGGTGGCGGTGCTCATGTCGCTCGGTTTTGTCGCCACGCCGCGCTCCGATCAATCGACGCGCGATGCGGATGGAAACGAAATGCCCGCGGGTCAGTCGAACCGTTGCGTGATGCTCGAACAGGGCTATCTCGAGATTCTTACGCCGACGCTCGACACGGCGACCAGCCGACGCACGCGCGCGCAGATGGCGCGCTATGACGGCGTCCACATCCTCGCCTTCGGCACGCCGAGCGCGGAAGAGGATTACGCACGTCTCGCGCGCCACGACTTCGATCCGCTGCCGCTCGTCGATCTGCGACGCGAGGTCGATGTCGAAACGTCGAACGGCGTGGAAGTCCGGCCCGCCCGCTTCGCAGTTCAGCGCGTGGCGCCCGAGCGGATGCCCGAGGGACGCGTTCAGTTCTGCGAGCAACGTACGCCCGAATGCCTCTGGCAGCCGCGGTATCTTCGCCATAGCAACGGCGTCGTCGCACTCGCTGCAGTAATCGTGTGCAGCGATGACCCGGTCGAGGCCGGCGCGCGCTTCGCGCGTTTTGCCGCGCTGCTGCCCGCGCGGCGCGGCGACTTCGTGCGATTGGACACGGCGCGCGGCACCGTGCTCATCGGCACCCAGGCGGCCTGCACTGCACTGCTCGGCGCGGCGCCACCCGCCCCCGCGCTCGCCGGCTACGCACTCGCCTGCAGCGATCCGCCGGCGTTCGCCGCAGGCCTCGAGGCGCTGGGCTGCGCGATCCGCCAGCGTCCTGATGATCTGTGTTCCTGTGTGCTGCCGGATGCGCTGGGTGGGGCCTGGCTGATCGGGCGCGCCGATGCGCTCGCGCACTGGGCGAGGGGCTGAACCGGATCGACGTCAGGCGATGTGGAAACCTGCGGAAAAAATCCTCTATCCGGCGCAGCCGGGACGCTGGCCGCGCGCCGACGAGGCCGCGCGTGCGCGCCTGTTTCAGCCGCTCGCGCTCGGGCGGCTCAATCTCAACTCGCGCACCTGGGTGCCGGCGATGGTGCCGTGGCGCGCGACCGACGACGGCTTTGCCACCGACGACGTCATCGCCTGGTACCGGCGCTTCGCCGAAGGCCGGCCCGGTGCGCTGGTAGTCGAAGCGACCGGGGTGCGCGACATCCCGAGCGGGCCGCTCCTGCGTATCGGTGATGATCGTTTCATTCCGGGGCTTCACCGCATCGTCGAGGCGGTGCGCGAAGCGAGCGGCGGACAAACCAAGCTGTTCATTCAGCTAATCGACTTTCTCGCCGTTCGGCGCCGCCCCGATCCGGCAAAATTCTTCGCGCGTTTTCTGCGGGTGACCGAGGCGTTGCGCGAGGCGCTTGGCGCGCGCGACTGGCCCGAAGCGCGACTGCGCGAGCATCTGCGCACGCTGCCCGAGGACGAACTCGAACGCCTGCTGTCAGCGCACGATCTGGAGGCGCTGCGCTTCGGCTACCGCGAGCGGGTCACCGACGTACAGCTGCCGCAAGTTGCCGAACTACCGCAGGTGCTCCCCGCTCTGTTCGCCGCGGCCGCGCAGCGCGCCGAGCGCGTCGGTTTCGACGGCGTCGAGCTGCACTATGCGCACGCCTACACCATGGCCTCCTTCCTGTCGGCGACCAACACGCGCAGCGACGGCTACGGCGGGTCGCGCGCGGCACGCCTGCGCCTGCCGCTCGAAGTCTACGAAGCCGTACGCGCGGCGACCGGAACGGATTTCGTCGTCGGCTGCCGTGCCCTTGCTGACGAGTGCATCAAAGGCGGCAGCGGGGTCGACGACGCCAGCGCCTTTGGGGTCGCCTTCGCGCGCGCCGGCATGGACTTCCTGTCGCTCTCGCGTGGCGGCAAGTTCGACGACGCCAAGCAGCCCGCGGTCGGCTGGGCGGTCTATCCCTACACCGGCCGCAGCGGCTACGAGTGCATGCCGGCGCGCCATTCGGATGCCTTCGGCCCTTTCGGTCGCAACGTTGCCGCAACCGCACAGATCCGCGCCGCGGTGCGCGCCGCGGGATTCGAGACCCCGGTGGTGGTGGCGGGCGGCATGCACGGTTTCGAGCAGACCGAGGCGTTGCTGCGCTCGGAACAAGCCGACATCATCGGCTTCGCGCGCCAGGCGCTCGCCGATCCGGACTGGTTCGAAAAAGTACGCACGGGGCACGGCGACGCGGTGCTGGTCTGCCGCTACTCTAACTATTGCGAAGGTCTCGATCAGAAACACAAGCAAGTGACCTGTGAGCTGTGGGACCGCGAGGCGCGCGACGAAGCGGGCGCCGCGCTGACCGCCGATGGCAAGCGGCGCCTGCTCGCGCCACGTTGGGCACGCGATCGACAATGACAGGGGGCAACACAGTGGCAAAGGTCTTCACCCACGAGCAGCAGGTCCGCTTCTCGCACTGCGATCCGGCCGGGATCGTCTACTTCCCCGAGTTCTTCGACATGGCGCACTCCGCGCTCGAGGACTGGTTCACCCACGGGCTCGGCCACACCCATTCGGAGATGCTGATGACGCGCCGCGTCGGCACGCCGACCGTCTCGATTCACTGCGACTTCAAGAAACCCTTCCGCATCGGCGAGACGCTGCATTTCGAAATTCGCGTGCTCAAGGTGGGCCGGACCTCGATGCAGCTCTCCTACCGCGGTCTCAAGGACGGCGTCGAGCATCTCACCATCACCCAGACGGTGTGCTTTCTCGACCTCGACTCCGGGCGCTCGATTCCGATTCCCGATGACATGCGGGGCGCGATCGAGGGCTATCTGGTCGCGTAAAAAGATAAGGGCAAAAGCAAAATGGGGTCAGACCCTTTTTTTGATCAACGAAGGCCAGCGGTCATCCAAAGGGGGTCTGACCCCATGGTCGTGCCTGCGTAGTTATCCACAGGGGTCTGACCCCGTTCGCCTCCGTTCGCCTAGACATGCAAGTCATCCACACCCCCGGATCGAGACCGATCAAGCTCTGGGCCGAGCACATCGAGGACGCGGCGCTGCAGCAGTTGCGGAATATTGCGACGCTGCCGTTCATCGACCCGCACGGCGTCGCCGCCATGCCCGATGTGCATTACGGGATCGGGGCGACGGTGGGCAGCGTGATCGCAACCCGAGACGCGATCATCCCGGCCGCGGTGGGCGTGGACCTCGGCTGTGGAATGATGGCGGTGCGCCTTGCGGGCGCGCGCGCCGAACACTTGCCCGAGGGCCTTGCGCAGATTCGCTCGGACATCGAGCAGGTGGTGCCGACCGGATTCGAAAAGAATCCGCCGGCGCTGCAGAACGAATCGGCTGCGGCGGCGCTTTACGCGGACTTCCGCTGGCTGGAGAACGCGCATCCGAAAGCGTTCGCTCGGCGTAAAGACCCCGCAGCGAAGATCATCGCGTCGCAGTTCGGGTCGCTTGGCGGAGGCAATCACTTCATCGAGCTGTGTATCGACGCCGAGGACGCGCTGTGGGTGATGCTGCATTCGGGCAGCCGCGGGATCGGCAACGCGATCGGGCAGTATTTCATCGCCCTGGCGCGCGAAGAGATGCGCAGCCACTTCATCAATCTGCCCGATCGAGATCTCGCTTACTTAGCCGAAGGCACCGCGCACTTCGCCGACTACATTCGCGCCGTCGCGTGGGCGCAGCGCTATGCGTTCGAGAACCGCGACGAAATGATGCGGCGCATTCTCGATGTGCTGCGTCGGCACCTGCCGGCGTTCCAAACGGCCGATCAGCTGATCAACTGCCACCACAACTACGTCGATCGGGAATCGCATTTCGGTCGCGATCTGTGGGTGACGCGCAAGGGTGCGATCCGCGCGCGCGCGGGCGACCTCGGCATCATCCCCGGCAGCATGGGGCAGCGTTCGTTCATCGTCCGCGGGCTTGGGAACCCGGACAGTTATCACTCTTGCGCGCACGGCGCGGGCCGCAAGATGGGCCGCAAGGAGGCCCGGCGGCAGTTCACGGTGGCGGATCTCAAGGTGCAAACCCAGGGGGTCGAGTGCCGCAAGGACGATGCCGTGCTGGATGAGATTCCGGGTGCCTACAAGGACATCGATGAGGTCATGGCGGATCAGCGCGATCTCGTGGAGGTCGTGCATACATTGAAGCAGGTGCTTTGCGTGAAGGGCGCCTGATCCCGCGCGCCGACGGCCCACCAACCGCAGGCCCCAATTGACACAGCGCAACCGGGACACCGATGCGACAAAAAGCATAATATGGCGGCATGAGCGACGATCTGTGCAATCTATCCGCGACCCAGCTCCTTCAACTCTACCGCGCGAAGGTGCTCTCGCCGGTCGATGTGGTACGCGCCGCCCTGGTGCGCATCGAAGAGCTGAACCCCCGCCTGAACGCCTTCAACTTCACCGCCCCGGACGCGCTGAACTCGGCGAAAGCCTCCGAAGCGCGCTGGGCCAAGGGCGAGCCGATGGGCCTGCTCGACGGCGTGCCGGCGTCGATCAAGGACATCCTGCTGACCAAGGGCTGGCCGACGCTGCGCGGCTCGAGCACGGTCAATGCCAAAGGCCCGTGGAATGACGATGCGCCCGCGGTTGCGCGTCTGCGCGAGGCGGGCGCGGTGCTGCTGGGCAAGACGACGACACCCGAATTCGGTTGGAAGGGGGTCACCGACAGTGCGCTGACCGGGATTACGCGCAACCCCTGGAACACCGGCTGCACGCCGGGCGGATCCTCCGGTGGCGGCGCGGCGGCGGTGGCCGCCGGAATGGGGCCGCTGACGATCGGCACCGACGGCGGGGGCTCGATCCGCATTCCCTGCGGATTCACCGGCCTGTTCGGCCTCAAGCCCTCCTTCGGGCGCGTGCCCGCATGGCCGCTGTCGCCCTTCGGTACCGTGGCGCACCTCGGACCGATCACGCGCACGGTGGCCGACGCCGCGCTGATGATGAACGTGCTCACGCTGCCCGATGCGCGCGACTGGACCGCCCTGCCCTACGATCCGCGCGACTACCGGGTCGGTCTCGAGGACGGCATCCGGGGCCTGCGCATCGCCTACTCGCCCGACCTCGGCTACGTCAAGGTCAATCCCGAAGTTGCCGCGCTGGTGCGCGAAGCCGTGCAGGTCTTCGCCAACCTCGGCGCGCACATCGAAGAGGTTGGACCCGGATTCGAAAACCCGGCCGAGATCTTCCGCGTGCACTGGTACGCGGGAGCGGCCTACGTCGTGGCAGGCGTTCCGGCCGAGCAGCGCAAGCTCATCGATCCAGGCCTGCGCGAAGTGGCTACCGAGGGCGCGAAGCTCACCCTCAAGCAGCACATGGACGCAGCGCTGAGTCGCGCCGCGCTCGGCGTCGCGATGAACGCCTTTCACACGCAGTACGACCTGCTGCTGACCCCGACGCTGCCGATCCCAGCGTTCGAGGCCGGCAAGGAAGTTCCCGAGGGCAGCGGGATGAAGCGCTGGACCGAGTGGACGCCGTTCAGCTATCCGTTCAACCTCACCCAGCAGCCCGCGGCGACGGTGCCCTGCGGGTTGACCGCGTCCGGCCTGCCGGTCGGCCTGCAGATCGTCGGCCCGCGCTACGCCGATGCAATCGTGCTGCGCGCGGCGCGCGCGTTCGAATCGATGATGCCGTTCCGCATGCCGGACATGAAGGCGCCGCCTGCGCCCGATCTGGCCGAGACCGTCACCGAAGCCGAGGTGGCCGCTGAACCCGTTGCCGCCCTCAATCCCGCTGCGCCTGATCCAGCTGCAACTGCGGCGCCCACAGCACCACCATCACCGGACGACACGGGCAGGACGAGCCACACTGGCGACACCACGATCACGCTGCCGAAGCTAAAGCGTCCCTAGCGTCGGTGGCGCCATATCGCGCGGAGATGAGTAGCGCGGCGCACGCAACGATTTCCGATGCGCCCGCGGCGGCGCCCTGGCTCGTGTTGGTGCACGGCTTTTCGCAGGATCGGCGCGTATTTTCAGGGCAGATTGACGCGTTCCGCGATCGCTATCGCCTGCTGCTGATCGACCTGCCTGCGCACGGCGCCTCGAGTGCAATGGTCGGGCCCTATGGCCATGGCGAGTTCGCCGATGCGGTGCGCGACACCATCGATGCCGTCATTGGTTCCGCCACGCCCTGCATCTTCTGGGGAACGCACACCGGCGCGGCGATCGCGCTGCTCCTTGCAAGTCACGATGCCGCGCGCTTCAGCGCACTTGTCCTCGAAGGCGCGGTGCTGCCGGGACGCCCCATGACGAGCGTTGCCGACACCGTCACACGGATGCAGCGCATTGCAATCGAAGAAGGCATCGGGGCAGCGCGACGCGCGTGGTTCGACAAGTCCGCGTGGTTCGCGGTCATGCGCGAGCGTCCGATCGAGTGTCGTGCCGAGGCACACCGCGAGATGATCGCCGATTTCTCCGGGCGGCCGTGGTTCGAGCCCGGTACGCCCGCGCCGGTCGACGTGAGCGACGCCATGCTGGGCGCAATCGACCTGCCGGTGCTGCTCTACAACGGCGTGCACGATGTCGCCGACTTCATCGCCGCGGCCGATCATCTCGAACAGCTGCTACCGCGCGCTGAGCGTCGCGTGATCGCGAATGCCGGTGGTTTTCCCGGTTGGGAGTTTCCGTACAGAGTGAACACGCTGGTGGCGGAATTTCTCGATCGCCTGGGTCCTGTTGTGCGGACGGAAGGCTAGGCGACGCGGCCAAGTCACCGATCGGTTGAACCCGCCGCCGATTCTGGTCAGTGGTGCACGGCAACGGGCGAACACGCCAGCGTCCGCGTTCGACCTCAAGCGCACACGACGCGCGCCGCATCGGCGGTACGGCAGTACTACGGCAGTACTATTGCACGACTGGATAAGGTAAACGCTCTTGGCGAAGCTGGTCTACCACTTTCAATTTCCCGATGGTCGGGCGGAATCGCTGCAGGTCAGGCCCGTGGTCACTGGCGAGGTCGAGGCGGACTTGCCGCCGTGGACTGCACTTGACTTCCACCAGTGTGCCAATTGCCCGCTGTCGACGTCGGATACGGCACGTTGCCCGATGGCAGTCCGCTTGTTGCCGTTGATCGAGCTGTTCGACAAAGTGCGCTCCTATGACGAGGTGACCGCACAGGTGGAATCGGACGAGCGCACCGTCACCACGCGCACCAGCGTGCAGCGGGTCCTGCGTTCATTGATGGGTCTGCTCTCCGCCAGCAGCGATTGTCCGCGCATCGCATTCCTGAAGCCGATGGCGCATTACCATTTGCCGTTTTCGAGCAAGGAAGAAACCGTCTACCGCGTCGTCTCGACCTATCTGCTCGCGCAGTATTTCCTCAGGCAGCAGGGCAGGACGGCGGATACCGGGCTTGATGGCTTGAAAGCGCACTACGAGGAGCTTCAGCAGGTCAATGCAAAGATGGCCGAGCGGCTCGGCGCAATCCGTGTCGAGGGCGGCGACAGCAGCGTCAACGCATTGGTCTTGCTCGACCTATTCGCGCAATCCTTGCCGGACTCAATTGATACCGAACTCGAAGAGCTACAGCCGGCGTTTCAGGATCTCTTGGGCCTAGATCGCGGCTGACGTCCGCGTCAGGCCTGCAATGGCGTCAGTTCCTCGAGCTTGTCGTCCATCGCCGACGGCAACGCCGCGCCGGTGAACCGATACAGCTCCGCACCGCGGCGAAACAACACCAGTGTCGGCAGCGACGTCACAGCGAACTGTTCAGCCGCATCCGGATGCGTCTCGGTATTAACGGCGATGAACCGCCACCCCGTCTCGCGCGCCTGCGCGAGCCGGTTCAGGTGGGGACGAAGAGATCGACAGGGCGCGCACCACGGTGACCAGAAGTCGATGACCACCCCGCGCTGCTCGGTGTCCAGCACATCGCGCACACCCGCCCCGTCTAGCTCGTCGATCATTAGGCGATTTGCTCCTGCCGGTATTCCATGTTGGTCGGATACGCGCTTTCTGCGGTCGAGTCCATTTTCAGCGTGATGTTGAACTTGTTGCCCCAATTGAAAATGCCACAGGCAAACACCATCTCGACGATCTCTTCGTCGCTGAACACCTTTTTCAGCGACGCATAGAACGCGTCATCGACCGTGTGAGGATCCAACGCAATACGCTCTGCAAACGACACTGCCAGCGCCTCACGCTCGTTCAGGCTACCGCCCGCCTTCGGTTGGTGCTTGGAACACGCCGCTTCTCTTTCCGCTACGGGGCCGCGCACGGCGGCCGTACGTACGGTCATTCAATACGCGCAGTCGTTTATCTGACCGGTCTTCAGCCGCATCAATTCGTGGATGTGCGGCTCGATTTTTCCGGTGCCGAAAAACGATCCGAACACGCCGACGATCGCCTTGACCATCGCCGGGCAGCGGCCGATGACGCCCATCATGGCGGAGTCGTTCCACCAGCCATCAGCCATTTGCGAAAGGATTTCATTGACCTGCGGATCCGGGCTCTCGCCCGGCTTCAACGGTTTGATTCGAGATGACATTTTCCCTCCTAGAAAAGTCAATACGACCGACGGTGGAATAACCGACCGCCGCGCTCAAAGTCTACGCCATCGATCTGAACGGGTAAACGACGCGCCGGCGCTGACTCAGGCGCGGCTACTTCGGTTTGCGCGCGAGAAACGGGTACCCGAAGACTTCGAAAAGACGCGCGTTCTTCTCGCCGGAGGCTTCGCCGAACGTATCGCAGGGCGCACCGATCTCGATGTCGACGAATCCGATCTCCCGCATCATCGCCCGCCAGCCTTCACACGGAAGGCCGCCGGCGATTCACGCAGTCCACAAGTCGATGTCGTGGATCGCCGATTCCGGAACCGGCTTGCCATTCGCAATGTCGGCAAACTGAAGCCGTCCGCCCGGGCGCAACACGCGCCAGATCTCCTCGAAGGCGCGCTTCTTGTCGGCGCACAGGTTGAGGACGCCGTTACTGATGACCACATCGGCCCAGCCGTCCTCGACCGGCATGGCTTCGATGATGCCTTCGCGGAACTCCACATTATCGAGTTCCATCTCCTTGGCCGCAGCGCGCGACCTGGCGAGCATCTCGGCAAGCATGTCGATGCCGACGACGCGCCCGGTCGGTCCGACCTGCTGCGCGGCAATGAAGCAATCAAAGCCTGCGCCAGAGCCGGTATCGACGACCTTCTCGCCTGCCTCGAGCTGCCGGAGCGCGAAGGGGTTCGCGACACCGGCAAAGGACTCGATCGCGGCATCGGGCATGCGGTCGACGACTAAGCGGTCGTAGCCAACGCGCTTCGCGGCCCGGCGGCCGGTGTGGAAGTGATAGTTCCCGTGGGGGTCGACGGCTACTTCGCGGTACTTGCTCTTCACCTCCTCGCGAAGCCGCTCAGGGTCGACGGGTAGTTTGGCGCTCATATGCGTACTCCACTCGAGACTGACGGACGTTCGCTATGATAGGTCTTTTGCGTCGCGTCACGCATGGTGAATCGGTGAATCCCAGCGCATCTCCGCTCGCGTCCCTACCCGCCGTCGACCGCCTGCTGCGCGGCCCCGAGGCCGAAGCGCTGCTCGCGACGCACGGCCGGACGGCGGTGACAGAGGCCATTCGCCGGGTGCTCGCCGCGTTGCGTGCCGCGCGGACGCCGGCCGCGAGCGAGAGCGAAATCCTGCGCCAAGTCGACGCGCGACTGGCGCGCGAAGGCGCGCCTTCGCTTCGCTCAGTGTTCAATCTGACCGGCACGGTGCTGCATACCAATCTCGGGCGCGCGCTGCTGCCGCCCGAAGCGATCGAGGCCGTCGTCGCTGCTGCGCGCAGCCCGGTCAATCTCGAGTACGACCTGGACGCCGGGCGCCGCGGAGAGCGCGATACGCACGTCGAGGCGATCCTGTGCCGTCTGACCGGCGCCGAGGCGGCCACCGTGGTGAACAACAATGCGGCCGCGGTGCTGCTGGTTCTCAATACGCTGGCAAACCGCAAGGAAGTGCCGACCTCGCGCGGCGAACTGATCGAAATCGGCGGTTCGTTCCGTATGCCGGAAATCGTCGCGCGCGCCGGGTGCCGCTTGCGCGAGGTCGGCACGACGAACCGCACGCACCTGGCAGATTTCGCCGGTGCCATCGGCCCGAAGACCGGGGCCGTGCTCAAGGTCCATACCAGTAACTATGCAATCGAAGGCTTCACCGCGGCGGTCGACGAGGCCGCGCTCGCAGGCCTGTGCCGGGAACGCGACGTTCCCTTCGTCGTCGATCTCGGCAGCGGCACGCTGGTGGACCTGCGCCGCTTTGGCCTGCCGCAGGAGCCGAGCGCCGCGGATGCACTGAACGCGGGCGCCGATATCGTGACCTTCAGCGCAGACAAGCTGCTCGGCGGGCCGCAGGCGGGGATCATCGTCGGCCGCAAGGCGCTCATCGATCGCATCCGGCGCAATCCCATGAAGCGCGCACTGCGGGTGGACAAGCTGACGCTCGCCGCGCTCGCTGCGGTGCTGCAGCTTTACGCGGATCCCGATCGACTCGTTGAGCGCCTGCCGACGCTGCGGCTCCTCGCCCGACCGCTCGACGAGCTGCGCGCGCTCGCCGCGCAGCTTTGCCCGGCGGTGCGCGCGGCGGTCAAAGGACAAGCGCGCGTCGAGGTGGTCGACTGCGAGAGCCAGATTGGCAGCGGTGCCCTGCCCACGCAGCGCATCGCGAGCGCCGGGCTCGCGCTGCGCCCGGGCAACGTACGCTTGGCTGCGGCATTTCGCGCGCTTCCGGTGCCGGTACTCGGCCGACTCCAGGACGGCGCCTTCATCCTCGATCTGCGCTGCCTGGAGGACGAGGCGGCGTTCGCCGCACAACTCGATCGGCTTGCGCCATGATCGTCGCCACTGCGGGGCACGTCGACCACGGTAAGACGAGCCTCGTCAAGGCGCTCACCGGCGTCGACACCGACCGGCTGCCGGACGAGAAGCGCCGCGGCCTCACCATCGATCTCGGCTTTGCCTACCTGCCGCTGGCCGACGGTCCGGTGATCGGCTTCGTCGATGTGCCGGGTCACGAGCGTTTCATCCACAACATGCTGTGCGGCGTCTCGGGGGTCGACTTCGTGCTCCTCGTCGTCGCCGCAGACGACGGCCCGATGCCGCAGACGATCGAGCATCTGGCGATCGTCGACCAGCTCGGCGTGCGCCGCGGCGCAGTCGCGCTCACCAAGGTGGACCGCGTCGCGCCCGAGCGGGTGGCGGACGTCACGCGCGAGGTGCAGGCCCTCCTTGCGCCGACGCGGCTTGCCGGCGTGCCGATTTTTCCGCTCTCGGCGGTGCGTGGCGAAGGTGTCGACGCGCTCAAGACATCACTCGAGCGGAGCGCGCGCGCGCTGGAGGCGCGGGACGCGCAGGGCAATTTCCGCCTCGCCGTCGATCGCTGCTTCAGCGTCGCGGGCGCCGGGCTTGTCGTCACCGGGACCGCGGTGAGCGGCACGATCGCCGTGGGCGAGCCGGTGCGCGCGCTTCTCGCCGGCGTCGAGGCGCGGGTGCGCGCGATCCATGGGCAGAACACGAAGACCGAGCGCGGTCACGCCGGGCAGCGCTGCGCGTTAAACCTTGCCGGCGCAGCGCTGGGACGCACGCAGATCGCGCGCGGCGACTGGATCGTCGCCGGAAATGTTCCGCCGGCGGTGCGCAGGATTGACGCGCGCCTTCGCGTCCTCGCCGGAGAGGCGAAGCCGTTCAAGCACTGGACCCCTGTTCACCTGCACCTTGGCGCAGCGCATGCGACCGGGCGCGTCGCACTGCTCGAAGACGAGGTGCTTGCCCCCGGGGCATCCGGCCGGGTGCAGCTCGTCCTCGAGCAGCCGATCGGCGCGCTGCGCGGCGATCGCTTCATCGTGCGCGACCAGACGGCACGCCGCACCCTCGGCGGCGGTGTCGTGATCGACGTCTTTCCGCCGCCGCGCGGCCGCGCGAAGCCCGAACGCATCGCCTTCCTCACCGCAATGGAGCTCGACGATGATGGCGAAGCGCTATCGACGCTTCTAGGCGAAGCGGCGAGCGGGCTCGACCTCGCGCGCTTCGCTGAAAACCGCAACCTGAGCGCCGCGGCGGCCGAGCGCCTCTTCGAGCGCGTCGCCATGAAGACCGTGTCGGGCGCCGCGGGGCGCCTTGGCTACGCACCGGCGCGTTGGTCCGCGCTGCGCGAGACCGCGCTCGCCGCGCTCGATGCCTGGCATCGGCGTTCGCCTGATCTGGTCGGCGCACCTGAAGACCGACTTCTCGAGGGCAGCGGGATTCGCATGCCGCGCGCGGCGCTCGCCACGCTCGCAGCCGAACTCGCGCGCGAGGGCGCGGTGGTGCGCGAAGGCCTCGGCGTGCGCCTGCCACAGCATCGGCCACAACTCAGTCCTGCCGACGCTACGCTCTGGCAACAGCTTGCGCCGCAGCTCGAGAACAGCGCGCTACGGCCGCCGAGCATCGCCGAGCTCGCCGTTGCGCTCGGCCAGGAACCGAAACCGCTCGAATCCGCGCTCGCACGCCTTGCGCGCCAGGGATTCATCGTGCGCATCTCGAAGACACGCTTCTTCCTGCCCGCGATGCTGGGCCGTCTCGAGCAGTTCGCGGTCGACGAAGCGCAGGCGCGCGGCGCCATCACTGCAGCGGGGTTCCGCGACCGTTCAGGCATCGGGCGCAACCTTACGATCGAGGTGCTCGAGTATTTCGATCGGATAAGATTCACCCGACGCAGCGGCAATTCGCACGTGCTGGTGCGATCGGATCATGCAATCAATGGAAGAGAATCGCACCCCGGTGGGGCGCCTGGACTTCAAATCCGGTGAGGGGCGTTAGACGTCCCTGGTGGGTTCGACTCCCACTCTTTTCCGCCATCGTTTCCTGACTTACACTGCGTACGGGAGGAATTCACATGGCTAACAAACTCGACGGCGGCGAAGCATTTCCGAAACTTACGCTCCAGCTCGTGGATGGCAGCACGCTCGAGCTGCCCGATGGGCTGGACGCAAAATACAAGGTCATCCTGTTCTATCGCGGCCACTGGTGACCGTACTGTCGCCGGCAGTTGGCCGGCTTCGAATTCTGGAAGACCCAGCTCGCCGCGGCGGGCGCAAAGGTGGTCGCCGCGAGCGTCGATCCGATCGACAAGGCGAAGGAAATCGCCGCCGGCCTGAGCTTTCCGGTCGGCTACGGCGTCACGCGCGCGCAGGCCGATCAGCTCGGATCGTGGTGGGAGGAGCGTCGCGGCATCGTCCAGCCGTCGGAGTTCATCGTTGGGGCAAACGGCAAGATCCTGCACTCAAGCTACAGCTCGGGCCCGCTCGGCCGGACCGAGGCGACGGAGGTGATCCGGATGCTCAACTTTTACGACGCGCAGGCGGCGAAGAAGTAGCACCGCCGATTGCCTGGCGCGCCACCGCGAGCGCGCCGGCGAGCCCATCCCAACCCGAGCAGTGCCCGACGCGGTCGAGCTGTGCGAAACGCGCTTTCCATCGCGGCGCCTTCGCACCGAGCAGGGCATTCAGGCAGTCATGCAGCGCTTCGTGGGCCTCGCCCGCTGCGGCCGCGGCGAGATGGGCAGCGCTGATTTCGCTCGTGCCTCGGTCCGCGCGTGTCGCGAGCCAGCGCCACAGCGCGGCGGCGACCTCTGCGCGGTCGAACAGTCGCAACGCGATCAGGATGCCGGCCAGATAGTCATCGCCCGAGGGCGTGAGCCCGGGCCCCAGGCCGATCAGCATTTCCGCCTGCGCCGGGACCGGGTCCCGAGGCGAACCGGCGAGCCATTGATCGAGCGCCGCCAATGCCGGCCGCGCGTATTCCAGTAGCGACGACGTGGCGCCCGTGATCGCACCGCCGAGGCCCTCGCCGGGTGTGCGTCCGGCAGCGGCGCGCGTCAGCGCATCGATGCGCGCAGCGAGCCGGGGTCCGCTGACAAACCGCGGCAGTCGCGTCGGCCGCCAAAGGGTTGCACCCGCGCTCGACAGTCCAACGCGGTCGCCAACGGCGAGCGACGCAAGCCGACCCCAGTCGGAAACCAGCGCATTCAGCGGGCCACGCCCGAGCGAGCGGTCGCCGATGCAGGCGTAACGCTTCGCGCCAAAGCGAAGATAGACGCTGCGCCGAAACACCGCGCAAACCTCGCCATCGCCGCCCGCGAGCGCGTCGCGGGCGAACGCGCCGACCTCGATCAAAGCCACCCGCTGGGTTCTCTGTTCCCTGAGAGGGGCGCCTGCCGTCCCCGCGCTCAGCCCCGTGAGCGAGCGGATCACCCTCCCCCAGACGATCAAGCCAAGGTGCGTACCGCAGCCAAGAAGTCGGCGTCGGTCGGGAACTTGCCAAAGCCCGGCAAGCCTTCCCCACCGCATTCGATGTTCGCCCAGCGCACAATGCCGTCGCGATCGAGCAAGAACTGACCCTTCAACTGCGTAGGTTGCTTTTCGCTATCGCGATTGTCAGTTTCGGTTTGTGTGTGACCGTCCATCTCGTCGAGCTTGTGCGCAGCATCCATCAGGTTCATCGGTTCGGGCAACTCGCCCGTGGGATTGATTTTGGTCGCCATGACGGCCTGCATCAGCTCGTCGGTCACGGGGGGTGAGGGCAGTCCGAACGCACGGTGGGTCGAACACGCCGGGTCGGCGACGATCGACATCTTCGAGGGCCGGTACTTGAAATACAGGCGCGCATTGTCGGCTTCGGTCGCGACCACGGCGAGCGTTTCGACGCCCGCGGCGCGGAGTTTGTCGCTGACTGCACTCAACTGCGCGATGCCGCGGCGGCAGAACGGGCAATACAGACCGCGGAAGATTGCGACCAAGACGGGCGATTTTCCCCGGTAATCGCCGAGTGACACATTGCCTTCCCGATGGACCGCCGGCAACGAAAACTCGGGTGCCGCTTCGCCCGCTTGCACGGGTGCGCGAGTACTCATGTAGATTTCTCCTTCTCTTAACAGAGGAACGGTAACACCACCAGCGCGTCGCGGTCGAGACCGGCACGCTCACAGACCTCGTTTGCCTTGATCAAGTAGGTCTCTGCCTTGACCGGATCGCCTTCGTCCAGATACAGCGTGCCCAGCCCGTCGTAAACCGGAAACAGCAACTGCGGCTCGCCCATATTCTCGGCCAGTTCGAGTGCTTCCTCGTAGTAACGCAACGCGGCCGCCGGATCGCCGTGGCATTGATGGATCTGGGCGAGCACGACGAGCGGCACGGCAAGATGATCGAGCTGCCCCAATTGGCGATCGAGATCGATCGCCGCCTCGGCGGCACGCAGCCCCTCGATATCGCACTGATTGGTGAGCGCGCAGTAGGCGACGGCGAGGTTTGCGTAGAGGCGCGATTGGAATCCAAGGTCGCCGATGCGTTTCGCCGTGTCGAGCCCCGTCTTGCAGGTCTCGATCGCGCGGCCCGGATTGAAACTCGCGTAGAGCACGCCGAGATTGGCGTAGCTGCGACACACCGCCTGCAACAGTCCTTCGGCCTCGGCGATCGCGATACTTCGCTCGATATATTCAACGGCTTCCTCGGGACGGTCGAGCCGTGCAGTGGCTGCGCCCAGCGTGTTCAACGCGTTCGCCACCGCCATCGTCGCGTCACGCTGCGCCTCGGATTTCGGTTGCGCAACGCCCAATGCGATTTCAGCGTCGGCGCGCGCGCTCGGCCCAGTCGATCGCGCCTTGATTGTCGCCGGTACGAAACGCAAAGCGGCCCATCTCCTGATACAGGTGCGCGGTCTCGATTTCGTTCTCCACGCCTTTGACCAAGGCGAGGCCGGCGTCCAGGCAGGCGCGGCTCGGTTCGCGCGCGCCGGCGTCCCAGTGCAGGCCGGCGACCTTGCGCAGAATGCGTGCCTCGCAGATCCTGTCACTCCCTTCCTGCGCCGCCCTGCGCACGCTTTCGTAGTGCCGGTGCGCTTCCTCGCGGCGGCCGAGCGGTCCGAGCAAATCCCCAAGGCGATCGCAGATATCGTGTTGCTCGCGCCGTTCGCATTGCGCGCAGCTCGCCAACGTATCGTGGGCGCGCTGGTAATGGCGGATCGC
>JAQBBQ010000262.1:0-24634 GCA_032125995.1 Betaproteobacteria bacterium | reverse complement strand
GGCGGCGGCAAGGCCGGCGTGATCGAGACCACGTTCAAGGAAGAGACCGAGACCGATCTGTTCGGCGAGCAGACCGTGCTTTGCGGCGGCTGTGTCGAACTCATCAAGGTCTCGTTCGAGACGCTGGTCGAGGCAGGCTATGCGCCCGAAATGGCCTATTTCGAATGCCTGCACGAGCTCAAGCTGATCGTGGACCTGATCTACGAGGGTGGCATCGGAACGATGAACTACTCGATCTCGAACAATGCCGAGTACGGCGAGTACGTGACCGGGCCGAAGATCATCAACGACAGCGTGCGTCAGGCGATGCGCGAGGCGCTCGGTCGCATCCAGAGCGGCGAGTACGCGAAGGACTTCGTGCTCGAGAACCGCGCCGGCGCACCGACCCTGCTCAGCCGCCGGCGCATGACCGCGGAGCATCCGATCGAGGTCGTCGGCGCGCGCTTGCGCGAAATGATGCCCTGGATCAAGAAGAACCGCCTCGTCGATACGAGCAAGAACTAGCGGCCGACGATGCGATTCCTGTCATTGATTGCGTTCGCCGTGGCGCTCGCTGCCTGCGGCGACAAGACGCCTGAGTCCGAGGCGGCGAAGGCGGTCGGCCGCATGCCGAAGCAGACCGTCGACAGGGCAGGCGCCAATGCCGCAAAGGCGCTCGAGCAGGGCGCCGCGCGCAACCGCGAGGCCGACGAGAAGAACAAGTAGCCGATGCGGCCGCCGTACCCGCATCCGCTGATCGCGCGTGAAGGCTGGCCCTTCGTCGCCGGCAGCGTGGCGCTTGCCCTGCTCGTCGGCGCGATTGCGGGCTGGGGTTGGTCGCTGCCGTTCTGGCTGGGTGCGGCCTTCGTCGTGCAGTTTTTTCGCGATCCGCCGCGCACTGTGCCCGAGGACCCGCGCGCCGTCGTTTCGCCTGCGGACGGCCGTATCGTCGCGGTGGAAAACGCGCGCGACCCCTGGCTCGAGCGCGACGCGCTCAAAGTCTCGGTGTTCATGAATGTGTTCAATGTGCATTCGAACCGCGCCCCGGTTGATGGCGAGGTGCGCCAGCGCTGGTATCACCCCGGTGCCTTCGTAAACGCTGCGCTCGACAAGGCCTCGACCGAGAACGAGCGCAATGCGCTTTGGTTGCGCACGCCCGATGGCCAGGACGTGACCTGCGTCCAGATCGCGGGCCTGATCGCACGCCGCATACTGTGCGACGTGAACGCAGGCGCGATGCTCGAACGCGGACAGCGCTTCGGATTCATCCGCTTCGGATCGCGGGTGGACGTCTATCTTCCGCTCGACGCCGAGGTCAATGCTGCGCTCGGCGAAAAGGTGTACGCCGCAGAAAGCGTGCTCGCGAGGCTGGCCGACCGTGCCTGATCAGCCCGATTCAATCCCGCCCTCGAGTCCGCCCCCGGTGATCGGGTTGCGCCGGCGCGGAATCTATCTGCTGCCGAATTTGTTTACCACTGCGGCACTGTTCGCCGGGTTTTACGCGATCGTGCAGGCGATGAACGGGCGATACGAAGTCGCGGCGGTGGCGATCTACATTGCCATGGTGCTCGATGGGCTGGATGGCCGCGTCGCGCGTCTGACGCGGTCCCAGAGCGAGTTCGGCGCCCAATACGACAGCCTGTCCGACATGGTGTCGTTCGGTGCTGCGCCCGCGCTAGTCGTCTACGTCTGGGCGCTCAAGGACATGGGCAAGCTTGGCTGGATCGCGGCCTTCGTGTACTGCGCGGGGGCAGCGCTGCGCCTGGCGCGATTCAACACGAACATCGATGTCGTCGACAAGCGCTATTTCCAGGGGCTCCCGGCCCCCGGGGCGGCGGCGCTGGTCGCCGGCCTGGTCTGGGTGGTGAGCGATTTCGAAATCGTTCCCGGGGAGTGGCTCGTGCGGGCGACGTGGTTGATCACGATGTTCGCCGGTATCACGATGGTCTCCAACCTGCCGTTCTACAGTTTCAAGGAGATCAACTTCAAAAAGAGCGTGCCGTTCTGGGCGATGCTTGCAGTGGTCGCCGGCATCGCCGTGACCGCAGTGCGCCCGTCGCTGGTGCTCTTTACCCTGATTCTCGCGTACGGGCTGTCGGGCTATGTGCTGTGGGCGTTCGGCCGCCGCGTGCGGTCGAAGGAAGCCTAAGCGCGGCCAGCAGGCCGCGCGCTCGCAGGTCGCGGCGCCGAATGACTTACGCGCACGCCCGGTTGACTTGGGTTAAGTCGGTGCACGGCGCGGCGCATTAGGGTCCGCGCATGATCCCGATCTCGGAACCGGCGCGCGACGGCCCGCCCGAAGGGTTCGCGCTCTTCGCACTCGGATTCCGCCCGTTCTACCTGCTCGCGGCGCTGTTTTCCGCGGTGTCGGTGCTGGTCTGGCTCGCGGTGTTGCGCGGACAGGCCTGGCACGGATTCGTCTCGCCGCTCGCCTGGCATCAGCATGAAATGACGTTCGGATTTGCGCTCGGGGTCGTCGCAGGCTTTCTGCTCACTGCGGGCCGTCTGTGGACCGGCCTGCGCACGCCCGAGGGCTTCGCGCTTGTCGCGCTGGCCGCACTCTGGCTCGCGGCACGCGTGCTGATGTTCACCGGCCCTGCGCTCGCAGCAGGACTGGTCGACGGCAGCTTTCCCTTCGTGCTTGCGGCGATCATGGCGCGGTTAATCGTCGCCTCGCGCAACTGGCGTAACGCGTTCGTGGTCGCGCTACTGGTCGCACTGGGCGTCGCCAACCTCGGGTTTCATCTCGAGCACGCGCAGCTGCTCGACTGGCCCGCGGATCTGCCGGTGCGGGCGGCGCTCTTTCTGGTGCTGTTTCTTGTCGTCGTCATGTCGGGTCGGGTGATTCCCGGGTTCACTGCGAACGCGTTTCCGCAGGCCGGGGTCCGGCGCCAGCCACGGCTCGACGCGGCCGCGCTCGGTCTGACCTTTGCGGCGTTCGTCGGTGCCGTGTTTGCGCTGCCTGCATGGTGGGTGGCGCCTGCCGCGCTACTCGCGGCGGTACTGCACGTGCTGCGTCAATGGCACTGGCAGCCGTTTGCCACCCGCGACCAGCCGATCCTGTGGGTCCTGCATCTGTCGCATGCGTGGATACCGCTCGGCTGTGCGCTGCTTGCGTTCAATGCCTTGGGCTGGGTCGCGCAGCCCGTCGCGCTGCACGCGCTGGGTGTCGGCGCGCTCGGCGGAACGGTCATCGGCATGATTACGCGGACCGCGCTCGGGCACACCGGTCGCGCGCTCGTCGTCGGTCGCCTGGAGGCGAGTGCCTATCTGATGGTGCACGCCGCGGCGTTCGCGCGCGTCGCCGCCGGACTCGTGCCCGAACTGGGTTACACGGTCCTCGTCGCCGCCGCGGCGTGGCTCTGGGCGGGTGCCTTCACCATTTACTTCATCGTCTACCTGCCGCGGCTCGTGCGCCCGCGGCTCGACGGCCGCCCCGGATGAGCCCTTGCCGGCGCCTAACGGGCGCGTTATAGTCGAGACCATGACTGCCGTAGCAACCCTCTGTTGCACACGCCTTTCCGGCCGCGAGCTGCTGCTCGGCGGCCTGCTGCTGCGCCGCGCGCGCTAGCAGACCTCCCAAACCCACACGCGAGTTTTTCACGCTACCGGCCCACGAGGCCGGGGGCAGGACCTTACGCAATCCTTGACCAGGAGCGGACCATGAGCACAGACCGATTAATCATTTTCGACACCACCATGCGCGACGGCGAGCAGAGCCCGGGCGCCTCGATGACGAAGGACGAAAAGCTGCGCATTGCGCGCGCGCTCGAGCGCATGCGCGTCGACGTCATCGAGGCCGGGTTTCCGGCTTCTTCGAACGGGGACTTCGAGGCGGTGCGCGCGATCGCCAACACGGTCAAGGACTCGGTGGTCTGCGGCCTGTGCCGCGCCAACGACCGCGACATCCAGCGTGGTATCGACGCGCTGACGGGCGCCAAGGCCTGGCGCATCCACACCTTCATCGCGACCAGTCCGCTGCACATGAAAATGAAGCTGCGCATGACGCCGGAGCAGGTGCTCGAGCAGACCCGGTTATCGGTGCGCTACGCGAAGAACGCTTGCGAGGACGTCGAGTTTTCCCCTGAGGACGCCAGCCGTTCCGAGGTCGACTTCCTCTGCCGCGTGCTCGAAGCGGCAATCGCCGAGGGCGCGACGACGATCAACATCCCCGATACGGTCGGCTACGCCGTGCCCGAGCAGTTCGGCGCTTTCATCCGGACGTTGCGCGAAAAAATATCCAACTCGGACAAGGCGGTGTGGAGCGTGCACTGCCATAACGATCTCGGCATGGCGGTCGCGAACTCGCTGGCGGCGGTTCGGGTCGGTGGTGTGCGGCAGGTCGAGTGCACGATCAATGGCCTGGGCGAGCGCGCGGGCAACACCTCGCTCGAGGAGGTCGTGATGGCGGTGCGCACGCGTAACGACTTCTTCAATCTCGAGACGCGGCTCGACACCACGCAGATCGTGCCGACGTCGCGCCTGGTGAGCCAGATCACCGGCTTTGTCGTGCAGCCGAACAAGGCCGTGGTCGGCGCGAACGCGTTCGCGCATGCCTCGGGCATCCACCAGGATGGCGTGCTGAAGGCGCGCGAGACCTACGAGATCATGACCGCCGAGGATGTTGGCTGGTCGACCAACCGGATCGTGCTCGGCAAGCTATCGGGCCGCAGCGCCTTCAAGCAGCGCCTGAAGGAGATCGGCGTTGAATTGGACAGCGAAGACGCCTACAACAAGGCCTTCCAGCGCTTCAAGGATCTTGCCGACAAGAAGGCCGACATCTTTGACGAAGATCTGCAGGCGCTGGTCTCGCAGGAGGCAGGTGTCTCGTCGGACGAGCACTGGCGGCTGGTGCACATGAGCCAGTCGAGCGGCATGGGCGAGCGCCCGCAGGCCACCGTGGTGCTGACCGAAGATGGGGCGGAGAAGCGCGCCGATTCGCCGGGCGACGGCCCCGTCGATGCCACGTTCAAGGCGATCGAGCAGCTCGCGAAGAGCGGTGCCGAGCTCCTGTTGTACTCGGTGAATGCGGTGACGCAGGGCACCGAGTCGCAGGGCGAAGTGACGGTGCGTCTGGCGCGCGGTGGACGGGTGGTGAACGGCGTCGGCGCCGATACCGACGTCATCGTGGCGTCTGCGAAAGCCTACGTAAACGCGCTCAACAAGCTGGCAAGCAAGATGGAGCGGGTCAATCCGCAGCATGCGGTCTAGCCAGGGCGCGGCGGAGTAAAATCAATGCGCGGATCATGATGATTCGCGCAAACATCCTATCGGTTGGAGAACCACATGACCAAGCGCGAAGAGTATGTCGATAAGATGAAGTCGCAACTCGACCAGTGGAATGCCGAAGCGGTGCGCTGGGAGGAAATGGTAAAACACGCCGAAACCGACGTGAAGGCGGAATACGAGCGCCAGCTCGCGTCCGTGCGCTCGCGGCGCGACGAGGCGATGGTCAACATGCATCAGCTTCAAGCGGCCTCGACCGAAGCCTGGATGGACATGATGCGTGGAGTCGACGAAGCGTGGAAGCGCATGGGCGAGGCGGTCGGCCAGGCGCGTTCGCACTTCGACAAAAAGTAGAGACGGCTAGGGCGCAAAGGCGCGAGGGCCGCGGCCATGTCGCAAACGCCAGCGCTTGTCGGTCAGGGGTTTTATTTCGAAGACCTGGCGGTCGGGATGCGATTTCGCAGCCACCGCCGCACGCTGCGCGAGGCCGATCTGGGCGCGTTCGTGAACCTGACCTGGCTCACCGAAGAGCTGTTCACCGTCGATGACGATTCGGAGCGCGCCTTGAAAGGCAAGGTCGTGCCCGGTGCGATGGTGTACGCGTTCGCCGAAGGCCTGCTGCTGCCGAGCATGCAGGACACCGGGCTCGCCTTTCTCGGCGCCACGCTCGAGGTCAAGCGCTCGACGCTGGTGGGCGACACGATCCACGTCGAAGCCGAGGTCACCGAGCACCGACTGACGTCGAAGGGCGACCGCGGGTTGGTGCGCTTCGCCAATCGCGTCGTCAACCAACACGGCGAAGCGGTCCTCCAATACGACCCGCTGCGCATGCTCAAGCGCCGTCCCTGAGTAACGTTTTAACGTTTCGGTTTCGGCGGCGGCCCGCATGATCGATCACCTCGACCACCTCGTGCTGACGACGCGCGACCTGGAGGGTTGCATCCGCTTCTACACGGACGTCCTCGGCATGCAGCTCGAGCGCTTCAGGACGCCGACCGAGGAGCGCCTCGCGCTGCGCTTCGGCAATCAGAAGATCAACGTCCACCAGTGGGGCCGGGAATTCACGCCGCGTGCGCACGTCGCCGCTCCGGGCACGCTCGACCTGTGCTTCATCGCCGCGGTACCACTCGAGCAGGTGGTCGAGAAGCTGGCGGCGGCCGGTGTTCCGATCCTCGAAGGCCCGGTGCTGAAAACCGGTGCCGTATCGAAGATCCGCTCGGTCTACGTGCGCGATCCCGATTTGAACTTGATCGAGATTTCGGTGCCGGCCTAAATGGGGTCAGACCCTTGTGGATAACTTAAAAAGGGGTCAGACCCCTTTTTGTTATCGATGGGCAACGATCATCCAATGGGGTCTGACCCCGTTCGAGTTATCCACAAGGGTCTGACCCCTTTTTGCCTTTTAGGCCTCGGTCACCCGCACGCCGTTGTTCTTAAGCGTCGATACGATCGCGTCGCTATGCGCGCGGTCACGCGTTTCGATGAGGAATTCGACCTCGGGCGAACGGACCGAGGCGGTGCCGAACAGGCGCTGGTGCTGCACTTCGACGATGTTGCCGCCGGCCTCGCCGATCAGTGTCGCCACCTTCGCCAGGCTGCCCGAGACATCCGGCATCGTGATCCGCAGGCGCACGAGTCGCCCGTCGCGCACGAGTCCACGCATCAGCACCGCGGCGAGCACGCGTGTGTCGATGTTGCCTCCGCACAGCGGGATGCCGACGCGTTTGCCGCGAAACAGGGTCGGGTGGTCAAGCAATGCGGCGAGCCCGGCTGCGCCGGCGCCCTCGGCCACGGTCTTTTCGATTTCGATCAGGGCGACGATCGCGCGCTCGATCGTCGCTTCGTCGACGAGTAGAACGTCTTCGACCAGGCGCTGGACGATTTCGAAGGTCAGTTCGCCGACATCGCGGACCGCGAGACCCTCGGCGATCGTATCGCCGCCCACCTCGACCGGCTGACCATGCAGGCGCTGGTGCATCGCGCTATAGGCCGTGGACTCGACACCAAACAGGCGTAGGTCGCCGCGCAAAGCCTTGGCGGCCGTCGCCATCCCGGAGATCAATCCGCCGCCACCGATCGGCACGACGAGGATGTCGATGTCCGGCACATCCTCGAGCATCTCGAGTGCGACCGTCCCCTGGCCGGCGATGATGGCAGCGTCATCGTAGGGGTGAATGAAGGTCAGGCCTTCGCCTGCGGCGCGTGCTTGCGCATGGTCCGCGGCCTCGGCAAGCGAGTCGCCTTCGAGTACGACTTCGGCGCCGTGCACCTGCGTGTTCTTGATCTTGGTGTTTGGCGTGCCCTTCGGCATCACGATGACCGCGCGGATGCCGAGCCGAGCGGCGTGATAGGCAACGCCCTGGGCGTGATTGCCTGCGCTCATCGCGATCACGCCCCGCGCGCGCTCGGCGCTCGTCAACAGCAGCAGCCGATTCAGCGCACCGCGCTCCTTGAACGAGGCGGTGAATTGCAGGTTCTCGAATTTCAGAAAGACGTCGGCGCCGGTCAGATTCGACAGCGTTCGACTGTGCAGGCAGGGCGTGCGCTCGACTGCGCCCTTGATGCGAGCAGCAGCGGCGCGGATGTCAGCAAGTGCGACCATGGGGTCAGACCCTCGTGGATAACTTTACCAACTAACTACATTGTGACGCCGCGCTTCGAAAAAGTTATCCACAAGGGTCTGACCCCTTTTTGCTTTTCGGGTCTGACCCCTTTTTGGTTTTGGTCTGACCCCTTTTACGTCCGCTCTCCCAGCAGCGCCGCGCCCGGAAAACTGCCAAAGGCTTCGGCGAGGCGAACACGCCCGCCACGCACCTCAAGCCGCTCGCCGGTCAGCACGTTGGTGAGCGGGGCGCCGTCGGCAAGGCCCGGGATTTCCACCGTGGTGTCGCCCCAGACTGCGTTGCCCAGCGGCAACTGGCCGGGCTCTTGCAACAGCTGTGCGAAGAGCCGTCCGGCGATCGTGACCAGGACATGGCGACCGTGGCTGCGCGCGTAGGCCAGCACATGCGCCGCGCGCGAACCCTCTACCGTGAGCCCGGCGTAGTCGCCCTCACGCAGCAGCTCGGGGCGGCGTTTGCGCAGCTCGAGCAGGCGCCAGGTGATCAGCAGCTTCGCGCGTCCGTCCTGCGGCGTCGCCGTGAGCGCCTGCGCAACGCGCGCGAGATCCACCGGATCGAGGGCTCTGAGATCGTCGAGCACCTGTTCGCGCGGCGCATAGTCGACCGGGCGCCGGTTGTCGGGATCGACCAGGCTGAGATCGATCAGTTCGTTACCCTGATAGAGATCGGGCACGCCGGGCGAGGTGAATTTCACCAGCGTCATTGACAGCGTACTCAGGCTGCCGAACCACTCCACGCGCGCTGCCTGCTGCTGCAGGTCATCGAGAAAGGCGTTTGGGTGGGCGCGCGACAGCAGGTCGCCGACGAACCCTGAAAGCGCCTCCTCGTAGGCGGCGTTCGGGTTGATCCAGCTGGTATGGGCTTTGGCCTCGCGCGCCGCCTTGCACATATAGGCGACGATCCGCGCGGCATAGCCCTCCAGCGCCGCACCCTCGAGACCCTGTCCGGGGAAGGTGCCGAGCAGCGTCTGGTAGAGCAGGTACTCGTCGTTATGCGAGGGCGCCAGGCCCGCCTCTAGCTTGCGCCTGCGCGGCGCATTCAACTTGCCCCAGCGGCGCAACAGCAGCCGCCAAGCGCCCGGCATCTCCGAGATGACGTTGATGCGCAGGCGCACGTCTTCCGAGCGTTTGTTGTCGTGCGTCGAGGTCGCGAGCAGGGTGTGTGGCCAGCGCAGCGCGCGATCCGCGCTCGCGCCGTGGAACGCGCGCACGGTGACCCCGAACATGCTCGGATCGGATCCGACCTCGTTCAGCGAAACGAGCCGGTTGAAGAGGTAGTACGCCGTGTCTTCCTCGCCCTTCGCGGTGACCGGTGCGGTGAATTGCTGGAATTTCATCGCGAAGCGGCGCACGCGCCTGGTGAGTGCGACCGGCGCGCCCTCGTGCGCAAGGCCGAGCAGGGCCTGGCGCACGAAGCTGAAGATGGTGGTGTCCGCCGCGCGGCTTCGATGCGTCGCGTGGGCGATCGCCCAATCGATGTAGCGTCGGTCCTGCGCCGAGGCGCGGCGCACGATGTAGGTGCGGTACACCGGCATGCAGGCGGCGACTTCGGCCAGCGCCCGGCGCAGCGTGTTGAACGTGAAATCACGCGTGCGCACGTCGGCGCGCGCGATGCGCAGCAGCTCGGTGGCGAGCACGGTGAGCTCGGAAGCGAGCGCGGTGCGCATGGTCTGGTGCTTGCCGCGATAGCAGGCTTCTTCGAAATCGAAATCGGCGCCCGTGAACGCATGCCAGATGCGGTCAATGCGGCTGCGCGCGGCGGTATCGACGAACACCCCGTTCAAGACGGCGCCGAAGCGGTAGCCGGTGGTGCCGTGCACGGCCCATGACGCCGGGACATGCTCGTGGCGCGCGGTGATCTTCTCGATTGCGACGTACAGGGGGCGCGCTGGGCGCCCACCCTCGGGCAGGCCGGCGTCGATGCCGGCGAGCCGTGCGTAGCCCTGCTGGAGCCGGCGGAAGTAGCGCGCCGGATCGAACAGGCCGTCGGGATGGTCGATGCGCAGGCCGTCGATGCGGCCCTCGGCTGCCAACGACAGCACGAAGGCATGCGTCGCATTGAAGACTTCCTCGTCCTCCATGCGCAGCGCGGCGAGATCGTTGATGTCGAAGAAGCGGCGGTAGTTGATTTCGTCGCTGGCAACGCGCCAGAACGCGAGCCGGTAGGCCTGTGCTTCGAGCAGCGCATGCAGCGGCTGGCGCTCGGTCCCGTTGATTTCGGCCAGCGCGGCGTCGATCGCGACCGACAGACCGGGATAGGTCCGCGCGAGCTGTGCAAGGCGCTGCTTGTGCAATTCCTTGTCGCGTGCACGCTCGCCGCGCGCCGCGGGATCGTCGCTATCGCGCGGCGGCAGGTGGCCGCAGGCGGAGGCGAGGCTCGAAAACTCGAGCCGCGCGCTGGCGTCGACGTCGGCGGCGAGGGCTGCCTCGGCGCGTCGCAGGATCGCCGGATACTCGCGCGGATCGATCGGGAACCGGTGCGCGTAATAACGTACCGCGAACGCGCCGGTCTCGGGCTCGAAGCCGAGCGAGAGTTCGCCGCGCGCGAGGACGTTGCCGTAGTAATCGCCCAGTACCGGCACCAGCACCTTGCCCTGGAGTTCGTCGTTGACCGGATGCCAGTCGATGTCGAAGTAGTGCGCGTGTGCGGATGCCGGCCCGTTCTCGAGCACATCCATCCACCAGGCGTTGTCGTCGTCGAGCACCCCCATGTGGTTCGGCACGATGTCGAGCAGGATGCCCATGTCGTGCGCGCGCAGCACCGCGTGCAGGCGATCGAAGCCTTCCTGGCCGCCGAGCTCCGGATTGATGCCGCGGTGATCGACGATGTCGTAGCCGTGCGTGCTGCCGCTGCGCGCGCGCAGGATCGGCGAGCAGTACAGATGGCTGACGCCGAGCTTGGCGAGGTAGGGCACGATGCGCGCGGCATCGTCCAAGGTGAACGACGGATTGAGCTGGATGCGGTAGGTCGCGCGCGGGACTTTCGCCCGGTGCGCAGACGGTGCGCCCGACCGCAGTGGATGCGGACGTAGGGTGGCCTGCCGTGCGAACAGGGCTTGCAGGCGCGGATTCTCGAACAAGGCATCCAGCTCGAGCGGGAGCTTTCTGCGCCAGTTGGGATGCTCGTCGACGGTGCTCGGCAGATTCGCCTGCTCGACGAGGCCGAGGGCGTCTTCGAGCTGCACCATCATCAGGCGCGACGGCGCGGCCGCGGCGTAGGCGTGCACGGCCTCGATCATCGGCGCATCCAGTGCAGGCGGCAGCGCGTCGGCGCTCGCGCCCTCGGGTAGCAGCTTCGCGCGCTCCAGCGCAAGCATCAGGCGCACGCGGTCCTGCGCGCGACGCACCGCCTCGGCATCGCGAATCGTGTCGTTCGGAAACAGGTCCAAGGTTTGGCGCAGCCTGACATCGTGCCCTTCCCACCAGCCGGCGAGGGTCGGCAGGTCGTGGGTGCTGACGCTGACCAGCGCCTCGCGCGGCAGCGCGTCGGGCGGCAGAAACTCGCCCGCGGCGTCGCGCTCGAAAAACAGCACCCGGTAGGACAGCACGCCGTAGCGGGCAAGCGCCGCGCGCAGTTCGTCGGCGACGGTGCCGAGGTCCTCGCCGATTACGAGGCAGTGGTTGCGGTGGCTCTCGATGGCGACGATCGCGAGCATTTCGTCCAGCGCGTAATGCACGTAGGCGCCGTCCTTCGGCTGGCCGCCGGGCGGAATCCAGAACAGGCGCATCAGTCCCATGACGTGGTCGATGCGCAGCGCCCCCGCCAGGCGCATCGTGTTGCGCAGCGCGTTGACGAATGGCGCGTAGTGCAGGCGGCGCAGGGCGTCCGGACGGAACGGCGGCAGCCCCCAGTTCTGGCCACCCATGTTGAAATCGTCCGGTGGCGCGCCGACGCTCGCGCCGAGCGCGTAGCACTCGCGGTAGGTCCAGGCGTCCGAACCCGCGCGGTCGACCGAGACCGCGAGGTCGAGGTAGAGGCCGATCTCCATGCCGAGCGCGTCGCAGCGTGCGGCGACGCGCTCGAGCTGGAGCGCGACTTGCCACTGCAGATACTCGAAGTATTCGACGCGGTCCAGGCGCTCGGCGCAGAACGTCTTCACCGCCTCTGCGTCGTGATCGCGGTAGGGCGCTGGCCAGACCGGCCAGCCCCAGACCGACGCATCGTCGGCATGGAAACGTTCCTGCAGCGCCTCGAACAGCGCGTGCCGGCGCAGCGCCGCAGCGCCTGCGACCTGGAACGCGCGGAAGGCCTCGGCGCGCTGGTCCTGCGCCGGTGCGCCGAGGTGTCGTTCACGGAAGTGCGCATAGAGCCGTTCGAGCACTTCGAACTTGGCGGTTGCGACGCCGACATGGTCGACCAACTCGGCCTCGCGCAGGCGCGCGAGGCGAGCCTGAAACTCGGGGCTGCGCACGAGCCGCTGCACGATGTCGGTTTCGCCATAGTCTGCGATCGCTTCGACATCGAGGTACAACACGTTCAGCATCACGCGCGACGACGGGCTGTAGGGACTGATGTGGGCGGGATTGTGCGGAAACAGCGCGTGCAGCGGATTGACGCCCACGATCCCAGCGCCGCGCTCGGCGCACTGCTCGACCAGGCGCAGGAGATCGCCGAAATCGCCGATCCCCCAGTTGCGTGGGGAACGCAGCGCATAGAGTTGTAGCGCCGGCCCCCACAGCCGCGTGCCATCCTCAAGTATCGGCGGGCGCCAGCAGCGCGCAGGGGTTGCGAGCACCAGCATGGCAGCGTGCGCGGATCCGCCATCACCGCCATCGCCGCCTTCACCGCTTTCACCCAACGTCAGGCGATGGTAGCCGGGTGCGAGCGCGACCCCGGGCGCGAGCGCCTGCGCCTCGGGCGCGAGCACGCCTGCAAGGCGTTCACCGGATTCGAGTTCGAGCGCCCAATGCAGTGTGCCGCGCGCGCTGCCTGCACGACCCACCGGCACCTGCAGCGGCACACGCCAGTCCGCGCTGTCGGCGGCGACGACGATGACCGGTGGCAGCCATTCGCCGGCGCGTGCAGCGGCTTGCGCCCGCTCGGCCTCCGCGGCACGCGCCGGATCCGCCGCATCGATACCCAACTCCTTCAACAGCGCGACGAGGCTCGTCTCTGGCACGGCGTTGTGCTTGCCCCAGATATCGATGAAATCGGTGCGGATCTGTGCGCCTTCGCACAAGCGCTCGAGCGTCGCGCGATACTCAGCCACCGTCCGTCTCCAGCGTCACGTAGGCGCTGCTTGCCGCCATGCGCAGCGCACCGTCCTGGACCTGCGCGCCAAGCGCGTACAAGGGCTGTCCCTGCGGGACGCGCGGCAACCTCGCCTCGGCGTCGGCAAGATTCAGCGCAAGGTGTAGTTTCGCGCCTTGCGCGAGCGGCCAATCGACGCAGAGCGCGCCATTGACGATCTCGAACCGGCCACCCTGTTGCGCGCCGGCCAGGCGCGGCACGACGTGCTGCGCTCGAATGGCGAGCAATTCCCGCACCAGCGCGCGTCGCTCGCGATGTGGAGAGATCCGGCATTCCGCCCAGTTCAGCTTGCTCGCGTGGAACGTCGACAGCGCGTTCGGATCGGGGATGCGTTCGCGCACCGCCGGGTCAGCGAACGCGGCAAAACGACCGAATTCCTCGCGCCGCCCACGCGTCACGGCCGCGGCAAGCTCGGGGCCGAAATCGCAGAAGAACTGGAATGGCGACGCGGCTGCCCATTCCTCGCCCATGAACAGCATCGGCACCTGCGGCGAGAGCAGCAGCGCGGCGACGGCCGCGCGCTCGCGCGCCGGGTCCGACAGCGCATGGATGCGCTCGCCGAATGCCCGGTTGCCCACCTGGTCGTGGGTCTGTAGGAAGGATATGAATGCCGTCGGCGGCAACTGCGCGCTCGGCTCGCCGCGCCGCTCGCCGTCCCGAAAGGCGGAGGGGTCGCCCTGGTAGACGAAGCCTTCGGCGAGCCCCCGCCCGAGGCGCTCGAGCGGCGCGTCGGCGTAGTCCGCGTAATAGCCGTCGGATTCGCCGGTCAGCGGCACGTGCAGCGCGTGATGCAGGTCGTCGTTCCATTGCGCGCTCGCATGCAGCGGACTGCCGCTCGCGGCGCGCGCCAGGAAGTGCGCCTGGTTCGCCTCGTTCTCGAGCACCAGATGGACATGCCGTTCGCGTCCCGGACCCGCGCGCAGCGCGTCGGCGATTTCGTTCACGATGTGCAGCGCAGAGTCGTCGCGGATCGCGTGAATCGCATCGAGTCGCAGGCCGTCGAAGCGGTATTCCTCGATCCAGTAGAGCGCGTTGTGAATGAAGAAGTCGCGCACCGTGCGCGCAGCGTCGCCGTCGAAGTTGATCGCCGCGCCCCAGGGGGTCTGGTGTTTTGGATTGAAGAACTGCGGACAGAAGGCGTGCAGGTAGTTGCCCTCCGGCCCGAAATGGTTGTAGACGACGTCCAGCAGGACCATGAGGCCGAGTTCGTGCGCGGTATCGATCAGCGCCTTGAGATCCTCGGGCCGGCCGTAGCTCGCATCGGGCGCGAACGGCAGCACGCCGTCGTAGCCCCAGTTGCGCGCGCCGGGGAAGTCGGCCACCGGCATCAGTTCGATCGCGGTCACACCGAGCGCCGCCAGTTCGCGCAAGCGTGCACTGGCAGCCGCGAACGTACCGTCGGGCGTGAAGCTGCCGACATGCAGTTCGTAGACGACCGCTTCATGCCACGGCCTGCCGCGCCAGTCCGTGCGCCAGGTATACGCCAGCGGATCGACGACCGCGCTCGCGCCGTGCACGTCGTCCGGATTGAAACGCGATGCCGGATCCGGCACCCGCAGCGCTTCGCCGACGACGAAGCGATAGCGCGTCCCCGGTGCGGCGGGCGCGACCAGCTCATGCCAACCGTGGGCGTCGCGCTGCATCGCGAGGCGTGCCTGGCCCTGCGGTCCGCCGAGGTCGAGGTCGACCGATGCAATGTCCGGCGCCCACAGCCTGAAGCGGGTGGTGCCGTCGGCCCGGTGCGCAGCGCCGAACGGCATCCGATGGGCGTGATTCATTCGACGCTCGCAGAACGGATCAGCAGCGCGAGGGATCGACCCTTGAGCGAATACACGTCGCCTGGCGCGTAGGCGCTGCGCGCATCGGGATGGTGCTGCTCCATCGCCGTATCGACCAGCGCATGCCAGGGCGCGCCCGCGAGCGCTGGCAAGGTGAAGGCGATGTCGTCATGGTGCGCGTTGAACAGGACGAGGCAATCATCATCGCGCACGTTCTGGCCGGTCCGGTCGATCTCGTTCAGCGCAGCGCCCGAGAGGTAGACGCCGAGGCTGCGCGCATGCTCGTGGTCCCATTCCTCGTCGGTCATCTCGGTGCCATCGGACTTGAGCCACTGGATATCCTTCACGTCCTGCCCGTGCAGCGGACGGCCCTGGAAGAAATCGCGCCGGCGAAAGCTCGGGTGCGCCTGACGCAACGCGATCAGCAGGCGCGTGAACGCGAGCAGCGCAGTCTGCTCGGGCGTCGTCGACCAGTCGAGCCAGAACGCCTCGTTGTCCTGGCAATAGCCGTTGTTGTTGCCCTGCTGGCTGCGTCCGCGTTCGTCACCCGCGAGCAGCATCGGGATGCCCTGGGAAAGGAACAGGGTGGCGAGCAGGTTGCGTTTCTGGCGCTCGCGCAAGGCGTTGATCTGCGCGTCGTCGGTCGGCCCTTCGTGGCCGTGATTCCACGACAGGTTGTGGTTGTGGCCGTCGCGGCTCTCTTCGCCGTTGGCTTCGTTGTGTTTGTCGTTATAGCTCACCACGTCGTGCAGCGTGAAGCCATCGTGCGCGGCGAGGAAATTGATGCTCGCATGCGGGCGGCGGCCTTCGCGTCCGTAGAGGTCGGAGGAGCCGGTGAAGCGCCGGGCGAACTCGCCAATCAGGCCGCCGTCGCCTTTCCAGTAGGCACGCATGCCGTCGCGGTAATGGTCGTTCCACTCGGCCCAGCCGAGGGGGAAGTTGCCGACCTGATAGCCGCCCTCGCCGATGTCCCAGGGCTCGGCGATCAGCTTGACCCGGTTGAGCACGGGATCCTGGCGAATGACGCTGAAGAAGCCGCCCATGCGCTCGACCTCGCTGCCCTCGCGTGCGAGCGCCGGCGCGAGGTCGAAGCGAAAGCCGTCGACGTGCATCACTTCCACCCAGTAGCGCAGCGAGTCCATCACCATTTGCAGCACGCGTGAATGCTCCAGGTTCAAGGTGTTGCCGCAGCCGGTGAAATCCATGTAGTGGCGTCGCCCATCCTCGACGAGGCGGTAGTAGCTCGCGTTGTCCAGACCGCGAAACGACAGCGTCGGGCCGAGGTGGTTGCCTTCGCAGCTGTGGTTGTAGACCACGTCGACGATGACTTCGAAGCCCGCCGAGTGCAGGGTCTTCACCATGGTCTTGAATTCCTTCGAGCTGCCCGACGCGGAGTAGCGCATCTCGGGCGCGAAGAAACCGAGCGTGTTGTAGCCCCAGGCATTGCGCAGGCCGCGCTCGGCGAGGTGTCGCTCATCGACGTAGGCATGCACCGGCATCAGCTCGATGGTCGTCACCCCGAGCCGCTTCAGATAGTCGACCACCGGTGCCGACGCGAGCCCCGCGTAGGTGCCGCGCAGCGCCTGCGGCACATCCGGATGGCGCATCGTGAAGCTGCGCACGTTCAGCTCGTAGACCACCGTTTCATGCCAGGCGACGTCGGGACGCCGGTCGTCGCCCCAGGTGAAGGCCTGGTCGACGATGCGGCATTTGGGCATGAAAGCGGCGCTGTCGCGCCGGTCGAGCGCCAGGTCCTCGCGGCGATGCCCGATCGTGTAGCCGTAGAGCGCATCGCTCCAACGCAGCGCGCCGACGAGCTCCTTGGCGTAGGGATCGACCAGCAGCTTGTGCGGATTGAAGCGATGGCCTTCGTCAGGTCGATAGCGGCCGTGGACGCGGTAGCCGTAGACCAGCCCCGGGCGCGCCTCCGGCAGGTAGCCGTGCCAGATCTGATCGGTGCGCTCGGGCAGGACGATGCGTTGGCGCTCGCGCCGCCCGGCGTCGTCGAAGATGCACAGCTCGACCTTGTCGGCGTTCTCGGAAAACAGCGCGAAGTTCACGCCTTCGCCGTCCCAAGTCGCGCCGCGCGGGTAGGCGCGGCCCGGCCAGATCGCCGTGATGCGGGGGGGGTCGACGATCTTTTCTGCCACTTCAGCTCCTCAATGAATGTGTGACCGATATTTCGGGTCGCCGGTCCCGCGCCGCGGCGACGGCGGCGGAGTATCGCATGCACGCAGTCGGCGGATGCAGCGTCGGGTACTGCGCGAACGCGCGGGCGGCGTGGCGCCGATTAGTGGTGCGCGGGCGCATCATGCTGCCGCCGCGCGCGCTGCGCCGAGCAGCGGCAGGCGGTCGTTCGTCACCACGTGCACGGGTATGCCCCGCATGGCGTCGGCGAACCATCCTTTGTCGTTGAACTCGGCGATGAAGCCTCCCGCGGCGAGGCGCGGCAGAATTTTTGGCGCGATTCCGCCGGCGACGTAGACGCCGCCCCGCGCCATCACATTCAGCGCATGATCGCCTGCCGCGGCGCCGTAACAGGCGATGAACAGATCCAGTGCCGCGCTCGCGAGCGCATCACCCTGCTCGAGCGCGGCGCGGGTGATCGCCGCTGGCACGTCGCCTTCGGCGAGTTCCGCACGCAACGCGGGCGACTCGGGATTGGCGCCAGCTTGAAGCAGGAAATCGTAGATTCGCATCAGGCCGGCACCCGAGAGCACGTGCTCGAGCGTCACGCGGCCGACGCGTTCGTGAAGGTAATGCCAGAGTGCAATCTGGTTGTGATGGGTCGGTGCGAATCCGGTGTGGCCACCTTCGCCCGAAATGGGACGATAGCCGGATGCGTCGTGCACGATGTAGGCGACGCCGAGGCCGGTGCCCGCACCGAGGATGATGCGCGGCGCGTCGGCGAGGGGCGCACCCTCTTGCAGCGTCGCAAGTTCGCCGGCGCCGAGCGCGTCGATCCCGTACGCGGCCGCAGCAAAATCGTTCAGCAGGCGAACGCGCGCGATGCCGAACGTCGCGGCAACGGATGCGGCGTCGATCGTCCAGGGCAGGTTGGTTACGCGTACCCGATTACCCTGGATCGGCCCGGCGACGCCGAAGCAGGCCGCCTGCGGCGGCGCGACCGGGCCGAGCGCGGCGCGCGCATCCACGAGGAAGCACTCGAGCATCGCGTCGAGCGCTGGGTAGTCGGGGGAGGCGTAGCGTCGCTCGAAGCGCGGCGGCGCATCGACGTGATCGAACAGCGCCAGGCGTGTCTTGGTGCCGCCGATGTCTCCCGCGAGGATCATCCGGCATCGGGACCCGAGCGCGGTTCGCCTGCGTCGCGCGCCTCGCCGCGCGGCAGCCAGCGCTCGAGCTGCTCGGCCGCCCAATCACGGCCGCCGAGGCCGAAGGCGAGCGCGAGCGCGAAGACGACACCCGCCAGGATGATGAGAAAGCTCTGGCGTACGATGTCGCCACCGACATTCACCTGATCGAGCGCGATCAGCGCGACGAAGGTCATGATCGCGTACTGTGCGACCTTGCCGAGAAAATCGGCGTCCTGGATGCCGACGTTACGGCAGTAGGTGACGACCGCGTTGCCGATGAAGCGTGCGAAATACGCGCCGAAGGCGATGATCAGCAGCGCGACGATGACCTGCGGCACGAACAGCACGATCTGACCGAGCAGGTCGGTAATGTAGGTCAGGCCCAGGCTGTTGAAGGCGATGATCAGCGCGGCCAGCACCACGATCCAGTACACGAGCAGTGCAAAGATCCCGGTGGTGTCGTTGCGGATGCCGCCTTGCGAAAGGAAGCCGTCCATCCCCGAGCGTTCGGTGATCAGATTGAAGTTGACCTTGCGCAGTCCCTTGTCGACGCCGATGCGCGCGAGTTTGGCGAGCATCCAGCCACCGATGACGACCGCCGCGGCAAGCGCGAGGCGCGGCAGAAAATCGCCGACGTGGGCGAGGAACACGCGCAGGGGTTCCAGCATCACACTTACGTTTTCCATGACGATCTCCGATTCAATGGTGCGTTCGCCGTCCGAAGCTTCGAAAGCGGCGTCAATGGCCGGCCAGTCCGCCGCCAGCGAGGCTGAGGATGCCCTGCAGCGGAATGCGGACCCAGCCGGGCCGGTTGTTGATTTCATAGCGCAACTCGTAGAGCGCCTTCTCGAGCTCGAACAACTCGAGCAGGCCGCGCGCGGCCGGGAAGCTGCCATACAGCCCGCAGCCGGCGACCGCCTGCTCGTACGCCTGGAGGAATTCGCGGCGCGTTTCGCGTTCCCACTGCACCAGAAGCGCTTCGAGCCGCGCGTCGCGCGCGTGATCCGTGTTGTTCACGCGCTTGGCAGCGGTCCAGCGCGCATAGTTGAAGGAGCGCAGCATGCCGGCGACGTCGCGCAGCGCACAGTGCTTGGCGCGGCGCTCCTCGAGCGAGCGTGCGGGCTCGCCCTCGAAGTCGATGATCAGGAAGTCGTTCTGCGACAGCAGCACCTGCCCGAGGTGGTAATCGCCGTGATAACGGGTTTTCAAGGTCGCGCCGCCGCCGCGCCCGGCGCCTTCGATGCGTGCCAGCAGGGCCTCGCGCTCCAACAGCAGGGTGCGCGCTTCGTCGCGCGCCGGAGAAGGCATTGCGCCGCGATTGCGTTCGAGCAGCGCGAGCGTATCGAGCGTTTCTTTGAGCACGCTGCCGCGCCAGGCGGCGACGTCGCCGTCGGACACCGGTTCGGGGTCGAACGCAGGGTCGCCGGTGCGGCGCGCGAGCGCAGCATGTAGCTCGCCGGTACGCAGGCCGAGGGTATGCACGAGTGCGAGATAGGCACCGTGCACGTCGGGCGCCGGGACTTCGGCCGCGGCGCGCGCACCTTCGATGAAGCGCTCGAGATAGTCTTGGGTATGCGCCCAGCCGTCGCCCTGGTTCGAGCGGTAGGCCTGGAGCAGGGCGAGCGTCATGGTCTCGCCGTCGTTGGCAAGGTACTCGACCACCCCTGCGACCGGGACGCAGTTCGCGAATTGCGCAACCTCCGTCAAGTAGCGACCGACCTCGAACTCCGGATTCGTACCCGGACGGATCGTGCGGTAGCCCTTGATGAACAGGCGCGAACCGACCGTGACGCCCGTATTGCTGCTTTGGGCGGGCGAGCGCACGACCGGGAGCGCGGCGATATCGTCACCGGCGAGGATGCCCTCGAAGGCCTTGGTCGGCGCAAAGCGCACGCGGCCCCGCTCGGCCGGCAGTTCGAGGCCCGCGCGCACTGCGCCGACCAGCGCGCGCACGAAGCGCTCGTCGGCGTAGGCGTCGGCCATTGCGCCGACCTGCGCCTGCTGGCGTACGCGCGCGAGCATCGCGGGCGCGAGCGACTTGACCCGCTCCTCGTCTTGATCCTCCCAGGCGAGCGTGAGTGGAATGAAATACTGCGCCGGCTCGCCGGCTGCTTGGACGTCGAACAGGCCGAGCAACCATTGCTGGCTATCGGCTTTCCACAGTGCGTGCTCGGCGAGCGTGGCTCGCGCGACCGCTTCGCCCTTGGTCGCGTACCAGCGCTGGGTTTCGATGAAGCGCGGGACGATTTCGGTCTCGAACTGGCGGCGCGTTTTCTCGGCCATGCCGATGCGCCAGGGCATGACACGGTCGCGAAACAGGCTCATCCAGCCGTCGAACAGGACGAGGACCGGCGCCTCATCGGGTGCAAGATGCTCGGCGTGCCAGCGCGGGACCTCGACGTCGGCCGCGAGCCGAAACCAGTAGAAGCCGTGTGCCGGCAGCGTGAGCAGGTAGGGCAGTTCGCCGATCGGCGGAAACGGCGTTCGCCCGAGGAGTTCCACCGGGACGCGACCACGGTAGCGCTTGAGGTCGAGTTCGACCGGCTGCGCCGAGCGGCCGAGGTTCGCGACGCACAGGATCGCTTCGTCGTCGAGCTCGCGCAGATAGGCGAGGATCTTGCGGTTCCCGGCGCGCAGGAAGCTGAGCTTGCCGCGGCCGAAGGCACGCGAGGTCTTGCGCACCGCGAGCATGCGTCGCATCCAGTTGAGGAGCGAACTCGGGTCGCGCGCCTGCGCCTCGACGTTCACCGCCTCGTAGCCGTAGATCGGATCCTGGATGGCTGGCAGGTAGAGGGTCTGCGGGTCGGCGCGCGAAAAGCCGGCGTTGCGATCCGGGCTCCACTGCATCGGTGTGCGCACCCCGTTACGGTCGCCGAGGAAGATGTTGTCGCCCATCCCAAGCTCGTCGCCGTAGTAGATGATCGGCGAGCCCGGCATCGACAGCAGCAGGCTGTTCATCAGCTTGATGCGGTCCATGTCGTTTTCCATCAGCGGCGCGAGCCGGCGCCGGATGCCGAGATTGATCTTGGCGCGCGGGTCCGCGGCATACATCCGGTACATGTAGTCGCGTTCCTTGCTCGTCACCATCTCGAGCGTCAGCTCGTCGTGGTTGCGCAGGAAGATCGCCCATTGGCAGCTTTCCGGAATGTCCGGCGTCTGTTGCATGATTTCGACGATCGGATGGCGGTCTTCCAGCGCGATTGCCATGTACATGCGCGGCATGAGCGGGAAGTGGTAGGCCATGTGGCACTCGTCGCCGTCGCCGAAATACTCGCGCACGTCCTCCGGCCACTGGTTCGCCTCGGCGAGAAAGAGCTTGCCGCTGTAGCGCGCATCGAGTGCGGCGCGGATCTGCTTCAGGACCACGTGGGTCTCGGGCAGGTTCTCGTTGTTGGTGCCTTCGCGCTCGACCAGGTAGGGAATCGCGTCGAGGCGGAACCCGTCGACCCCCATGTCGAGCCAGAAGCGCATCGTGCGCAGCACGGCCTTGAGCACGTTCGGATTGTCGAAATTGAGATCGGGCTGATGGCTGAAGAACCGGTGCCAGTAGTAGGCCTTGGCGACCGGGTCCCAGGTCCAGTTCGAGGTTTCGGTGTCGGTGAAAATGATGCGCGTTTCCGAGTACTTCTGGTCGCTGTCGCTCCACACGTAGTAGTCGCGTTTCGAGGACTCGGGCGGGGCGCGGCGCGCGGCCTGGAACCAGGCGTGCTGGTCCGAGGTGTGGTTGACCACGAGCTCGGTGATGACGCGCAGCCCACGGCGGTGCGCCTCGCGCACGAACTGGCGGAAATCCTGGCGCGTGCCGTACTGCGGGTGGACGTTGTGATAGTCCGCCACGTCATAGCCGTCGTCCTTGAGCGGCGAGGGGTAGAAGGGCAGCAGCCAGATCGTGTTGACGCCGAGATCACGTACGTAGTCGAGCTTCGAGGTGAGTCCGCGGAAATCGCCGATGCCGTCGCCATTGGAATCGAAGAAGGCCTTGATGTGCAGCTGGTAGACGACCGCGTCCTGATACCAGAGCGTGTCGACGCTCGGCGCGGTGGCCGGCGTTTGTGCGGCGACGGCGTCGGTTTCGGGAGGACTCACGGCGAGGATTCCATTGCGTGTTACAGGAAGTAGTCGAAGTCCTGCTCGCGATGCACGCTGCGGTGCAGACGGAATATGTGTGCCGTTACGCGCTGCGGATCGAGCTGGACGAAATTGCGCGCGCCCTGCCACAGGAAGCGCGAACCGGTGATCAGGTCGTGCATCTGATAGGGCAGGGCCGGGTCGATAGTGAGCGCCTCGAGATCGAGCGTGACCCAGCCGGCGTGGGTATTGTGCGGGTCGAGGTTGACCACGCAGATGATCTGGTTCGCGCCGTCGGGCGTCGCCTTGCCGTAGCACAGCAGTTGTTCGTTGTCGGTCGCATAAAAGCGCAGGCTCCAGTCGGCCTGCAGCGCCGGATTGTCGCGCCGGATGCGGTTTACCCGCGCAATGAAGGCGCGCAGGCTGTCGGGGTGCTCGAGGTCCCAGTTGCGTAGCTGGTACTTTTCCGAATCGAGGTATTCCTCGCTGCCCGGCTCGCGCGGCGCGGATTCGAGCAGCTCGAAGGCCGGCCCGTAGATGCCGTAGCTGGCGGCGAGCGTCGCCGCGAGCGTGAGGCGCGTCATGAACACCGGGCGTCCGCCGAACTGCAGCGCTTCCGAGAGGATGTCAGGCGTATTTGGCCAGACATTGGGACGGAAATACTCGCGCCCCGGCCCTTGCGCGAGTTCGGAGAAGTACTCGGTGAGCTCGTACTGGGTGTTGCGCCACGTGAAGTAGGTGTAGGACTGGGTGAAGCCGAGCTTGGCGAGCCGGTGCATCACCTTCGGCCGCGTGAAGGCTTCTGCGAGGAAGATGACGTCGGGGTGTTCGCGCTTGATTTCGTCGATCAGCCATTCCCAGAACCGGAAGGCCTTGGTGTGCGGGTTGTCGACGCGGAAGATTTTCACGCCTTCGGCGATCCAGAATTCGAACACGCCCTTCAACGCGTTCCAGAGTTCGCGCCAGTCTTTGGTCTCGAAATCGAACGGGTAGATGTCCTGGTATTTCTTCGGCGGATTTTCCGCGTACTGCACGCTGCCGTCCGGGCGCCAGCGAAACCAGCTTGGATGCGCCTTGACGTAGGGGTGATCGGGCGCGCACTGGAAGGCGATATCGAGTGCGATCTCGAGTCCATGGCTGCGCGCCTTCGCGACCAGGCTGCGAAAATCGGCGAGCGTACCGAGTTCGGGATGGATTGCGGTGTGACCGCCTTCGGCTGCACCAATTGCCCAGGGACTGCCGACGTCGGTCGGACCCGCCGCCAGGGCGTTGTTCTTGCCTTTGCGCTGTGCGCGTCCGACCGGATGGATCGGCGGCAGGTAGAGCACGTCGAAGCCGAGCTCGGCGACGTAGGGCAGGCGCGCCTCGCAATCCTTGAACGTGCCATGGCGGCCGGGCTCGGATGCGTTTGCCGTCGAGCGCGGGAATAGTTCGTACCAGGTCGAATAGCGCGCGCGTACGCGATCGACGATGAGCGGCAGCGTATCCGGCCAGGTTTCCGCATGGCTCTGGTCCGGGTAGCGCATCACGAGCTGCGCGAGATCTGCGTCCAGCGCGAGCGCCTTCAGCGCCTGCGCCTGCGGATCGCCGCTGCAGCGCATGGCGTCCTGCTCGAGGCGGCTCGCCCAGTCGGCGAGCGCGTCGCGGTCCTCGCGCTCAGCGCGCGCCATGGCTTCGCGCGCGAGCGCCGCGCCGACCTGCGCCGCGAGCGCGATGTCGTCCGCGTCGTTGCGCCGTTCGAGTTCGTGGCGCCATGACCGGAAACGATCGACCCAGGCCACCACCGTATAAACATACCGCCCCGGCGGGCCGGCGACGAAGCTCGCCTGCCAGACATCGTTGATGGCGGGCGTCATCTCGACGTCCTGCCAGTCGGACGCGGAGACCTCACGCCAGCGCAGCAGCACGCGCAGCACGTCGTGCCCGTCGGTAAAGCAGTCGGCCTCGATCGTGACGATATCGCCTTCGGCGCGCTTTGCCGCAAAGCGCCCGCCGTCGATGCACGGGCGTACCGCGTCGATTACTGCGCGGACGCGGCCGTCGGCCGCTTGCGCCGCCTCGTGCACCGCGCGAACGCGGTCCACCGTGGGGGCGCGGTCCACCGTGCGGGCGCGGTCCACCGTGCGGGCGCGGTCCTTGGGCGTGGTTTTCCTGTCAGGCATCGGACGTGCCTTTCAGCATCACGGTCGCGAGCGGCGGCAGCGTCACACTGATCGACCACGGCCGCCCATGCGCCTTGACCGGCGCGGCGTCGACCCCGCCCAGGTTGCCCCAGCCGGCGCCGCCGTATTCCTGCGCATCGCTATTCAAGAGTTCGCGCCAGGTCCCGCCGCAGGGCACGCCGAGCACGTAGTTGGTGCGCGGCAGCGGCGTAAAGTTGCAGGCCACCAGGACCGGG
>JAQBBQ010000261.1:0-4231 GCA_032125995.1 Betaproteobacteria bacterium | reverse complement strand
CTCTCGGGCGGCGAGCTGCAGCGGGTCGCGATCGCACGCGCCCTGGTCGGCGATCCCAAGCTCGTGCTGGCCGACGAGCCGACCGGCAACCTCGACCCGGAAAACGCCCGCCACGTGCTCGAGCTGCTGCGCGCCCAGGTGAAGGAGCGCGGCGCAGCGGCGATCCTCGTCACGCACTCGGCGGCCGCCGCCGCGGGCTGCGACCGGCGCTACCGATTGAGCCTCGAGGGCCTCAGGCCACTCGATTGAGGAGCGCCACGCCGTCGCGCAGGTGGCGCACGTTGTCGAGCGCGCCGACCAGGCTGCGTTCGAGCGTTTCCTGCGTGAGCCAGGCGAGGTGCGGTGTGGCAACCACGTTCGGCAGCCTAAGCAGACTATGCTCGGTGGCGACGGGTTCCTCGGCAAAGACGTCGAGCCCTGCCGCGCCGAGACGACCGCTGCGTAATGCGTCTGCGAGCGCTGTCTCGTCGACCAGCGCGCCGCGCGCGGTATTGATCAGGATTGCACCCGGCTTCATGCGCGCGATCTGCGCGGCGCCGATGAGGCGCTCGGTGTCCGCAGCGAGCGGCAGGTGCAGCGAGACGATGTCGGCATCGGCGAGCAGTGCGTCGAATTCGGTGTTGCGGTCGCTGCGCGACCAGTAGACAACGCGCGCGCCAAGCGCCTCGAGCAGCGGCTTCAGCACGCGCGGCACCGCGCCATAGCCGAGCAGGCCGACCGTGCGCCCGGCAAGCTCGCCGAAGCGGTCTTGCATCCGGGCGGCGCCAATCCATCCGCCCGTGCATCGAACCGCGGCGTCGAGTTCGCGCAATCGGCGCAGGCAGGCGAGCATGAGGAGGAGCGTCATTTCGGCCACCGCGCGGCTGTTGGTTCCCGGCAGGTTGCACACCGCGATCCCGCGCGCCCGGCAGGCCTCGACCGCAATCGTATTCACGCCGCTGCCGATTTTCTGCACCAGGCGCAGTTTGGCTGCGCGTGCGATCTGATCCTCGGTGACGGGTTTGAGTACGTGCCAGAGGACATGAGCATCGCGGAGCAGGGCCTCGTACGCCGCGTCGTTGCTCTCAGGGCAACAGTGGATCTCGATGCGATCGCCTGCGAGGGCTTCGACTTTGCGTATGAGCGAATCGCTCGCGTCGAAGCGGAAGACGACCAACATGGGGTCAGACCCCATTTTTGTTGATTGAAGGCCCGCGGTCGTCTAAAAGGGGGTCTGACCCCTTGGTCCGAGGCCGCTCATGCCCAGTCGCCCTAGCTCGACCATCGATCCGCAGGCCGCCAAGCAGGCGATCGTCGAGTACTGCAAGAAGCGCGGCGCACTCGCGGTGGGCGTCGCCGATCTCGCGGCCTGCGAGAAAATCGCGCCGCCCGGACATCGTCCGAGCGACCTCTTCCCGCGCGTGAAATCGGTCATCGCGCTCGGCATCGGCGGCCAGACGCAGGGTGCTTGGCAAATGCCGGCGAAGGCGATGGCCTACTCCGGCTCGACCGAAGTGCGCGCCTACAAGATTGCCTATGGGCTTGCGTTCTTCATCGAGCACAAGTTCGGCGTCCCCGCGGTTTACGTGCCGCCCGACATGGACCCCGACGCCGGGCCACGCGTACCGCTGCAGAGCCTCAAACTGCACGCCGAACTCGCGGGAATCGGCGCGCGCTCGTTAGCCGGTGACATCCTGCTGCACCCCGAGTACGGCTTCATGTACTACGCCTCGGTGTTTTCCGAGCTCGAGCTGCCGGCCGACGCGCCGCTGGCGGAGAATCCCTGCCCCGCGCCGTCCTGCGTCAGTATGTACCGCAGCACCGGTCGCACGCCGTGCATGAAGTTTTGCCCCGCACAATGCCTGTCGGGCGAGATCGACGAACGCGGGCAGCAAACATTGATGCGCTACGACATGGCCGCCTGCGCCGAATTCACGCAGGAATACGACACCGTACCCAAGATCCTCGCCGAAGCAGTCGAGGCCGAGGATCGCCACGGGGGTGCCGAGCAGTTGCTCGATCCCGACCGACGCATGCTCTGGTACAAGGTCTCCGCAGGCTCCGGTGCATGGTTCGCGCAATGCTTCGAATGCATGCGCGTCTGCCCGATCGCGACGCGCGCGCCGCAGGCAGACCCGATACTGCGTACCGCCGTAAGCCGGGAAAAATCCGCCTGATGGCGCGCGGCCTCAAGCGCGAGCAGATCGGTATTACCGACGCGTTGGTCGCCAGCTTCGGCGAGGCGATCTTCCGCATGAGCCACAACCTGCAGATTCGCGCGGGAGATCCAGTACGCACGCTCGACTGGGTCGAGATCGAGCGCCAGCGCGAGGCCATGGGGCTCGCCGATGTGCAGATCGCGCAGCGCCTCGGGCTGACCCGCGATCAGGTCATGTGGATCCGTAACGCCGAGGAGATTCGACGTTTTCGAGGCGGCCAGCAGGCCTATATGCTCGAGCTCGGCGGCGGACGCCGCTACCGGCAGGAGCGCGTCGAGCCGCTGGAGACGCGCTTTCACTACAGCGCGAACGCGCTTCGCTTGCGCGAGGCCATGCGCTTCGACGCCGGGCGTACGGCCGAGTATGTCGAACGCGGCTGGTGGGGCGACGATACGCTGAGCGGCTGGCTCGCGCGCCAGGTGGCGACGCGGCCCGATGCGCCGGCGCTGGTGCACGACGGCGTGGAAACGTCCTGGCGGGCCCTGGACGAGCGCGTTGCGCGCGTCGCCGAAGGCTTGCGACGCGCGGGCGTTGCGCGCGGCGACGTGGTTGCGGTGCAGTTGCCGAATCTGCCCGAGTTCGTCGTCGCCTACCTTGCGATTTGCCGACTCGGCGCGGTCATGGCGACGATCCACATGTCTTACCGCGGTGCCGAGATCGATTCGCTCGTCGCGCACAGCCGTGCCCGCGCTGCGATCTGCCTCGCGGAGAGTAAGGCGGGCAAGGCGGATTCCCCGGCGGCGCTGTTTCTCGCTGCACGTGAAAAGGCGCCCGCATTAAGCACGGTGATCGCGCTTGGCCCGAACGTCGATGGCGCGCTTTCCTTTGCCGAGCTCGAGTCGTCGCCGCGCCTTGCGCACCACATAGACGGTCCGGTTGCCGGCGATCCCTTCCTGCTGCTCTATACCTCGGGCACGACCGCGGCGCCGAAGGGCGTGCCGCACAGCTATCACACGATGCTATCGAACGCGCGGCTCTCCGTACCCGAGCACGGCCTCGGCGCGGGCGACCGAGTTCTCTCGGCAGCGCCGTTCACGCATCTGTTCGGGCTCTACGCCCTGCATGTCGCATTCGCCTGCGGCGCCACCTCGGCGCTGCTGCCGGTGTTTACGCCGCCCGACCTTGCGGCCGCAATCGAGCGCGACCGCCCGACGGCGCTGTGGGCGGGGCCCGCGCATATCGCCGCGGCGCGTGCGATGGGCTTGCTCGAAACACACGACTGGGGATCGCTGCGACTCGCGATCCTGTCGGGGAGCGCCTGCCCGCCCGAGCTGGTGCGCAGCTTCGCGGTGACGCTGCCCGGGTGCGCGGTGACGCAGCTCTGGGGCATGACCGAGACGCAAGCGGCGCTCTACACGCGCCCTGGCGATGCACCCGAGATTGCGGCAAATAGCGCCGGCCGGCCGAGCCCGGGCACCGAGGTGCGCATCTGCGGCGCGGACGGCGCCCGTGCGGCGCCGGGCGACGAAGGCGAGTTGCAGGTGCGGGGTTGCCTGCTGTTTCCCGGTTTCTTCGATAACGCAGCAGCCAATGCGGCGGCGTTTACCGCCGACGGCTGGTACCGCACCGGTGACCTCGCGACGATCGATGCGGCCGGCAACGTATCGATCACCGGCCGCTCGAAGGACATCATCAACCGCGGCGGCCACAAGTTCAATCCACGCGACGTCGAGGATTTTCTTACCGCACATCCGGCGGTGCTGATGGCAGCGATCGTGCCGATGCCTGATGCGGTGCTCGGTGAGCGGGCCTGCTGCTTCGTGCAGCTTCGCGCCGGCGCCGAGCCGCCGACGCTCGAGGCGCTGAACGCCTATCTAAGCGACAAAGGCATCGCGAAGATCAAGCTGCCCGAGCGACTCGTCGTCGCCGACGAACTGCCGCTCACGCCGACACGCAAGGTGATCAAGGGGCAGTTACTGGGGTCAGACCCCCTTTTAGAGGACCGTAGGCCTTCGATCAACAAAAATGGGGTCTGACCCCTTTTGAAAAAAGGTTCCTGACACCTTTTAGACGCCCAAATAACGGTGCTGCAT
>JAQBBQ010000260.1:0-7529 GCA_032125995.1 Betaproteobacteria bacterium | reverse complement strand
AGCGGCGGCGGCTTCGCGCTGGCGCTGGCATCCGACGTGCGCCTGGCGGGAACATCGGCGCGCATGAACGCGGCGTTCATCAAGATCGGCCTGTCGGCCTGCGACGTCGGCGTGAGCTACTTCCTGCCGCGCATCGTCGGCGCATCGATCGCGTCGGAGCTGATGCTGACGGGCCGCTTCATCAATGCCCAACGCGCGCTCGCGACCGGTCTGGTCTCCGCCGTGGTGCCCGATGACCAACTCGAAGCCGAAGGCCACGCAGCCCCGGCCCGAGCAGCAGGCGGCGACGCGCAAAGCAGAGCGGCGCGAGGCACCCAGTGCGCCGAACGCCACGAAACCTCGGCCGGAGCAGAAGCCGGCGCTACAGGATGAGGCACACGGCGCGCCGGACGCCCCGCAGCCCGAACCAGGGCAGCGGTCAGCGCCGCGTCGTGAACGGAGTCAATCGGTCGTGCGCGCGGACAAACGGCCGCCGGCCGACGCGCTTGCACGCAGCAAGCCGTAGTTCGAAGGAAAAGGTGCCAGGAACCATTTAGGCCTAGCGCCCGAAAAGGTTCCTGACACCTTTATTTCGCTGCCGGCAGCGACTTGACGGCCATCGCTATCTCGTCCGCGAGCTTGGCGAGCGCGCGGCTATAGGCCGCGACGAGCGTGTCGTAACCCTTGCCCACCGGTTCGCGCGCACTCGAGCGACCACGGCGAACGAGCGTGCCATCCTTCGCGCGCACGCTCCATAGCGCATCGAGCGCGACCTCGCCGTCCAGACGTCCGGCGAAGCGCTGCACGTCGACCAGCACGCGATAGTCGGCATTCAGACTGGCGCTCTGCGGATAGGCAGCGATGTGCGGATTGCCGGTCGCGCGCGAGAGGTTTTCCGCGAGCACGCGGCCGATCTCGCCCTGGAGCGGCTCGGCCCAGCGCTGCTGCTCGAGGATGATGACTTCGTTGGCGTTCACCGTGACGACAAGCTGCGGCCGGTCGACGGTGTCGGGGACGGTCACCGCGGCGACCGAGATCGACGGCCCCTGTGCGGACGCCGTTTGTGGCGCTTCGACGCTCAGCGTGTAAAAACGCGGCGGCGGCGTGCTCGCGCAGCCGGCGGCGAGCGCCGCGCAGACGGCAACGACCAGTGCGATGCCTTTCATTGTTTTTCCTCCGGCTTGCCGCGGATGACCGAATCCGGGTGTTGCTCGAGGTAGTCGAACAACACCCGTGTCGAGGCCGCCGCGCGCGCGACTTCGCGCAGCGCGCTACGCAGGTCTTCCTGCAGCGGCGAGTCCTGCGCGAGGACGCGATCGACGTCCGCGAGCGTACGGCGCAGGTCGACAAGCGCATCGTGCAGTTCGGGCGTGACCTTGGCGTCGATCTGCTTGACCGCCTGGTTGATGGTCTTCAGCGTGGTATCGAGCGTCTCGAGCGTGCGCTTGGTGTCCTTGCCGATGTCCTCGAACGGCACGGCGGCGAGCTTCTTGGTGATCTGCGCGATGTTCTGCTCGATCTCGGAGAGCGCACCGGGGGCCGTCGGGAGGCTCGGCGGGCGTTCCGCCCAGGCCGCTTTGGCCGGCGTCGCGTCCTTGAACATGTCGAGCGCGACATACAATTGCCCGGTGATCAGGTTGCCGGTGCGAAGTTGGGCGCGCAGGCCAAGTCTGATTAACTCGTCGATCGCCTGTTGACGGCTCCGGCCGCGATCCACGCGCGTCTCGCCGATCTGACGGCTCGCCATGCGTTCCGGATAGATGCTGGCGAAGACCACCATGTAGATTTCCTCGTTCTCGTACTGGGGCCTGATGTCGGTGACCTCGCCGATGACGATGCCGCGGAAGTCCACCGGCGCGCCGATCGACAGCCCGCGTACCGACTCCTTGAAGTGAAAGGTGAAGGGCATCTCGACGGTGTCGCGATGGGCGAGGGCGGTCGCACGGTTCTCGTACAGCCGAAACGCTGCATCCTCGGCGGCGGACTCTGCGCCCTTGCCATCGCCCCGGGTCTGGAAGGCGATGCCGCCCACCAGAATGCTGGTGAGTGACTCGGTGTCCACGCTCACCCCGGTGGCGTCGAGCTTGACGTCGAGGCCGCTCGCTTCCCAGAAGCGGCTATCGGTGTTGACGTACTGATCGTGTGGCGCGCCAATAAAGATGCGCACGGTCACGCCCTTGCCGTCCTTGTCAAGCTCGTAGGATTCGACTTCGCCGACCGCGAACTTGCGGAAATAGACCGGCGATCCGAGACTGAACGAACCGAGCATCGGGCTCTTGAGTACGAAGTGCCGCCCGGGCACGTCGGCAGTGACGATCGGCTGTTCCTCGAGCCCGGTGAAGATGCGTGTTGCCTGCTTGCTCTTGCCCACATCCATGCCGATGTAGGCGCCCGTGAGCAGCGTGCCGAGGCCCTGCACAGTGGCACCGGTGACGCGCGCGCGCACCACCCAGAAGCGGCTGTCATCGATCAGGTAGCTCTTGGCGTACTTCTGCATGCGCGCGTGCACCAGCACCGTGCTGCGGTCGCGCGAGAGCTCGATCGTTTCGACGGTTCCCACGTCGACGGACTTGTATTTGATCCGAGTCTTGCCGGCCTCGAGCCCCTCGGCGGTCTTAAACTGAATGACGAAGGTCGGTCCCTTCTCGCTGATCGTCTTCCACGCAAGCCAGGCGCCGATGATCACCGCGAGCAGCGGCACGATCCACACCAGCGAAAACGTCGATCGGCGTTTTCCCGCCACCTGCGCCTGGGGTAGGTCGGCCGTCTCGAATTGCGGGGTCGGCTCAGCCATCGCTGCCTCCAGTGGCGTCCCAGATCAGGCGTGGATCGAAGCTCATCGAGGCGAGCATGGTCAACACCACGACGCCGCCGAACCACATCGCGCCGGCACCGGCCTGGATATTGGCAAGCGCCCCCATGTTGACGAGCGCGGCGAGCACCATGACGACGAAGACGTCGAGCATCGACCAGCGACCGATGAATTCGAGTGCGCGGTACAGGCGCGTGCGCTGCAGCAGGTTCGCGCGCGAGCGGCGCTGCACCGACGCGGTGAGGTAGCTGAGCGAGATCAGTTTGAGCAGCGGAACGAGAATGCTCGCGGCGAACACCAGCACCGCGAGCGGCCAGGAGCCACTGTGATAGAGGTAGGCGACGCCGCTCAGGATCGTGTCGCGCTGGGTGCCGAGAAACGACGACGTGATCATCACCGGTTCGGTGTTCGCAGGCAGGTAGAGGACTGCCGCGGCGATCAGCAGGGCCCAGGTGCGCGCCACCGCGTCCGGCTTGCGCGAGTGCAGATGCGCTCCGCAGCGCGGACAGCTGCCGGTCGCGCCGCCCGCGGGCGCACGCGTCACCAGTTCGCAGACGTGGCAGGCGACGAGTCCCATCCGGGCGGCCGTCGGGACGCTCATGTCGCCGGCTCCGGCTCCGTCACGTCAAGGCGCGACCAGACCTCGCGCGGATTGAGCGTGCCGCTCGCCCAGGCAAGCGTAATAATCAGACCGAATAAGCCCCACATGCCGGCCCCCGGTACGACCTGGGCCATGTGCGCGAGCTTAACCAGCGACACCAGCACCCCGAGCATGAAGACTTCGACCATGCTCCAGGCCTTGATCTCCTCGATCGTGCGGTACGCCGGGACAAGATAGCGTGGCGTCAGGCCGAAGCGGAGCGGGACGAGGATCGCGAGCAGCCCCCCGATCTGCAGGAGCGGAAAGAGGAAAGCGGTCAGGAACACCAGCATCCCCACCAGCGTTTCGCCTTCCTGGTGCAGGCGCCAGGCGCCCTGCCATACCAACGCCTCGGTGCGCTGGCCCTGGATCTCCATGCTGACAACCGGAAACGCGTTGCCGATGGCGAACAGCAAAGCGGCCGCGAGCATCAGCGCGAGCGTGCGGTCGATCGAGTCGGTCGACTGCGTGTAAAGGGTCGCCCTGCAGCGCGGGCAGATCGCCTTGCCACCGGACGGCAGCGCGACCTCGCGTTGCAGGAGGTCGCATTCGTGGCACGCGATCAAGCCGGAGTGGGTCACCGAGGGCGATTATGGTGCAAAACGGGTGTGTCCCCGTCCTGCCGGCCGGCCGCAACGACCTACTTCTTCTGGCCGTCCTTCACACCCTTCTGGTAGGCCTCGTTCTTATCGCGCTGTTGGCTCTTCTTTTCCTTGTCGTAGAGATAGCCACCCGCCGCGCCGATCGCCGCGCCGCCGGCCGCCCAGCCCCAGTTGCCGGTGACCGCGCCGCCGACGACCGCGCCGACGGCGGCTCCGGTTGCGGTGCGACGCTCGGTGTCGCTCATGTCGGCGCAGGCCGAGAGTGCAAGTGCGCTTGCGAGCGCACTAGAAAGAATGAGTTTGCGATTCATCGCGTTTTCTCCTTGGTCGATCGCGTCGTTGCGTTACTTCTTGCAGGGGTAGGCGCCACCGAGGTACTTGAACATGCTATCCACGGCGGGCTTGCCCATGTCGTCGGGATGCGACTTCACCCAGATCACGAAGTCGTTGAGTACCTTCGCGCGGGTTGGCGTCGGATCCGGAAAGCAGACGAACCGATTCTCGATTGTGGTCGCGGCTTCGTAGTAGCCGTAGGCGCCGACGCCGAAACCGTGGCAGAACGCGATTGCGGTCGCGTGGAGCTCGTCGCCCGGCGCGGTGGTGCATACGCGCACCAGATCCGCGGTGTTGCGAATCTGGAAGTGCGCTGGACCTGTTGCGAGCGCCGGGCTCGCGAGCGCGAGCAGGGCGGCGAAGGTCAGCATACGCATCGTGTTCTCCTCCATGTAATGGTGTCAGGAACCATTCTGGGCGCCATGAAAATATTGGAACGAATAGTACAAAATACTTTGACCTGCGTCAGGGCAGCTCAGGTTCCTGACACCTTTTCAGTGTTCCGTTTTGCCAATGCGCCAGAAGGGTTTGCGAATTTCCTCGGCCGGTCGGCCGGGGTCGCCCAGCTTCAGACCGTATCGGATCATCCCAACGAGGTCGGCGCTCGCGGCCGGGTTCGAGACGAAATAGCTGTGACCGAACAGGTCGGTGCTGCCCACCACGTCGATGATGTCGATGCCGCGCAAGTCGGAGAGGCGCGCCAGCGCCTGCTCGTCGAACATCGATCGGTTCAGGCGCCCGAGCCGGTGCAGGCTGCCGAACAGGTATTCCGCAAAACTCAACGCCGAGTCATCCGGCGAAGCATAGATCGTAACGTGCAACGCGCCTGTCGTCAGGGGTCCTGTCGGGTCGGGCCGAGCGCCGCGCAGCATGTCCGGATCCGAACTGAGGGCGAAGAGCTTGGTCGCGGCGACCTCCATATCGATGTCCGGCGCAATGAGTACGACGTTGCGCAGCTTTAATCGATCCGCAAATTCAACGCCTCCCGCGTAGTGCTCGATCGCAAGCTGCTGCACGGCGCTGAGCAGCACGTCGGTGCCGCGGCTGTGCGCAAGCAGGTGCAAACGTTCGAGCCCCGGGGTGGCGGCGATGATTCGCAGCGCCTGCTTCAGGTGCAGGACCGCGTACTCGCCCGATTCCCGGTCCACGTTGTAACCGAAGAACAGGCCGCGGCTGCCGCCCGCCGGCCAGCTGAAAATGGCGCAGGCGAAGTCTCTGCCCAGGAAGTGGCACAACTCGCCCATCGTGAGCGCCGCATCGCGGAAGGTATTGGCGTAGCCGTGAACGAAAAGGACCAACGCCTTGCGCGGCGCCGCTGCGAGGCGCTGCGCGAGCGCGGCCTGCAGGCCCGCGGCCGCCGTGCGGTGCTGCGCAAGCGTTGCGGGATCACGCTGCACCTCGCCGTCGGGCAGTCTTTTGTAGGGATAGCGCAGCCGCGGAAAGCGTCCAAGCTCGGTCGTCGCGCCAAGTTCGAGGTCGAGTTCGATCGAGCGCTCCGGCGCCACGCTTTGCGCGGCGAGCGTGCCCCAGTCGACGTTTTCGCCGAATTCGACCGCGACGGTGCCGAACGCCATCGACGGCGAGCGCTCCGCGGTGTATGGCAGCGCATCCTCGGGATCGGCGGATTCGGCGGCGTCACCCGCGCCACGCGGTGCGCGGTCAGTGATGTAGAGGAGTTCGATCTCGGATGACGTTCGCGACTTCGCAGGCGCCGTGAACAGCGGTTTGGCCGCCGCACCGGTATAGACCGTCGGGGTCGGCATCAGCGGGAAACCGCTCGCACAGCCGCCGAGGAGCAGGCTGCCGATTGCCCAGAACGACCCCAGCCAACGCAGAGAATTCAGGGGCGTCTTCACTGGCGGCATTCTAACCAGTCCACGCAACGCGAGCCACCGGCTGGGTTAAACTACCGGCGCGCAATCGGGTCCTCCGAATGCCTGCCACGTTGAAGCCAACTATTCGAGAGGTTGAGTATGAGAATGCAATCGGTGGTGAATGTGTTTCTCGCGGCGACGTTCGCGTTCGCCGCACAGACGTCCGTGGCGGCGGACAAGGGCAAGACGCCCGCGGCGCAGCTCAGCCGCGATTCGCACGCCGCGCTCAAGAAACTCTATGCGCGGGTGCCCTTGGCCAAGTCGCTCGGTCCCAAGGCGTACGCGATCCTCATCTTTCCAAAGATCACCAAGGCTGGACTGATCATCGGCGGGCAGTACGGTGAAGGCGCGTTGATCAAAAAAGGCAAGACCGTGGGTTACTACGCCACCGGCGGTGCGTCCTACGGTCTGCAGGCCGGCGCCCAACAGTATGGCTACGCGATGTTTCTCATGAACGCGAACGCGCTCAAGGAGTTGAACGCTGCCGACGGGTTCGAAGTTGGCGTCGGTCCGAGCGTGGTCGTGATTGATGAGGGTATGGCGAAGAACACGACGACCACGACGCTGAAGGACGACATCTATGCGTTCGTCTTCGCCCAAGGCGGATTGATGGCGGGTCTTGGCGTTCAGGGCAACAAAATCTCGAAGATCGACCCGAAGTAAAAGGTGTCAGGAACCTTTTCGAGTGATTAAGTTCTGGCCTGCCGTTTTTCTAGCATCGCCCAAGCGAAAAGGTTCCTGACACCTTTTCCACGAGGTCTGGGCGCCCCGACCATTCCCAGCCGAGGGTCGCGCGGGAGATGCCGAGCAGCAGCCCGTGCAGGCTCTGCGGATGGACCCAGCAGCCGTCGCGCTCGGTTTTGATCGACGCGCCGCGCGGAATAAGCGTTGCGCCGCCCTTAAGCAATCGCTGCTGCAGTCCGTCGTAGTCGTCGGTTTCCAGGTAGCACATATAGAGCGAATCGCCGCCGCGCCGTTCGACGAAGCGGCGCATTGCGCTCGGCCGGCCGGCAAAGGTCTGCGACAGCTCGATGCGGTCGAGGCGCGCCGGCGGATCGATGAGCGTCAATGTTCCCTCGTAGCCGAACCGATCGCTCGCAATCGGCGAAAATTTCGCCGGATCGAGCTGGAACAGGCGCGTGTACAGGTCGGCGGCCTGGTGCCAGTCGGACTCGAGTGTATTGGTCGCTTCGTAAAAGAAGCTCACCGGCCCGACGCGCGGGTGCGCCTCGAGCCCGGAGATCACCATCGGAAACCCGGCGGTGGTGGTGCCGGGCAGGTAGAGCTGC
>JAQBBQ010000259.1:0-18308 GCA_032125995.1 Betaproteobacteria bacterium | reverse complement strand
CTGATCACCGCGGCATTGGGCGCCACCTTCGTCCTGATCAGCAGCAGCGGGACGATGGCGATGGCGGTCAAGTTCGGGTACGAAAAAAACAAAAAGATGACCTTTATCCTGCTGCTGATCACCGCGGCATTGGGCGCCACCTTCGTCGGCATGCAGGCCTTCGAGTGGAGCAAGCTGATCGCCGAGGGGGTGCGCCCCTGGGGCAACCCGATGGGCGCGGCCCAGTTCGGCTCGGCCTTTTTCATGATCACGGGCTTTCACGGCACGCACGTGTCGATCGGCGTTATTTTCCTGATCATCGTGGCGGTAAAGGTGTATCGCGGCGATCTGGATCACCAGAGGCCAGGCTTCCTCACCGGCAGGAAGGGAAACTACGAGATCGTCGAAATCATGGGCCTGTACTGGCACTTCGTCGATCTGGTGTGGGTCTTCATCTTCGCGCTTTTCTATCTTTGGTAAGGCAAATCATGGCACACGCGGAAGGGCATTCGCATGACGCGCAAGGGCACCAGCATGCACAGGCGCAAGGGCAACAGCATCCAATTGGCATTTATCTCAAAATCTGGGGATTGCTGTTCGTTCTCAGCGCCGCGTCTTATATGGTCGACTACTTCCACTTTCAGGGTTATCTGAGGTGGTTTCTGATCATCTTATTCATGCTTTTGAAGGCCGGGCTAATCGTCGCCGTCTTCATGCACATGATGTGGGAGCGGCTGGCTCTGATGTACGCGATCACGATTCCGACGGTATTGCTGATGGTACTCATGGGAATCGGAGCGCTTGAAGCGGACTACACTTTCTTTACGCGGGGCGTCTTTTTCGTGAAGGGATTGTTGTAGCGTCGCTGAATCGAATCCCGGCAAGCCCATCGTTTTTCGAACTGCGTTCCTTACTACAAGAACCGCCAATGTCCAAAAAAAGCTATGCGATGCACGTTTCGGTCATTCTTGGGAGCGGCGTTGCGTTGATGGTATTTATATTCATCCTCGTGGCCCATCACCGCGACATCCCCAATGCGGTCAGACTGGATCGCAGCGTGCTGCTGGCCTCCGGTTCGAGTCCGGCCGAGCGGATCAAGCCTGTCGGCGAGGTCGCCTTCGCTGCGGCGAAAACCCCGCAGGAACCCGTAACAGCTGCGATGGCTGCGTCGACGCCTGTCCGCGACGGGCAACAGGTATACCAAGCCGGCTGCATCGCCTGCCACGCTGCCGGTGTGGCAGGCGCGCCGAAATTGGGTGACAAGGGCCAGTGGGCCACGCGCATCGCCAAGGGCCTCGACACGCTCTACGCCAGTGCCGTCACCGGCGTGCAGGGACCCGCGGGTGTGATGCCGGCCAAAGGGGGAAACCCTGCGCTGAGCGACGCCGAAGTCAAGGCCGCCGTCGACTACATGGTCGCGCAGTCTAAATAGGCGCCCGAGCCGGCAGAACGCCAGACGCGTCGCTCGCTTCAAGCTTCCGCACGACTTCAAAACGCTGGCTGATCGCCTCCGCATCATGCGGTGGCGTGAACACGGCGTGATAACGGGCGCGCGGATCCAACAGAAATACTGCCGTGCTGTGATAGACGGGATAGTTTTCCATCCCCGGCGTGAGCGTGACCTGATACGCGGCGCCGAGTTGACCAGCCAGGTTGCCGATCTGCGCGTTGTCTCCCGTCACGCCGAGAAAAGTCGCATCGAAATAGCCCACGTACTGCCCGAGCGTGCTCGCGGTATCGCGATTCGGATCGACTGACATAAAGACGAATTGGACATCGTCGGCACCGACCCTACCTTTGGCGATGCGGTCACGCGCGCGGGCCAGCATCGCCAGGGTCGTCGGACAGACGTCCGGGCAATGGGTGAAGCCGAGCAGGAGAAATGTCCATTTGCCCTTCAAGCTTGCGAGATCAAATGCTCGATTCTTATGATCGGTGAGCGCAAAGGCGGTCAGTGGCTTCGGATCAGGAAACACGGTGATCACCTCATCCGGCAGCAACATGGCCTGCGAATCGTGTTTCCCATATCTGCCGGTGAGCCACAGGCCGGCGAGTACCGTCGCCAGCGCGACGGTCGAAATCATGATGCTGAATTTGAGAGTGTTCTTGTTCATGCCTGCGCAGAACGCTAAGCGCGTCGCCGACGACGCTGTGGCGCGGTCGAGTGAGTCGGTAGGACCCGAACCGCAGCAATCGTTGCTTTAGTGCAGGATTCTAGGTGTTGGTGAAACCGCTGCGGAACCGCTGATCCGGTTCCCGCCAGTTCCACGCGGGTTGAATTTTAGCGCCTACTGCAATACCGCTTCCTGTGGCGCGGTCGAGATCTACGCTAAGTACCGTTTGCCGTCGCGCTGCCTTTGTGGACCATCGTGGTGATGCTAAACTTTGCCCAGTTTCAGCGTCATGAAACGGTGAGCCTCTTGATGTCCTCCAGCCTAGCCGGCCAGCCCATCGCCGCGCGCCTGAGCCAGTTCTTCCAGCTCACCAAGCCACGCGTGGTGTCTCTGATCGTGTTCACCGCGGTGATCGGCATGTTCCTCGCCACCCCGGGCATGGTGCCGCCGCGGGTGCTGTTCGCCGGCACGCTGGGCATCGCGCTGGTCGCGGGCGCTGCAGCAGCGATCAATTGCCTGGTCGAGCAGAACGTCGACGCGTTGATGCTGCGCACGCGCTGGCGGCCGCTGCCGAGCGGCGAGCTGAGCACGTTTCAGGCCCTGGTGTTCGCCGGCGTCGTCGGCGGCCTCGGCCTCGGGCTGCTGTATCAGTTCATCAATGCGCTCACCATGTGGCTGACGCTCGCCACCTTCGTCGGTTACGCAGTCATCTATACCGTGTTGCTTAAGCCGGCGACGCCGCAGAACATCGTGATTGGGGGCGCGTCGGGCGCCATGCCGCCGGTGCTCGGCTGGGCAGCAGTCACCGGCGACGTGACGGTCGAGCCGATGCTGCTCTTTCTCATCATCTTCGCCTGGACGCCGCCGCACTTCTGGTCCCTCGCGCTGTACCGGACCGCGGATTACGCGCGCGCCGGCCTGCCGATGCTTCCGGTCACGCATGGCAAGGCGTACACCCGTCAGCAGGTGTTGCTCTACACGCTGATCCTGTTTGCCGTGAGCTTGCTTCCCTACGCCGTGCGGATGAGCGGCTTGCCCTATCTCATTGCGGCCTGTGTGCTGGGCGGCTGGTACATCGTGCATGCGCTGCGCGTGCGCTTTGCCTACAGCGATGACGTCGCGCAGCGCGCGTTCCGCTTCTCGATCCTCTATCTAGCGGCGCTGTTCGGCGCTTTGCTGCTCGACCACTACCTCCTGATCCTGCAGCGGTGAGGTCGATGCGGTCGGCCGTGCGGACCTTGCTGGTGGCCTGCGCCGCCGCCGCGGTCCTCGGCGCCTGCGATAGCGGCCGGCCCCAGTTCAAGAGTACCGACCTCAGCGGCGCGCCCTACGGCAAGGCCCTCGCATTGACCGGCCATGACGGCCGCCCGCGAACGCTCGCGGACTTTCGCGGTAAGGTGGTGGTCCTGTTTTTCGGCTTCACGCAGTGTCCCGACATCTGTCCCACCACGCTCGCCGAGGTGGCGCGCGCGATGTCGGCGCTTGGGCCCGACGCCGAGCGCGTGCAGGTGCTGTTCGTCACGCTCGATCCCGAGCGCGACAGCGCCGAGATCCTGTCGCGCTACCTGCCGGCTTTCGATCCACGCTTCCTCGGCCTGTACGGGGACCTCGAGGCGACGCGCGCGGTGGCCAAGGAGTTCAAGATCTTCTTCGAAAAGAGCCCCGGAACCACGCCCGGTAGCTACTCGATCGGTCACAGCGCACAGACCTACGTCCTCGACACACAGGGCCGGTTGCGGCTGTTTGTGCGCCATGAGCGGTTGGCGACGGATCTGCCGCACGATGTGCGTCTGCTGCTCGCCGAAGTCGGTTAGGTCCAGGCCGAACGCAATACCCGATACCCAGTATCGACGACCAAACAAACGCGGCCGCGATGCGGCCGCTTGTCATGCGTAAGGGGTCGGGGCGTGGCGCACCGGGGTGGCGCGCCGCGCGGATCAGGGGGTCAAGCCGTGGACGGCCTGGGCAGGCGCGGGGCCTCCGACGACAGCATCAGCTTGCGCATCTTCCCGAGCGCCTTTGCCTCGATCTGGCGAATGCGCTCGGCCGAGACGCCGAATTCGGCTGCCAGCTCGTGCAGCGTCGCCGCGTCCTTCTCGCGTAGCCAGCGCGCCTCGATGATGCGGCGGCTGCGTGCGTCCAGCCCGTGCACTGCCTTTGCCAGGCCGGCGGCGCGGACCTGCTCGGTCTCCTCGCGCTCGAGCAGCTGCGAGGGTTCCGCATCTTGGTCGGCGAGAAACTGAGCCGGCGCATACGACTCGTCATCATCGTCCGTCTCGAAGGCCATGTCGCGGCCCGCGAGGCGCGTTTCCATCTCGACGACTTCCTCCGGCTTCACCTTCAATGTCGTCGCGACGCGCTTGACCTCCTCGACCGAGAGCGGTGCGAGCGTGGTTTTCATCGAGCGCAGGTTGAAAAACAGCTTGCGCTGCGCCTTGGTCGTGGCAACCTTGACCAGCCGCCAGTTGCGCAGGATGTACTCGTGCATCTCGGCCTTGATCCAATGGATCGCGAACGACACCAGGCGCACGCCGCGCTCCGGATCGAAACGCTTGACCGCCTTCATCAGCCCGACGTTTCCTTCCTGGAGGAGATCCGCGTGGGGCAGGCCGTAGCCCAGGTAACCGCGTGCGATGGCAACCACCAAGCGCAGGTGCGACAGCACCAGCTGCCGCGCCGCGTCGAGGTCGTTTTCATCGCGATAACGGCGCGCGTACTGACCCTCTTGTTCGGCGCTCAGAATCGGAAAACGATTCGCCGCCTGGATGTAGGCCTCGATGCTGCCGGTCGCCGTCAGCGCCGGAATCGCCATCGCGTACGTTGCCTGTGCGCTTGCTTGCATTGCCATAAACCTCCGCTCCGAAGTCTAGCACTCAGGACATTAGAGTGCTAAACCTTCCCCAGAGTTCCGCCGATCGTAACTCTTAGATCCTTTATTTTGGCTCTATATCACGTAAGTACTTACTTACTGACATGTAGGCACCAGCCCATCCGAGCCCGCCCGCCATCAGCGCCAGCGCGATCGCCTCGCCCGCGCTTAGAAAGCCAAAACGGAACGCGCTGCCGTAGGTCCGCGCGAGGACCTCGACTTCCCCGTTCAACAACGCAAGGCCTGCCCAGACGACCGCCAGCGCGATCAACGCGCCCGACACGCCCTGCAGGAGCCCGAGGTAGAGGAAGGGCCGCTGGATAAAGCCGTCGGTTGCACCGATCAGCTTGGAGACTTCGATTTCCTCGCGTTGGGTCAGGATCTGGAGCCGGATCGTGTTGAACGTGATCGACACCAATCCCACCGCGAGCACGCCGGCGACGAGCGCGAGCGCGAGCCGCCCCACCTGCGCAAGCGCCGCAAGCCGCCGCGCCCAGAGCGCGTCGACCTGGGCCTGCGCGACACCCGGCCGTGCGCCGAGCTCGCGCGCAAGCGCGTCGAGGGCATCGTCGGTGCTCACGGCGGCCGTCACCACCAGCGTATCGGGCAGGGGATTGCTGCCGAGCGCGGCGACGACGTCCGCAAGGCCGCTCGTGCTGCGCAGCGACGCCAGCGCATCGGCGCGCGGGATGAGCCGCACCCGATGGATACGCGGGTCCGCACGCAACTGGGCGCCGAGCTGCAGGGCCGCCTCAGGGCCGACGTCGGTGCGCATGAAGAGCGAAAGCTGTGGATCGATTGCGCTGCGCGCCGAGACGTCATGCAGGCCCTCGAGCAGGGCGTAGCCGCCGGCGGGTAGCGCGAGCGCGACGCCCAGCGCGAGCGCATTCAGCAGGGCCGCGGCGCGCTGGGCAAACCATTTGCGCGCCGCTAAGGCGAGGGCCCGCCGATGCTGGCGCAGCCAGGCCCTCATGCCGCGCCCCCTTTGCCGAGCAGGCGTCCCTCGGCAAGGTGCAGGACGCGCGTGCCGTAGCGCTCGACGAGCGCCAGATCATGCGTCGCGATTAGCACGCTGACCCCGACCCGGTTGAAGGCGATGAAGATTTCCAGAATGTTCCCCGCGGAGCCGACATCGAGATTCGCCGTCGGCTCGTCGGCGATCAGGATCGATGGGCGGTTGACGACGGCGCGCGCGATCGCGAGCCGCTGCTGCTCGCCACCCGAGAGCTGAATGGGGTTCGCCCGCTCGCGCTCGAGCAGGCCGACCTTGTCGAGTGCGGCGCGGGCACGCCGCGCGGCTTCACGCGGCGGATGGTCCGAGAACGCGAGTGGCAGCATCACGTTGTCGTACACACTGCGGTCGTAGAGCAGCTTCTGGTCCTGAAACACCAACCCGAGATTGCGGCGCAAATACGGAATCGCACGGCGTGTCAGTGCGCCTACGTTCTGGCCGTTTACGAGCACCGAGCCACTGCTCGGGCGCTCGATCGCCGCGATCAGCTTGAGCAGCGTGGATTTCCCAGCGCCCGAATGGCCGGTGACGAACAGGAGTTCACCGTCCGCCACCGAGAACGTGACGGCGCGCAACGCTTCCTCGCCACCCGGGAAACGCTTCGATACCGCTGAAAAGCTAATCAACCAATCCCTCGACGAATTCGCGCGCCGAGAATGGCCGCAGGTCGTCCACGCCCTCGCCGACGCCGACAAAAAGCAGCGGCAGGGCGGCGCCGCGTGCGGTGGCGATCGCCGCCACCACACCGCCCTTCGCGGTGCCGTCGAGCTTGGTCAACACGAGGCCGGTGAGCCCGATCGCCTCGTCGAAGGCTTTGACCTGTGCAAGCGTGTTCTGGCCCGTATTCGCGTCGAGCACCAGCAGCACCTCGTGCGGGGCGCCTTCGAGCGCCTTCGCCGCAACGCGCTTTACCTTCTTGATCTCCTCCATCAGATGCAGCTGCGTCGGCAGGCGCCCCGCCGTATCGGCGACCACGACGTCGATACCACGTGCGCGCGCCGCCTGGATGGCGTCGAATACCACCGCGCCGGGGTCGCCATCGGCCTTGCCGACGACGGTCACGCCGTTGCGTTCGCCCCAGGCAACGAGCTGCTCACGCGCCGCGGCACGGAACGTATCGCCGGCCGCAAGCAGCACGCTCTTGTCCTGCGACTGCAGCCACTTCGTCAGCTTGCCAATCGAGGTGGTCTTGCCCGAACCGTTGACGCCGGCCACCAGGATGACGAAGGGTTTCTTGGGCGCGATTTCGAGCCGGCGTTCGAGCGGGGCGAGCAGCGCGACGAGCGCTTCGCGCAGCGCCTCTTTCAGCGCCGCGCCGTCGTCGATGGATTCCTTGCGTGCCCGTGTACGCAGCGACGCGAGCAGCGCCTGCGTCGCTTCGACGCCGCAATCGGCCGTGAGCAGCGCCGTTTCGAGGTCCTCGAACAGCGCCTCGTCGACCTTGCGTCGGCCGAGTAACGCGCCCAGCCCGCCGCCGAGCGCGCCGCGCGTGCGCGCGAGACCCGCCTTGAGGCGGGTTGTCCACGAGGTCATCTCGTTCGAGGGTTTTTTGGCGAGACCGAGCACGGCAGGCGGCGCGCGCCGCTAAGATGCGGACGATTCTATCAAACGCGATCGACATGCCCGTGGCGAAATCACGCAAGCGCAGCGGCCCGGCGGGGCGGGTGCGCATCGTCGGCGGCGAATGGCGCGGTCGTCGCATCGACGTGCCGTCGGGGACCGATGTGCGCCCGACGCCGGATCGGGTGCGCGAGACGCTGTTTAACTGGCTCGGCCAAACGCTCGACGAAGCCGTTTGTCTCGACTTGTATGCAGGCAGCGGCGTGCTCGGCTTCGAGGCGGCCTCGCGCGGCGCGGCGCGCGTCGTCCTGGTCGAGCGGGCCGGCAGCGCCCTCGATGCACTGCGCGCGACGCAGGCGACGCTCGGGGCACAACAGGTCGAGATCGTCGCCGCCGACGCGTTGCGCTATCTCGCGCAGGCGGGCGCACGCTTCGACGTGGTATTCCTCGATCCTCCATTCAGGCAGAATGCGTGGCCAGCGCTGTTCGAGCGCCTGCCGCGTTGCCTCGCACCGGGTGCGCGCGTCAGCCTCGAGGCATCGGCGCCGCAAGACGCACCGCAGGGATGGCGGGAGCTGCGCCGCCTGCGCGCCGGCCGAGTGAGTGTTCAACTCTTGCAATGGGACGCAGAATGAATCGAGCGGTCTATCCCGGCACTTTCGACCCGCTGACCCGCGGACACGAGGATCTCGTACGGCGCGCGAGCCTGCTATTCGAAGCGGTCATCGTCGGCGTCGCGGACAGCCGTGCGAAGCGCCCGTTCCTCACTATGCAGGAGCGGGTCGATCTGGCCTCCGCAGTGCTGGCCGATGTGAAAAACGTCAAGGTGGTGGGCTTTTCCGGCCTGTTGATCGATTTCATCCGCGAACACGACGCACGCGTGATTCTGCGCGGCCTGCGGGCGGTATCGGATTTCGAGTACGAGTTTCAGCTTGCGGGCATGAACCGCAACCTATATCCGGACGTCGAAACCGTGTTCCTCACCCCGTCCGAGCAGCACATGTTCATTTCCGCGACGCTGGTGCGCGAGATTGCGACCTTCGGTGGGGACGTGTCGAAATTCGTCCACCCGCTGGTCGAGGCCCGCCTCAAGGAAAAGGTCGCGTCGCTGGGCGGCTGAGCGGGCGCGCGACAGCTGTGACCACGCGCCGCGCGCGGCTTAGCGCTGACACCGCGGGCAGTAGTACGTGGCGCGCTGCCCCTGGACGATGCGGCGTACCGTGCCCTCGCAGCGCCGGCAGGCTTCGCCCGCCCGGCCATAGACGCGGGCGCGCAGCTGGAAATGGCCGGGCGTGCCGTCGCTGCGCACGAAATCTCGCAGCGACGAACCGCCCGCGCGGATCGCGGTGCGCAGCGTGTGCTTGATCGCGACGACGAGCCGCGCGCAGCGTGCGCGCGACAGGCGTCGGGCCGGCGTGCGCGGATTGATGCCGGCGAGAAACAAGCTCTCGCTGGCGTAGATGTTTCCCACCCCGACGATCCCGCGCGCGTCCATCAATACGTTTTTGATGGCCGTGCGGTGCCCCTGTGTGAGGGCGTGCAGTTGCGCGGCGTTGAACGACCGCGACAGTGGTTCGACGCCGAGGTGGCGAATCAGCGGGTGCGTCTCGAGCGGTTGCTGTGTCCAGAGCACGGCCCCGAATCGACGCGGGTCGTGAAGGCGCAGCACGCGGTCCGCGAACAGCAGGTCGACATGGTCATGCTTGCCCGGCGGGGCGTCGCGCGGCAGCAGGCGCAGACTTCCCGACATGCCCAGGTGCACGATCAGGTGACTGTCGTCGCATTCGAACAGCAGGTACTTTCCGCGTCTGCGTAACGCGCGTACTACGCGGCCGGCAAGCGACGCGCCGAGCGCGCGCGGCACCGGCCAGCGTAGGCGCCGGTCGCGGACGACGGCGCCGTGGAGCGCGCGACCCGTGACGTACGGCGCGATTCCCTGCCGCGTGACTTCGACTTCAGGCAATTCGGGCATCGTGGATTGCGTGGATTACGTGGGCGGTGTGGACTGCGTGAACCGAACGCATCGGCATGAGGTCCCTATCCCGGGTTGCTGCGGACGCTCGCTTGTGCGGCGGATGGAATATACCTACACTGAGCCCCCGATGTTTTTGCGGCGTATCTACCTGCCGTTTGCGTTGATTCCCGCGCTGGTGGCGGTGGGTGCCTGTGCCCAATTGGACGCCGCCGGCGATGCGCCCGGCGTTACGTCGGCGGCGCAGGCGAAGAAGGCGACGCAAGCGACCCAGGCGGCGCAGGCGACCCAGGCGGCGCCGGCGACGCAGGCAAGCGCGCGCCCGCTACCCGAGCAGGGCCTGTCGGAGTCGATGCTGTACGACTTCCTGGTCGGCGAGATTGCCGCGCAGCGCGGCGACCCCGCGCTCGCTGCCCGCACCTACCTCGATCTTGCGCGGCGCACCCGCGACCCGCGCGTCGCGCGCCGGGCGGTGGAGCTGGCCAGCGCCGCGAACGATCCGACGCTCGCGCTCGAGGCGGCTCAGCTCTGGCACGAAACCGACCCAGCTTCGACACGCGCGTTGCAGACGGTGACCGCGCTGATGGTCGCCGCGAAGCGAATCGACGCCGCGGAGCCCTACCTCGCGAAGTTGCTTGGCGGGCACGGCACGGACGTTGCGAGCGGGTTCATGCAGCTCAATCGGTTGCTCGCGCGCAACGCGGACAAGGCGGCGTCGTTGCGCGTGGTCCGTCGGCTCGCCGCGCCCTATCCCGAGCTACCGGAGGCGCACTTCGCCGTGTCCCAGGCCGCGCTGGAGGCGAAAGATGAAGCGGGCGCACTCGTCGCCGTCCGGCGTGCGGCGGCCTTGCGGCCGGACTGGGAGATCGCGGCGCTGTTCGAGGCGCAGATTCTGCAGACCCGGTCGCCGCGCGAGGCGACCGAGCGGCTCGAGCGCTACCTCGAGAAGTATCCCGCCCAACGCGACGCGCGGATGACCTATGCGCGGCTGCTGGTTCTCGACAAACGCTATCCGGAGGCGCGCCAGCAGTTCGAGCGGCTGCTGTCCGACAATCCTGGAAACACCGATGTGATCTACGCCGTCGGCCTGCTCGCGTTCCAGCTCAAGGACTACGGTGTTGCGGAACGCAACCTGGAGCGCCTGCTCGAGCTCGACTATCGCGACGTCAACAGCGTGCGCTACACGCTGGGTCAGATTGCGGAGGAGCAGAAGGACTGGCCGAAGGCGATCCGCTGGTACGAAAAAGTCGACGCGGGCGAGCGCGCCCTCCCGGCGAAGCTGCGCGTGGCCGGCGTCATCGCGAAGCAAGGCCGGCTCGACGAGGCGCGTGCCTACCTGCGCGGCATCGTCGTAAAGGACGAGCAGCAGAAGGTACAGATTTTGGTGGTCGAGGCGCAGATCCTGCGCGATGCGAACCGCAACGACGAGGCCTTCAACATGCTCGGGCAGGCACTCGAGAAAACTCCCGACGAGCCTGACCTGCTCTACGATCATGCCTTGACTGCGGAGAAGCTCGAGCGTTTCGATGTGCTCGAGACCAACCTGCGCAAGCTGATCGAGGTGCGTCCCGACCATGCGCATGCCTACAACGCCTTGGGCTATTCCTTCGCCGACCGCAACACCCGTCTCGAGGAAGCGCGCACGCTGATCGAACGCGCGCTCGAGCTCTCGCCGAACGATGCCTTCATCGTCGATTCCATGGGCTGGGTGCTGTACCGGCAGGGCGATGCGCAGGGCGCAGTTGATCAGCTGCGGCGCGCGTGGACGCTGCGTCCGGACGCGGAGATCGGCGCCCACTTTGGCGAGGTCCTGTGGGCGACGGGCCAGCGCGAAGAGGCGAATCGCATCTGGGACGAATCGCAGCGCAACCACCCTGACAACGAATCCCTGAAGAACACGCTGCGGCGCTTGCGCCCGTGAGTGCGGTTGCACGGGCGCTCGCGCTCGCGTGGCTGTTCGTGCTGGGTGCTTGTGCCGGGCTTGAATTCGAGCGCCGGGCCGACGCGCGGGGGTTCGAGCTTTCCGGCCGCATCGCGGTGCGCTACGGCGAGGAGGCTTCGGGCGGGCAGTTGCGCTGGCGTCACGACCGCGACGGCGACGAAATGCTCATCAGCTCTCCGCTCGGCCAAGGCCTTGCGCGCATTCTGCGCGAAGGCGAGGCGGTTACCCTGACGACTGCCAATGGCCGGGAGTATCGCGCGGCCGATGCGGAGGCGCTCACTGAGCGCGTGTTGGGTTTTCGCGTACCACTCGCCGGGCTCTCGAACTGGGTTCAAGGGCGGCCGGCGCCTGAGGCGCAGGGTCCGGCGCACGCACGCCGCGATGACCGGGGGCGGCTTGCGGTCCTCGAGCAGGCCGGCTGGCGCATCGAGTACCTTGCCTATTCCAACGCGCCCGACAAACTCGATCTACCAACGCGCCTGCGGCTGACCTACCCCGCACTCGAGCTGCGCCTCGTCATCGGCGAGTGGCGCGCGGTGCAAGCGGCGAACTGAACGCTGTGAAGTGGTACGCGGCGCCCGCCAAGCTGAACCTCTTCCTGCACGTCCTCGGACGTCGCGCCGACGGCTATCACGAGCTGCAGACTGCGATGCGCCTGATCGACCGCGTCGACCGCGTGGGGATCGCGTCGCGCACCGACGGCAAGCTGTGCCGTCTTGACGCCCTGCCGGGTGTGCCGCCGCAAGACGATCTCTGTCTGCGCGCGGCCGCCTGCATGAAGGAAATCGCACTCGCACGAAGGGGTTCGGCGGCGGCGTCGCTTGGCGTCGAGATCGCGCTCGACAAGCGCCTGCCGATGGGGGCCGGACTCGGCGGCGGATCGTCGGACGCCGCGACCGTGCTGCTCGTACTCAACCGCCTTTGGGACCTCAAGCTCGGACGCTCGGCGCTGATCGGGCATGCTGCGGGCCTCGGCGCCGACGTGCCGTTTTTCCTCTTCGGTCGCGATGCGCTCGGCGAAGGCATCGGCGATCGTCTGAGTGCGCTCGAGTTGGCGCCCGCCTGGTACCTCGTGCTGGTGCCGCCGGTGAGCGTTTCGACGCGGGATGTCTTTGCCGCCGCTTCATTGACAGGCGACAGGAAACCTCTCAAAATTACGCCCTTTTTTCAGGGGCTTGGGAAAAACGACCTCGAACCGGTCGTCACTGCCCGATACCCCGAAGTCGCCGCGCATCTGGACTGGCTCAGGCAGCATCGGCCGGACGCGCGCATGACGGGTAGCGGGGCGTGCGTATTTGCGGAATTCGAGTCAGCCGCAGACGCGCGCGCCCTCCAATCGGCACTGCCGGCGTCGATGAACGGGTTCCTCGCCGAGGGGCTTGCGCGTCACCCGTTGCATGACTGGGTGGATGATTGAGGTCTAGGACAGTACGACTGGGGCGTCGCCAAGCTGGTTAAGGCACCGGATTTTGATTCCGGCATACCTAGGTTCGAATCCTAGCGCCCCAGCCAACCGAATTACATGGCCCCCGGTTCGACCGGCGGCCGCCTTTTTGCCGGCACAGGAAGATCGATGACCAACCTGCCGCTCGAACGCTTGATGGTGTTCACGGGAAACGCGAATCCGCGTCTCGCGCAGGATGTCGTCAAGCATTTGAACATCGGGCTCGGGCGCGCCATTGTCGGCCGCTTCTCCGACGGCGAGGTGATGGTCGAGTTGATGGAGAACGTGCGCGGCAAGGACGTGTTCATTCTCCAATCGACCTGCGCGCCGACCAACGAGACCCTGATGGAGCTGCTGGTGATGGTCGACGCGCTCAAGCGCTCGTCGGCGGCGCGCGTCTCGGCGGCGATCCCGTACTTCGGCTACGCGCGCCAGGACCGGCGGCCGCGCTCGGCACGCGTGGCGATCAGCGCCAAGGTCGTCGCCAACTTGCTGACCTCGGTCGGCGTTGCGCGCGTGCTGACGATGGATCTCCACGCGGATCAGATCCAGGGATTCTTCGACATGCCGGTCGACAATATCTATGCCGCGCCGGTGCTGCTGGGCGACGTCTGGAAACAGCGCTACGAGGACCTGATCGTCGTCTCGCCCGACGTCGGCGGCGTGGTGCGCGCCCGCGCGCTCGCGAAGCGGCTCGAGTCGGATCTCGCGATCATCGACAAGCGCCGTCCGAAGGCGAACGTCTCCGAGGTGATGAACGTCATCGGCGATGTGGCAGGTCGTACCTGCGTAATCATGGACGACATGGTCGACACCGCGGGCACGCTGTGCAAGGCGGCCCAGGTGCTCAAGGAAGAGGGTGCGACGCGGGTGGTGGCCTACTGTACGCACCCGGTGCTCTCGGGCGCTGCGGTCGAACGCATCATGGCGAGCGATCTGGATGAGCTGGTCGTGACCGACACCATTCCGCTGCGCGACGATGCGTTGGCCTGTCGCAAGATCCGCCAGCTTTCGGTTGCTGGTCTGCTCGCGGAAACCATTCTGCGAATTTGCACCGAGGAATCGGTGAGTTCGCTGTTTATCGAATAGGCAAGGATTGTCCCAACCCCGTCGGTGCCTGGTCGCGGGCCTGGCGGATCTGCAGAGGAGCACACGATGAATATCGAAGTCAATGCGCAAAAGCGCGACGTGCAGGGCACGGGTGCGAGCCGCCGCCTGCGTCGCGTGGAAAAGGTTCCAGGCATCGTCTACGGCGGTGACCGGACGCCAGTGAATATCGAGCTCGACCACAAGGAGATTTACCAGAATCTCATGCGCGAGACCTTTCATGCCTCGATCCTGACGCTCAAGCTCGACGGCCAGGCGGAGTCGGTTGTGCTGCGCGCATTCAACATGCATCCGTTCAAGACGCGCGTGCAGCACGTGGATTTCCAGCGTGTCTCGAAGGACAAGAAGATTCACATGAAGGTGCCGCTGCACTTCGTTAACGCCGAATTGGCACCCGGCGTGAAGGACCAGGGCGGCGTGGTCAACCACGTCATGAACGAGCTCGACATCAGCTGTCTGCCCGACGACCTGCCCGAGTTCATCGAGGTCAATCTTGGCGAGCTGGCGATCGGCAGCTCGATCCACGTGCGCGAGCTCGTGCTGCCGCAGGGCGTTGAGGCGGTGCTGCACCGGAACGAGAACCCGGTGGTGGTGACCGTGATCCTGCCCGTGCTCGTGGCCGAGGAGGAGGTGGTGGCAGCAACCACCGAAGGTGCGCCGGCCGCCGGCGAGGTGCCAACCACCGAGCAGGGCGCCAAGCCCGAGGAAGGCGAGGGCGGCGAGGGCGAGGGCGAGGGCAAGGGCAAGGACAAGGACAAGGGCAAGGACAAGGACAAGGACAAGGGCAAGGGCAAATAACGCGCCTCGTGCAATCACCACGCTGCGGCGGAGGGCATCGCGCCTTCCGCCGCTTTTCGTTCGTTTCGTTTCCCTTTCAAAGCGACTGACATGCCGGGAATCCGCATTCTCGTTGGCCTTGGTAACCCCGGGCGCGACTACGAGCGCACGCGCCACAACGCGGGCTTCTGGCTCGTCGAGCGCTTCGCTGCGCGTGACGGCATCACGATGCGCAAGGATGTGAAATACCAGGCCTACGTCGGGCGCCATGCCCCGAGCGGTGCATGGATCGTGCTGCCGCAGACGTACATGAATGCGAGCGGCAAGTCGGTCATGTTTCTTGCGCGATTTTTCAAGATCGCGCCGGCCGAGATTCTGGTTGCGCACGACGAGCTCGATCTTGCGCCGGGCACGGCGAAGCTCAAGCAGGGCGGCGGCGTCGCGGGCCACAATGGCCTGAAAGACGTCGCGGCGCGCATCGGGTCGACCGACTTCTGGCGCCTGCGGTTCGGCATTGGGCACCCGGGCGACCGCGACGGTGTGGCCGACTACGTGCTCAACAAGCCCTCGCCCGAAGACCGTGCGGCGATCGATCAGTCGATCGACCGCGCGCTTGACGTGCTCGGGCAGTGCCTCGAGGGCGACATGCAGGGCGCAATGCTGAAGCTGCACACCAAGGACAAAGCCAAAACGTGAGCCTCAAATGTGGCATTGTCGGCTTACCCAACGTGGGCAAGTCGACCCTGTTCAATGCGCTGACCAAGGCATCGATCTCGGCGGAGAACTATCCGTTCTGCACCATCGAGCCGAACGTCGGCATCGTCGAGGTGCCCGATCCGCGCCTCGCGGAGCTCGCGCGCATCGCAAAGCCGAAGAAAGTGATACCCGCGGTGGTCGAGTTCGTCGACATCGCAGGGCTGGTTGCGGGCGCCTCCAAGGGCGAGGGGCTCGGCAATCAGTTCCTCGCCAACATTCGGGAGACCGACGCGATCGCGCACGTGGTGCGCTGCTTCGAGGACCCGAACGTGGTGCACGTGGCAGGCAAGATCGACCCGGTCTCCGACATCGAGACGATCAATACCGAACTCGCGCTCGCCGACCTGGCGACGGTCGAGAATCAGCTCGCTAAAAATGAGCGGGTCGCACGAACCGGCGGCGACAAGGACGCACAGCGTCTCGTCGCCGTGCTCGAGAAGGTGCTGGTGGCGTTGAACGCGGGGCGGCCGGCGCGCTCGGTCGAACTTGCGCGCGACGAGCTCGCGGTACTGAAGCCGCTTTTCCTCCTCACCATGAAGCCGACAATGTACGTCGCCAACGTCGCCGAGAACGGGTTCAGAGGGAACCCGCTGCTCGAGGCGGTGCAGGCGCACACGGCGCAGGAGGGTGCGCCCGTGGTCGCGATCAGCGCCGCGATCGAGGCGCAGATCGCCGATCTCGCCGATGAGGACAAGCAGGTCTTTCTCGGCGACATGGGCATGGACGAGCCGGGGTTGAACCGCGTGATCCGCGCGGGCTACGCGCTCCTCGGCCTGCAGACCTACTTCACCGCTGGCCCGAAGGAAGTGCGCGCCTGGACCGTATGGGTGGGCGCGACCGCGCCACAGGCAGCCGGCGTCATTCACACCGACTTCCAGCACGGCTTCATCCGCGCCGAGGTGATCGCGATCGATGATTACCTGCGGCTCGATGGCGAGCAGAAGGCAAAGGAGGCCGGGAAGATGCGCGTCGAAGGCAAGGACTACGTCGTCCGCGAGGGCGACGTCATGCACTTCCGCTTCAACGTCTGAGCGGCGCCCGCGCGCGACCGGGTGGGGCGTGTTGTTAGGCCGCTGTCAACCTGACGCGGCCGACATTGCCAAGCTTCACGCGTTGCTTCGCTTTCCAAAGATCATGGTTGTACTGCATGGCGAGCCAGCTTTCGGGAGAGCGCCCCAGGGCCTTGGCCAGCCGCAGCGCCATTTCAGGGCTGACGCCGCTAGCCCCCGTAAGAACGCGATTTAAGGTAGACGCGGCGACGCCAAGCTTGGCCGCGAGCTCGCGACCACTCAGCTTATTGGGCTTGAGATAGACCTCGGTAATGAACTCGCCCGGATGGGGCGGATTGTGCATGGCCATTAGTGATAGTCCTCATAATCCAAGACGTAGGCGTGTCCGTCTCTGAACTCGAAAGTAAGCCGCCAGTTGCCATTCACCCACACTGACCAGCGTCCGCGCTCTGAACCCTTCAAGGGGTGTAGGCGAAACCCGGGTACGTTCATGTCGTCTATTGACTGTGCCGTATCCAAGGCCGCCAGAAGCATGCGAAGCCGTCTGGCGTGCTGTTAGGTTGCTGTCCGCTTCTTCGAGACGTACTCACGCAGAGCACGGTTAACAGCTTCGGAGTTGGGAAAAAGCTTGTGCAAGTCTGGGTCAATCAGGACGACGTTGGTGCCTTCGCGGTACCTCTTCGCGTACTTGCCGCGCACACCTGACTTGATCAGGTTCTCGGGGTACTCGTCTCTCATCGTGTCTTTGTCACGCTTCATAGGCTCTTCGCTCCCGCGAAGTCATCTGTCGAGCGGAAATCAATCGAATTCGTTCTCCGCGCTCAGTATAGGACACAACCAGGTGTTGGCCCGGTTTGGAGATACCGAAGATCAGGTAACGGTCCTCAGCAGCGGAATGGTCGGGGTCTGGAACGGACGATGAATGGTCATCATCGAAAACCTCCGACGCCTCCGGGAAGCCGACGCCATGTTTTTGCTCGTTCTCCCGAGCCTTCTCGAGATCCCATTCGAATATCAGCACGGCGCGTCGGCTGCAAGCCGTTGTTATACGGCAGCCCCCGCATTGGGCACATAGAAACTCATGAACGCTCCGGACGGACAGGATTCGAACTTCGTAAGTTTGAGATTTGTCGGAATAGCACCGCCGGCGAACAGGCGCTTCCCAGCACCGACCACGACCGGAAACGTCCACAGGCGAAATTCATCGATTAGGCTGTGAGAAAGAAGGGTTTGGATCAGCTGCCAACTCCCGTGAACCTGCAATAGTGGCCCTTCCTGTTTCTTTAGCCGAGATACTTCCTCCGCGATATCCCCTCTAAGTGGCTGAGAATTTCGCCACCGCAGTTCTGTCAAGCTGGAAGTCACGATGTACTTCTTAGCCCCGTTAAGTTTCTCTGCGGTGGGATTTCCGTTGCCCGAGTCGGCAAAGCTTGACGCGAAGAGTTCATAAGTAGTTCGTCCGAGTAGAAGATCATAAGGTTCAGCCATTGCCTCACGACCCACTTGCTCCATTACTTCGCCCCAGCACGGTCTGGCCCACCCTCCCTGTGTAAACCCGCCCGACAAATCCTCTTCAGGGAAGCCCGGCGCCTGCATGACGCCGTCAAGTGTCTGAAAGATCAGGATTGCAAGCCTTCTCACGATGCGTCTCTCCTTAACCGGGGCAACTTCAGTGTCAACGATGCCGTCTAACGTGCTCAATCAGCGGCGGGCCAGCGCACTGTTTGACTTGGCAGACCGCTGGCGGCCCGTCCGCTGGATTGAGG
>JAQBBQ010000258.1:0-20686 GCA_032125995.1 Betaproteobacteria bacterium | reverse complement strand
GCTTTCTCGCGGTATTTTTCCCTGCGGCCGAGTTTCTCGTCACTACGCGCATTACGCGCGTCGAGGGCGAGCCGTTCCGAAGCGAGGGCAGGGTGATGACGAAGCTGAAGTAGGCCTCGATGTCCGGCGCGGGGGTGATCGACTTGGGCGCGAAATCATGGATGAAGGCGAACACTTTGCCGAAAACGAAGAAGTAACAGAACGCAACGCCGAGGAAGAAGAGCAGCGTGCTGCTGACGACGGTCGGCAGTGCGAGCTTTTTTTCGTGCTCGTAGAGTCCCGGTGCGACGAAGGCCCAGGTCTGGTAGAGCACGTAGGGCAGCATGACCATGAAGGCAACCATCGCGGTCACTTTCACAGGTACCAGGAAGGGTGTCACCACGCCGGTCGCGATCATCGTCGTGCCCGCGGGCAGCGCGTTCATCAGCGGCGCCGCGAGTACGTCGTAGATCGGGCCCGAACCGGGCCAGACGAAGAGCGCTGCGAACACGACGAGCACCGCGATTACCGCGCGCACCAGGCGCTCGCGCAACTCGACCAGGTGCGAGATGAAGGTTTCCTGGGCGCTCATCGGGAAACGCCGCCCGCTTCCTGCGGGTCAGGGTCGGCCGGCTTGTCGAGCGCGGCCGGCGCCTCCGCGGCCACAGGCGCCTCCGACTCTGATTCCCCGGCGGCCTCAGCCACCGAGCGGTTAAGGTCGGTCTCGGCCTTGCGCAGGTCCTCGTTCATCGAGGACTCGAACTCGCTCGCCGCCTGCTGCACTTCATCTTTGGTCTTGCGCAACTCGTCGAGATCGGCCTCGCGGCTGATGTCCGCCTTGACGTCAGCGACGTAGCGCTGCAGCCGGCCGATGAGGTGCCCCGCAGTTCGCGCCACGCGCGGTAACCGCTCGGGGCCGATCACGATCAGCGCGACCACGCCGATGATCATCAGTTCGGTGAAGCCAATGTCAAACATGGCGGGAAAGAGACCCTACAGATGAAAAGGGCGCCCGCGAGGCGCCCATGCGAAGCGTGTGCCCGGGGCGGGCTCAGGTCTTGGTTTCCGACTTCTCCCGCACTTCACCTTCGACGATCTTTCCCGTCACCTTCGGCCCCGTCCCCGAGTCCCCGGATTTTTCACCGCTCTCGCGCATCCCGTCCTTGAAACCGCGCACCGCACCACCAAGGTCTGTGCCCACATTGCGCAGCTTCTTGGTGCCGAAAATCAGCATCACGATGACGAGGACGACCAGCCAGTGCCAAATGCTGAACGATCCCATGTCAGGCTCCTGTTTTCTTGCGCATGATCATCGGGCCGAGACGCTCCGGCCCACCCAGCACATGCATGTGCACATGATACACCTCCTGATGTCCAACCCGACCGGTGTTGATGATGGTGCGAAAGCCGTCCGTCGCGCCTTCCTGGCGCGCAAGCTCGCCGGCGAGTGCGAGCATTTTGCCGAGCGCCTGGTGGTGCGCCATGTTCGCCTCGTACATCGACGCGAGGTGCACCTTTGGGATGATGAGGAAGTGGACCGGCGCGACCGGCCGTGCGTCGTGAAACGCAAACACGTCTTCGTCTTCGTAGACCTTTTTCGACGGAATTTCGCCGCGCGCAATCTTGCAGAAGATGCAATCCGAATCCGCGCTCACGACCTGGCCTTGCCGCCGCGCGACGCTTTCTCGTCGATGCCCGAGATTCCCTCGCGCCGATGCAGCTCGGCGAGCACGTCCTGCGGTCCGAGGCCGTGGCGCGCGAGCATCACCAGCGTGTGGAACCACAGATCGGCCGTCTCGCGAACGATCGCGAGCTGGTCGCCACCCTTCGCGGCAAGCACGGCTTCGGTCGCCTCTTCACCGATCTTCTTCAACACTGCGTCGTCGTCGGGCCCGAGTAGCCCCGCGACGTAGGACGACGCCGGATCCGCACCGCGCCGCGCTTCGATGGCGGCCGCCAGGCGTTCCAGGGTTTCGTACAGTCCGGTCTTCATTTCTTCGCGTAGATCTCTGCGGGGTCCTTGAGCACCGGGTCGGTCTCGACCCAGCGACCGTTCTCCAGCTTCAGGTAGAAGCAGCGCTCGCGGCCCGTGTGGCAGGCGATGCCGCCGACCTGCTCGACGCGCAGCAGGATCGCGTCCGCGTCGCAGTCGAGCCGCGCTTCCACCAGCTTCTGCACGTGGCCCGATTGCTCGCCCTTGCGCCACAGCTTCTCACGCGAGCGCGACCAGTATACGACCTCGCCGCGGCGGATCGTCTCGGCGAGCGCTTCGCGATTCATCCAGGCGAGCGTCAGCACGCGCCCACTCGCGGCATCCTGCGCAACGACCGGCGCGAGCCCGCGCGCGTCCCAGTTCACGCTGTCCAGCCAGGCCTGCGTCGGCGTGTTCACAGTCGCACTTCGATCCCGCGCGCGCGCATCGCCAGCTTCGCGTCGTGCACGCTGTATTCAGCGAAGTGAAAGATGCTCGCTGCGAGCACTGCGTCGGCGCGGCCCTCGAGTACACCCTCGGCGAGATGATCGAGCGTGCCGACACCGCCCGAGGCAATGACCGGCACGCCCACTGCATCGGCGACCGCGCGCGTGAGCGCGAGGTCGAAGCCCTCGCGCGTGCCGTCTCGGTCCATACTCGTCAGCAGAATCTCGCCGGCGCCAGCGGCCTGCATGCGCCGCGCCCAGTCGACGGCGTCGATGCCGGTCGGTCGGCGCCCGCCGTGGGTGTAGACCTCCCAGCCGTCGTCAAGGGACGCGCTGCGCCGTTTTGCGTCAATCGCGACGACGATGCACTGGCAGCCTACCTTGCCCGCGGCCTGCGACACCAGCGCGGGGTTCTGCACCGCCGCGGTATTGATCGACACCTTGTCGGCACCGGCGTTTAGCAGGCGGCGCACGTCCTCGACCTTGCGCACGCCGCCGCCGACGGTGAGCGGAATGAACACGCGCTCGGCGACGGATTCGATCACGTGGAGGATGATGTCACGCTCGTCCGAACTCGCGGTGATGTCGAGGAAGGTGAGTTCGTCAGCGCCCTCGCGGTCGTAGCGCGACGCAATCTCGATCGGGTCGCCGGCGTCACGCAGGCCGACGAAGTTGACGCCCTTCACCACCCGGCCCGCGGTCACATCGAGGCAGGGGATGACGCGCTTCGCGAGTCCCATGGTCAGGCTTTTCCGGCTGCCTTGTCCGCGGCAGCCTGCGCCTGCTTGAGGTCGAGCTTGCCCTCGTAGAGCGCGCGACCGGCAATCGCGCCGATGACCCCTTCGGGGCCGAGCTTCGCACACACGGCCTGCACATCCTTGAGGCTGTTCAAGCCGCCGCTCGCGATGACCGGAATTCTGATCGCCTCCGCAAGCTTGAGCGTCGCTTCGATGTTCACGCCGCTCATCATGCCGTCGCGCCCGATGTCGGTGTAGATGAGTGCCTCGACACCGTAGTCCTCGAATTTCTTTGCCAGGTCGATGACGTCGTGGCCGGTCATCTTCGACCAGCCTTCGACCGCGACCTTGCCGTCGCGCGCATCGAGCCCGGCGACGATGTGGCCGGGGAAGGCGTAACAGGCATCCGACAGGAAGCCGGGGTTCTTCACCGCGGCCGTGCCGATCACGATGTAGGTGATGCCGGCGTCGAGATAGGTCTCGATCGTATCGAGATCCCGGATCCCGCCGCCAAGCTGCACCGGCAATGCGTCGCCGGCCGCCTTAGCGATGTCGCGGATCGACTTCTCGTTCTTCGGCCGGCCTGCCGCGGCGCCGTTCAGATCGACCACGTGCAGACGCCGCGCGCCCTGCGCGGCCCAGTGCTGCGCCATCGCCGCCGGGTCGTCGGAGAACACGGTCGCGGTCTTCATGTCGCCCTGTTTGAGGCGCACGCAGTGGCCGTCCTTCAGGTCAATGGCGGGGATGATCAACATGCTCAGGGTTCGGGCGCGGACCGGCGCTTCGCCGGCGCACGAAAGCGCGGTCGAGGCTTCTGGAGTCGAGAATGGGTGTGGGAGTCTGGTGCGGAACGACGCGCTCGGCGGCGCGTGAGGCGTGTATGGCGCGTGAAATCAGGGGCGCCAGTCAACGAAATTTCGTAGCAATTGCAATCCTGCGGCCTGACTCTTTTCCGGATGAAACTGTACGGCAAAAACATTGCCCTGCGCAACTGCGCAGGCGAAGGTCACGCCGTAGCTGCAGCGGGCCGCAATCAGCGCCTCGTCGGCAGGCGCCGGATAGTAGCTGTGGACGAAGTAAAAGCGCGTGCCCGAGTCGATGCCCCGCCACAGCGCGTGCGGCCGCGCCTGCTCGACCTCGTTCCAGCCCATGTGCGGCACCTTGAGCGCGCCCTCGGCGCTGCGCATGCGCTCGAGCGGAAAGTGCGGCACGTCGCCACGCAGGAGGCCGAGGCCCGGTGTGTCCCCTTCCTCGCCGTGGTCGAACAGCATCTGCATGCCGACGCAGATGCCGAGAAACGGCTTGGTACGGGTCGCCTCGATGACGGCGTCGCGCGCGCCGCTCGCCGCCAGCTGACGCATGCAGTCCGGCATCGCGCCCTGGCCAGGGACGACCACGCGCTCGGCGCCGAGGATCGCCTCGGGCTGCGCAGTGACCTGCACCTCGGCCTCCGGCGCAACATGCTCGAGCGCCTTGGACACCGAGCGCAGGTTGCCCATCCCGTAGTCGACGACCGCGATCTTCACCGTGTATTCAGATACGTCGGTCCGACGATGCAGCAGTTCCTGCCGCAGCGCAGGGCATCGTGGTTCCCTATAACGTGCCCTTGGTGGAGGGCACGACGCCCGCGGCGCGCGGATCGGCCTCGGCCGCCATGCGCAGCGCGCGCGCGAAGGCCTTGAATATCGTCTCGCACTGGTGGTGCGCGTTAACGCCGCGCAGGTTATCGACGTGCAGCGTCGCCTGCGCGTGGTTGGCGAAGCCCTGGAAGAACTCGTGCACCAGGTCGACGTCGAACTCCCCGATCAGGCCGCGCGTGTACGGGACGTGGTATTCGAGCCCGGGGCGGCCGGAAAAATCCACCACCACGCGCGAGAGCGCCTCGTCGAGCGGCACGTAGGCGTGGCCATAGCGCCGGATCCCGGCCTTGTCGCCGAGCGCCTTCGCCACCGCCTGGCCAAGCGTGATGCCGACGTCCTCGACGGTGTGGTGCGCGTCGATATGCAGGTCGCCCTTCGCCTCGACCTCGAGGTCGATCATGCCGTGGCGCGCGACCTGCTCGAGCATGTGCTCGAGAAAGGGAATTCCGGTCGACAGCGTGGCCGAGCCCGTGCCGTCCAGTGTGACGCGAACCCGGATCTGCGTTTCCTTGGTGTCCCGCCGTACCTCTGCCGTGCGCATGATTCAAAGCACCTCTCTGAGCGCGGTGAGCAGTATACGGTTTTCCTCCGGCGTGCCGACCGTGATGCGCAGGCATTGCGCGAGCAGCGGGTGCGTGCCGTGGAAGTTGCGCACCAGCACGCCCTGGCGGCGCAGGCCGTCGTAGCTGCGCTCGGCATCGGGCACGCGCACGAGGAGGAAGTTCGCCGCCGACGGGAACACGGTGACGCCGGGCAGTGCGGCGAGCGCCGCGCCAAGCGGACCGCGCTCGGCGAGGATACGCGCGGCCTGTTCCTCGAAGCGCTCGAGGTGCTCGAGCGCGAACAGCGCCGCAGCCTGGGTGAGCGCATTGACGTTGTAGGCCTGGCGCACCTTGTTGAACTCGCGTACCCACTCGGGGCGCGCGGCAAGATAGCCGAGCCGGATGCCCGCGAAGCCAAGCTTCGACACCGTGCGCATGACGACCAGGTTCGGAAACTCGGTGAGCTTCGGCATGAACGAGCGGCGCGCAAAGGCGTGGTAGGCCTCGTCTAGCACCACGAGCCCGTCGGCCGCGCGCACCACGTCGAGGACCGCCGCCTCGTCGTAGAGCACGCCGGTCGGGTTGTTCGGGTAGGCGAGGTAGACGAGCGCCGGGCGTTCGCGCTTCACGCGATCGACGAAGGCCTGCGCATCGAAGCTGAGATCGTCGCGCAGCGCCACCGCCACCGGACGCATGCCCGACAGCACGGCGTTGGCGCGGTACATGGCGAAAGTCGGTTCGGGGAACAGCACCGCCGCGCCGGGACGCGCGAGCGTCAGCGTCACGATCTGGATCAGGTCGTCCGAGCCGTTGCCGAGCAGGACCTCCATGCCGGCCGGCACTGCCATCTTTTCGGCGAGCCGCGCGCGCAGTTGCCGCCCCGTCGGCTCGGGGTAGCGGTTCAGCTCGACGCGCGCGAGCCGCTCGGCCAACGCGCGACGCAGGTCCGCGGGCATCGCGTAGGGGTTCTCCATCGCGTCGAGCTTCACCATGTCTTCGGCGTCGGCGATGTGATAGGCCTTGAGCGCGAGGATCTCCTCGCGCACCAGCTCTTTGGGTGTGCGCGGCATGGCGTCTAGCGCTCGGTGAGGCGCGCCTCGGCCGAGCGCGCGTGCGCATCGAGCCCTTCGCCGCGCGCGAGCGTCGCCGCCAGCGGCCCGAGTGCCCTGGCGCCGGCACGCGAGACTTCGATCACGCTGCTGCGCTTCTGGAAATCGTAGACACCGAGCGGCGACGAATAGCGCGCCGTACCGGCCGTGGGCAGCACGTGATTCGGCCCCGCACAGTAATCGCCGATTGCCTCCGAGCTGTAGCGGCCGAGAAAGATCGCACCGGCATTGCGCAACTTCGGCAACCAGGCCTGCGGATCAGCAACCGAGAGCTCGAGGTGCTCGGGCGCGATCCGGTTGGCAATCGCACAGGCTTCGTCGAGATCGCGCGTCTCGATTAGTGCACCGCGGGCAGCGAGCGAGGCCGCGATCACGTCGCGGCGCGAGAGTTCCGGCAGCAGGCGCGCCATCGCGGCCTCGACCGCGTCGAGATAGTCCGCGCGCGGCGAAACCAGGATCGCTTGTGCGAGCTCGTCGTGTTCGGCTTGGGATAACAGATCCAGGGCAACCCACTCGGGCGGCGTGCTGCCGTCACCGATGACGAGGATTTCGGAGGGTCCGGCGATCATGTCGATGCCGACCTGGCCGAACACCTGGCGTTTGGCGGCGGCGACGTAGGCGTTGCCGGGGCCGACGATCTTGTCGACACGCGGCACCGATGCCGTGCCGTAGGCGAGCGCGGCGACGGCCTGCGCGCCGCCGATGGCGAACATGCGATCGACGCCGCCGAGCGCTGCCGCCGCGAGCACCAGCGGATTGCGTTCGCCGCCGGGTGTCGGGCTCACCATCACGACCTCGGCGACGCCCGCCACCTTGGCGGGAATCGCGTTCATCAGCACCGACGACGGATAGGCTGCCTTGCCGCCGGGCACGTAGATGCCGACGCGCTCGAGCGGGGTTACCTGCTGGCCCAGCCGCGTGCCGTCGGCATCGGTGATCTGCCAGGACGCCGTGCGCTGCTCGAGGTGGAAGCGGCGGATGCGTTGCGCCGCCGCGTGCAACGCCTGCGCCTCGGCGGGTGCGATGGCGGCGAGCGCGGCCTCGAACGCGGCGCGCCCGATCTCGAGCTCGGCCATTGCGCGCACCTCGAGCCGGTCGAAGCGCGCGGTGGTCTCGAGCAGGGCGGCGTCGCCGCGCGCGCGCACGTCGGCGATGATTTCGCGCGCCGCACGCTCGACCGCGGCGTCCTGTGCCGCTTCGTAGCGCGTCAAGGCGTCGATCGTCGCGCCGAAGTCCGCGTCGCCCGCATACAGGCGTCGCAGCTTCACCGCGCCCTCCTCGCGCGCCCCGGCCCGGGGGACACAGCGGCGGCAAAGCAGTCGATCAGCGGCTGCAGCGTCGCGCGCTTGGTCTTCAGCGCGGCCTGGTTGACGATCAGACGCGCCGACACCGGCATGACCTCCTCGACCGCGACGAGATTATTCGCGCGCAGGGTCTTTCCGCTCGAGACCAGGTCGACGATTGCGTCGGCCAGTCCCACGATCGGGGCGAGCTCCATCGAGCCGTAGAGGTGGATGATGTCGACGTGCACCCCTTTCGCGGAAAAGTGCTCGCGCGCGGCGCGCACGTACTTTGTCGCCACGCGCAGGCGCGCGCCCTGCTGCACCGCGCGCGCATAGTCAAAGCCTCTGCGCGCCGCGACGATCATGCGACAGGCCGCGATACCCAGATCGACCGGTTGATACAACCCCTCGCCGCCGTGCTCGACCAGCACATCGCGCCCGGCGATGCCGAGATCCGCACCGCCATACTGCACATAGGTCGGCGTGTCGGAGGCGCGCACGATGATCAGCTCGACGCCGCGCCGATTGGTCGCGATGACGAGGCGGCGCGACGTCTCGGGGTCCTCCTGCGGGCGGATTCCCGCGCGCGCAAGGAGCGGCGCGGTTTCGTCGTAGATCCGGCCTTTCGAGAGCGCAATGCGAATAGTGCGGGTGGCCATGCAGCGTACTGAGAACAATCGGTGCGGAACGCCGCGCGCGCAAGCGGCGAAACGGCGCACAGCCCCGGAACTGCCTCGAGACTCGGGTGGTGTGGGGTGCGGATTTTAACCTAGGCGCTGCGCGGCCTTAGTGGCGGCGCGTGACCTGCGCACGCTGCGTCCCCCGACACCCTACACAATGCGCTCAACCCGGGCGCCGAGCGCGCCGAGTTTGGCCTCGAGTGCTTCATAGCCCCGGTCGAGGTGATAGATGCGGTCGATCAGCGTCTCGCCCTGCGCAACGAGCCCGGCAATCACCAGGCTCGCCGAGGCGCGCAGATCGGTCGCCATCACCGCGGCGCCCTGCAGGCGTTCGACGCCGCGCACCACGGCTGCATTGCCATCGATCGTGATGTCAGCGCCGAGGCGTTGCAGCTCGAGCGCGTGCATGAAGCGGTTCTCGAAGATCGTCTCGGTGACCGTCGCGGTGCCCTGCGCGACGGTGTCGAGCGCAAGCAGCTGCGCCTGCATATCGGTGGCGAAGCCCGGGTAGGGTGCGGTGCGCGCGTCAACCGCGCGCGGGCGCCGGTTCATTTCGATCTCGATCGCCTGCGGGAGCACGGTGATACGCGCGCCGGCTTCGCGCAGCTTCTCGAGCGTCGCGTCGAGCGTGTCGGGCGCCGTGCCCGCGAGACGCACGCGGCCACCCGCCGCTGCGACCGCAGCAAGATAGGTGCCGGTCTCGATGCGGTCGGGCATCACGCGATGCGCCGCGCCGCCGAGCGCGCCAACGCCCTCGATGCGGATCACGTCGCTCCCTGCGCCGCTGATACGCGCGCCCATCGCGTTCAGGCAGGCGGCAAGGTCCGCAACTTCGGGCTCGCGCGCTGCGTTCTCAAGCACCGTCGTACCCTCGGCGAGCGTCGCGGCCATCATCAGATTCTCGGTGCCGGTCACGGTAACGAGATCCATCACGATGCGCGCGCCGCGCAGGCGCTTCGTCCGTGCCCTCATGTCGCCATGCTCGACGCGGATCTCGGCGCCCATCGCCTGCAGGCCCTTGACGTGCTGGTCGACCGGCCGCAGGCCAATCGCGCAGCCACCGGGGAGCGCCACGCGCGCCTCGCCGCAACGCGCGAGCAGCGGTCCGAGGACGAGCACCGAGGCGCGCATGGTGCGCACCAGTTCGTAGGGCGCGCTCGGATCGTCGATCCGCGCGGCGGTGAGCTCGAGCGCGCCCGGGCTGGGCGCGCGGACCGCAACCCCCATGCGCTCGAGCAGCCGGGTCATGGTGCGCACGTCCATCAGTTGCGGCACGTTTGCGAGACGCAGCGGCGCGTCGGTCAGCAGCGCTGCGCACATGATCGGCAGCGCCGCGTTCTTCGCGCCACTGACGGTGATCTCGCCCTCGAGCGAAACACCGCCGCGAATCAGCAGCTTTTCCATGCCCCGTCGCGTTCGCTTGTTCGCCTGTTTGCCTGTCCGGCGCCGCCGACGTGCTCGACGCCGCCTACTGCGCGGTGTCGGGACGCGCCGGCGCCCCCGCCGCCCACTCTGCGGGCGTCAGCGTGCGCATCGATAGCGCATGGATCTCTTCGCGCATGCGCTCACCGAGCGCCGCGTAGACCAGTTGATGGCGCTGGACGCGCGATCGACCGTCGAACGCGTCCGCCACGATGATCGCCTGAAAATGCTGGCCGTCACCGATGACTTCGATGTGCTCGCAGGCGAGCCCTGCTTCGATTCCCTGCTGGACGCTTTCCGGTGTGACCATGTTTTCTCTGCCCTTGTTGAGGCCGTGCGCGTGAATGAATGCCCCGTCGGCGGCGTCAGCCGCGCAGCCGGTAGCCAGATTCCAGCATGCGCAGCGTGCCGACCGAAACCAGCGCGAAGCTTACCGCGAGGACGGCCAGGCTCGCGCCGGGGGGCACGTCCGAGACACCGAAGAACCCGTAGCGAAAGCCATCGATCAAATAGAAGAAGGGATTCAGGCGCGAAAGCGCCTGCCAGAACGGCGGCAGCGAATGGATCGAGTAGAACACGCCCGAGAGGAAGGTCAGCGGCACGATGAGGAAATTCTGGAAGGCGGCGAGGTGATCGAACTTTTCAGCCCAGATTCCCGCCACCAGCCCCAGCGCGCCAAGCAGCGCGCTGCCCAGCAGGGCGAAGGCGAACGCCCAGAGCGGCGATTCGAACTGCAGCGGCACGAACCACGCGGTGACCGCGAGCACCCCTGCGCCAACGACCATGCCCCGCAGCGCCGACGCCAGCACATAGGCCCAGAAGAACTCGGCGTAGGAAATTGGCGGCAACAGCATGAACACGATGTTCCCGGTGAGCTTCGACTGGATGAGGCTCGACGAACTGTTGGCGAACGCGTTCTGCAGCACGCTCATCATGACTAGTCCCGGTACCAGGAAGGCACTGTACGAAACGTTGGGGAATATCGTGGCGCGGTCGCCGAAGGCGTGCGAGAACACCAACAGGAAGAGCAGCGCGGTCAGGATCGGCGCGCCCACCGTCTGGTGGGCGACCTTCCAGAAGCGCAGCAGCTCCTTGTAGACGAGCGTCCCGAAGCGCGTCAACGCCTCGCCCGGCGCGGCCTCGTCCGCCTCGTCGGCTGCGTGAATCTTGTGCATCTCATTCATGGCGTGCCATCAGCCGGAGGAAGACCTCCTCGAGGTCCGGTGGCTGCAGTTCGAGCTCAACGATACCGATGCCCGCTTCACGCAACCGCGTCAGCACCTCTTCGAGCGCGCGGGTGTCGCGCAGGCGCAGCGTGTAGAGCGGGCCGTCCTGCGCCAGGACCTCGGCGGGAAACGACGCCGGCAGCTGCTCGCACTCGAGCCGCACGCGCAGCTGCAGACCCGAGAAGGTCTCGAGCAGGTTGCGGGTCGAATCGAGTGCAACGATCCGTCCCGCCTTCAGCATCGCGATCCGGTTGCAGTGCAGCTCGGCTTCCTCGAGGTAGTGCGTGGTGAGCACGATCGTGTGACCCTCGCGGTTCAGGCGCCGCACGAACTGCCAGAGGCCCTGGCGCAGCTCGACGTCGACGCCGGCCGTCGGTTCGTCGAGCACGATCACCGGTGGCCGGTGCACCAGCGCCTGCGCGACCAGCACGCGGCGTTTCATCCCACCCGAGAGCGTGCGCATGTTCGCATCCGCCTTCGCGCTCAAGTCCAGATGGTGCATGACCTCGTCGATCCAGGCGTCATTCGAGCGCAAGCCGAAGTAACCCGACTGGATACGCAGCGTTTCGCGCACCGTGAAAAACGGGTCGAACACCAGTTCCTGCGGCACCACGCCGAGCATACGGCGTGCGCGCCGATAGTCGCGGACCACGTCCGCGCCCATCACGGCGACGCGGCCTGCATCGGCGCGCACCAGGCCTGCGATGATGCTGATCAGCGTCGTCTTGCCAGCGCCGTTCGGCCCCAGCAGTCCGAAAAACTCACCCCGCGCGATCTCGAGGCTCACGCCGTCGAGCGCGCACAGCGCGCCGTAGTGCTTTTCGACTTGGTGGACGTCGATTGCAGGCGTCATGTGCGAGCGCCGCGGCGCCGCGGCGCCGCAGCACCGCAGCACGCTGCGGACCTCAGTGCTGCGGCGCGACGCCGGAGACGAACGCCTCCACGCCGTAGAGCCGCGCGATGGTCGCTAAGCCCTCGGGCAGGTGTTCGACGGCGAGTTCGACGCGCGCCGCCTGCGACTCGCGCCGCCAGGCAATCAGCACCGCCAGCAGCGACGAATCGAGCTCGGTCACCTCGCCGAGGTCGATGGTGCGAACGCCTTGCCGCAGCTGCGCGCGGCCTTCCTCGAGCACTGCGTGCACATTGGCCAAGGTGACCGGTCCGCTCACCACAGCCCGCGTGCCCTCGCGGCGGATCACTTTTCGGCAGCCTCGAGCTTCTGGTTCTTGGTCTCGAGCGCGCTAATCAGTCCGTCGATGCCGTTGCGCCGGATCTCGGCGGCGAACTCGGTACGGTAGTTGAGCACCAGGCTCACGCCCGCAACGTACACGTTGTAGCACTTCCAGCCGCCCGCCGTGTTTTCCATGTCGTAGTCGATCGCCACAGCCTGGCGCCCGGGCTTGATCACGCGCACTTTGACCGTGACGTCGGTGTCGGCGGGCTTGGCGCGCAGCGGCAGAAATTCGAATTTCTCGTCGCGATAGCTCGTAATCGCGCTGGCGTAGGTGCGTACGAGCAGAATCTTGAACGCTTGCACCAGGCGAGTCTTCTGTTCGGGCGTGGCCTTGCGCCAGTTCACCCCCATGGCGAGCGCCGTCATGCTCTCGAAGCTGAAGTGCGGCAACACCTTCGCCTCGACCAGCCCGATTACCTTCTGCACGTTGCCGGCCTGAATCTCCTTGTCCTTGGAGACGATTTCCAGCACCTCGAGCGTGACCGTTTTGACGAGCGCGTCGGGCGCCGTGGTGGCCGCCAGGGCCTGCTCCGCGAACAGAAACAAGCAACCCGATACGAGCACTGACGCCAGTCGGACCATCGATTGCGGCATTACATCATTCCTCGATCCGCGGCGAACGCCGCGTCGTCATTTGACGGCGCGTTCGGTGTGAAGGTTCCCGATTGGGCTTGCTCGGCAGGTTGCGACGCGGACTCGGTCGCTGGGGCCGCCGACCGGGGTTCGCGCCCGGGCGGCCGGTCGCGTGGCGGGCGCGGCGGATTGCCGTCGTAGATCAGGTCGCGCCGACGCTGGTAGTAGACGTCACGCCGCGCGACGTATTTGTCGAGCGCCGCATCCTCTAGGATCGTCGTTGCGTCGAGCAGGTCAGCGCGCTCGTTGACGAGGAACAGCGCCGCGGTCCAGTTCCGCGTGGCGTTGTCATTGATCGCCCACCGCACCGGCGCGGCGACAAGATCGAGCGCAAGACCGAATGTGTCGCGCAAGTCGTTCGCGCCGAAGAACGGCCAGACGTAATACGGCCCCGCCTCCGTGCCCCAGACCGCGAACGTCTGGCCGAAATCCTCGTTGTGCTTCTCCAGCCCGGCCTCGCTCGCGATGTCGTGCAACCCGGCGAGCCCGAACGTACTGTTGATGAAGACACGCGCGAAGTCATTCACCGCTTCATTCGGCTTGCCCTGCAGGAGATTGTTCACACCGATCATGACGTCTTGAATGTTGGCGAAGAAGTTGCGCACGCGGACCCGGATCTCGTAGGGCACCACCGCCTTGTAGCCTCTCGCCACCGGCTTGCCGATCGCGTCGTCGAAGCCCTCGTTGAACTCGAACATCGTACGATTGAAGCTTTCATAAGGGTCGCGCGGATCGCCGTTCTGCATGGTCGCGCAGCCCGAGACCAGGCACACCGCGGCCACCGCCAGCGCACGCGCGAACGACCGAGTAGAGCCCATCAGGACCGGGACCATTGCCACTTATTTTTTTCCCTCTTTGCCGTCGGTCTTTCCGCTGCCGTCGGTCTTTCCGCTGCCGTCGCCTTCCGCCGCCTTGTTGTACAGAAACTGGCTGATCAGGTCTTCGAGCACGACCGCCGACTGGGTCAGCCGCATGCGGTCACCGTCGTTTAGGGTTTTAAGGTCGCCGCCCGCCTCAAGCCCGATGTACTGCTCGCCGAGCAGGCCCGAGGTCAGGATCTTGGCCGAGGTATCGCGCGGAAACTTGTATGCCGCCTCCAGGTTCATCGTGACCACCGCTTCGAACGTTTCGTTGTCGAAGCGGATCTCCGACACGCGGCCAACCACGACCCCTGCACTTTTAATTGCTGCCCGCACTTTCAGGCCGCCGATGTTAGCAAACTGGGCGTGCACCTCATACCTCTGAGCGGTTGAAAACGCCGCCAAATTGCCCACTTTGAGGGCTAAAAACAACAGTGCACCGAATCCCGCCGCGACGAAAACGCCGACCCAAAGGTCGATGGTGGTGCGGTTCATAGGCCGTTACCTCCGGTAAACATGAGCGCAGTGAGTACGAAGTCGAGCGCGAGGATCGCGAGCGACGAGGTGACGACGGTGCGCGTGGTGGCGCCCGACACGCCTTCCGCAGTCGGCGGCGCGTCGTAACCCTCGAACACCGCGATCCACGACACCGCGATGCCAAACACGAAACTCTTGATGACGCCGTTCAGCACGTCTTCGCGCACGTCGACGGCCGCCTGCATTTGCGACCAGAACGCGCCCTCGTCGACGCCGATCAGCTTCACGCCGACCAGGTAGCCGCCAAAGATGCCCATCGCTGAGAACAGCGCCGCGAGCAGCGGCATGGAAAGGACGCCGCCCCAGAAGCGCGGCGCAACCACGCGTGCAATTGGATCGACCGCCATCATCTCCATCGCGGCGATCTGTTCAGTCGCCTTCATGAGGCCGATCTCGGCAGTGATCGCGCTGCCTGCACGGCTCGCAAACAGCAGCCCCGCGACGACCGGTCCGAGCTCACGCACGAGCGACAGCGCGACGAGGACACCGAGGGCCTCGCTCGAGCCATAGCGCTGCAGCGTGTGATAGCCCTGCAGCGCCAGCACCATGCCAACGAACAACCCCGAGACCAAGATGATGACCAATGAGAGCACGCCCGCGAAATAGATCTCGCGCAGCGTCAGCCTGAAGCGCCGCAGCGCGGTGCCGGAATGCAACAGGAGGTAAAACAGAAACCGGCTCGCGAAACCGAGCCGCCACAGGCGCGCGGTCATCGCAGCGCCGAGGCGCTCGAATAGCGCACGCACCGCACGCAACGCACGCAACGCACGCAACGCAGGTTCCGCCATCTCAGGCCGCCGCCAGTTCGAGATCCGCAGCGAAGGCGGCGCCGGGATAGTGGAACGGCACCGGGCCATCGAGCTTGCCGTGCACGAACTGGTCGACGAACGGCTCGACCGACCCGTCCACCGCCTGCGGCGTGCCCTGGGCGACGATCTGCCCGTCAGCGACGAAATAGACGTAATCGACGACGCCGAGCGTCTCCTGCACGTCGTGGGTGACGATGATCGAGGTGGCGCCGAGCGCGTCGTTTAGGCTGCGCACCAGGCGCGAGATGACGCCGAAGGAGATCGGATCGAGGCCGGTGAACGGCTCGTCGTAGAGCATGAGCTGCGGATCGAGGGCGATCGCGCGCGCAAGCGCGACGCGCCGCGCCATGCCGCCCGACAATTCGGCGGGCATCAGCTGCGCGGCACCGCGCAAGCCCACCGCTTCGAGCTTCATAAACACCAGGTCGCGGATCAGCGCCTCGGGAAGCTTGGTGTGCTCGCGCAGCGGAAACGCAACGTTGTCGAATACCGACATGTCGGTAAACAGCGCGCCAAACTGGAACAGCATGCCGAGCTTGCGCCGCATCGCGTACAAGCCTTCGTGATCGAGCGCCTGCGTATCCGTTCCCAGTACGCGGGCGACGCCGCGCGAGGGCGTCATGGCCGCGCCGATGATGCGCAGCAGCGTGGTCTTGCCGCAACCCGATTGCCCCATGATGCCGACGACCTTGCCGCGCGGAATCTCCAGGCTCACGTCGCGCAGCACCGGCCGTGCTGGATCGTAGCCGTACCAGACGTTTTCGATGTTGACGACAGGAGCGTTCAAGGGCGCGCGGGATCGGACAAAGCGTGGCATTTTACTTGAGGGTTAGCTGCCTTCAGCCTGCGGGCGTTATTGCGGCAGGGGTTTCCCCTATAGTGTCGGTCATGGTGCACAGCGAGCCAGCGGCAAAACATGCGGTCGGGCCGGTTGCCGCGGTGCGCGTCGCCGGCCTGGCAAAGCGCTACGGTGAGACCAGGGTGCTCGAAGGCGTCGATCTGGAGGTGGCACAGGGCGATGCCTTTGGCCTCCTCGGCCTGAACGGCGCGGGCAAGACGACGTTGATCAAGTGCCTGCTCGATCTTTGCGCCCGCGGCGCCGGCGAGATTGCGCTCTACGGCGTGTCCGCGAACGAGCCGCGGGCCCGCGCACGGCTCGCCTATCTGCCCGAGCAGTTCGTGCCGCCGCACTATCTGCGCGTACGCGAGTTCCTCGCGCTGATGCTTGCGCTGGCCGACAAGCGCTACGACGCGGCACAGGTCGACGCACGCCTTATGCAGCTCGAGCTCGATTCGGCGGTGCTCGAACGTCCCGTGCGCGCGCTTTCCAAGGGCATGAACCAGAAGCTCGGGCTCGCCGCGGCGCTGCTCATCGAACGTGACCTTTACGTGCTCGACGAGCCCATGAGCGGCCTTGACCCCGCGAGCCGCATCGCAGTGAAATCTGCACTGCGGGATCTGGTCGCCGATGGACGGACGCTGTTTTTCACCTCGCACGTGCTGACCGACGTCGAAGAGCTCTGCGACTCGATCGCCGTGCTCCACCGGGGCACGATTTGCTTCCGCGGCGCGCCCGGCGCATTGTGCGCACACTACGGCGAGGCGCACCTCGAGCGCGCGTTTCTGCGATGCATACGCCATGACGGCCACCCAGTCGCACCCGTCGCCTGAAACCCGGCCGGCGCTGCTGATCGTCGACGACGATGCGCTGATCGCCGACACGCTGGGTTTCGTCCTCGGCACCGACTTCGAGGTCTATCCCTGCGAGTCGAGGGCCCACGCGGTGGACCTGCTGCGCCAACTGCCACAGGCGCCGCAGCTTGCGCTCGTCGACCTGGGGCTGCCGCCCACGCCGCATGCCCCGGACGAGGGCTTTCGCCTGATCGCCGATCTGCTTGCACACTCGCCGAGCATGCAGATCTTCGTGCTCTCGGGACAGAACGAGGCCGCGCACGCGCGCCACGCGCGCGCCCTCGGAGCCGCAGAGTTCATCGCCAAGCCCTGCGATCCCGCGCTGCTCAAGCGCACGCTGCTGCGCGCGCTCGATCTGCGCGACGCCGAGTTACGCCGCCGCGCGACCCAGGCCGACGGACTGATTGGCCAGAGCCCTGCGATTCAGAAACTCAAGGACCAGATCGCGCAGTTCGCCCAGGCGCCCTTTCCGGTGCTGGTCGAGGGCGAATCGGGCAGCGGCAAGGAGCTGGTCGCACAAAGCCTGCACCGCCTCGCGCGCAGAGGCGTTAAGCCCTATTTCGCCCTGAACTGCGCCGCGATCGCACCCACGCTCGTCGAGCCGACCCTCTTCGGCTACGTCAAGGGCGCGTTCACCGGCGCGGATGCGAACAAGGCGGGCTACTTCGAGGACGCGCAGGATGGCACGCTCTTTCTAGACGAGATCGGCGAACTGCCCCTCGAGATGCAGGCAAAGCTGCTGCGCGTGTTGGAGAATGGCGAGTACCAGCGGGTCGGCGAAACGCAGCGTCGCGTATCGAAAGCGCGCGTGGTCGCGGCGACCAACCGCGACCTGCGCCAGGAGGTCCGGCGCGGTGCATTTCGCGCCGACCTCTACCATCGGCTGTCGGTGCTCACGCTGTCGGTGCCGCCGCTGCGCGAACTCGGGCACGACAAGCTTGGCCTGCTTGAGCACTTTCGCAAATTCTATTCCGAGCAAGCGGGCGTTCAGCCATTCGAGCTCGACCCGGCGGCCGACCGGCGCTGGGTTGCCTACTCCTTCCCGGGCAACGTGCGCGAGCTGCGCAATATCGTCATCCGGCTGACCACCAAGCACCCTGGCCAGAAGCTGAGCATCGAGGAACTCGAACCGGAATTCGATCTCGAAGCGCACCCCGGCCAGGCGACCGGCGTCGCGGGCGAGATCGATCCGACTGCGGCGGCGCTCGAGGCGCTCGGGCGGGCGTCGGCGTTCAGCCTCGACGAGGCGCTGAAGTCCTGGGAGCGCGCCTACATCGACGCCGCGCTCAAGCTGACCCACGGCAATGTGAGCCAGGCAGCAAAGCTACTCGGCATCAACCGCACGACGCTGTATAGCCGGATGCAGTCAGACGCAGGGGAACCTCAAGGCGGTTCCCCCGCAACCCCTCCCCCTGGGAAGACGAAGCCGGCTCCGGGGGAGCTCCAAGGCGGTTCCCCCGTGCCCCCTCCCCCGGGTGGCACGAAGTCGGACGCGGAGGAACGTCGCGGCGGTTCGCCCGCAACCCCTCCCCCGAGAGCGACGAAGTAGCGGGCGCGGTCGACGATGTATCTCGAACACTACGGGCTGGACGAGCTGCCCTTCCGTATCACGCCGCACACGGATTTCTTTTTCGACGGTGCGGACCGCGGAACGACGCTCGAGGCGCTGCTCTACGCAATCCAGCATGACGAGGGGATCGTCAAGGTTTCGGGCGAGGTGGGCAGCGGCAAGACCATGCTCTGCCGCGTGCTGATGGAGCGCCTGCCGGAGAACGTCGAGACAATCTACCTCGCCAATCCGTCGCTCACGAGAGACGAAATCCTGCTCGCGATCGCGGACGATCTGCGACTCGAGACCACCGCCGACAGTTCGCGCGTGCTGCTGCGCCAGCTGCAGGAGCACCTGATCGAGTCGTACGCAAGCGGCCGGCGAGTCGTCATCCTGATCGACGAAGCCCACGCCATGCCGGAGGATTCGCTCGAGCAGGTGCGCCTGCTGTCGAATCTGGAAACCAGCCGCCACAAGCTGCTGCAGCTCGTGCTGTTTGGCCAGCCCGAGCTCGACCAGATGCTCGCTGCCACGTCGATGCGCCAGCTGCGCGACCGCATCACGCACAGTTTTCGGATGCGCCCGCTGACCGAGGACGAGATTGCGCGCTATGTGTCGTTCCGGCTGCGCGCGGCGGGCTATCGCGGGCCGGATCTGTTCACCCCGAAGGCGATTGCCCTGCTCACGCGCGGCTCGGCCGGACTGACCCGTCGGGTCAACGTCCTCGCGGACAAGGCGTTGCTGTCCGCGTTCGCCGTCGACACCCATGCGGTCGACGAAAAACACGTGGCGCGTGCGATCGCCGATGCTGAGTTGCCACCGCTGGCCAAGACCAAGCGGCCGTTGGCGTATGTCGCGACCGCACTTGTGGTCGGTGCCATTCTCGGTTTTAGTCTGCAGTGGGCGCTCACTGACTTGAATTCAGAGGTGGCGCAGCGTGAAGTCACCCTCAGCCCGCCGCTGCAGCCGAGCGCGCCGGTGGCGAAGGTCGCAAAGCCGCAACCCCAGCCCGCAGTACCGCAAAAACCGACTGCCGCACCGCCGGCCGAGACCGCAGCGGCAAAGCCGGCACCTCCAATACGACCATCTGCACCGCCGATGGCGCTGCCCGTCGAACCGGCGCGGGCGCCGGCCCCGACCATTGCCCCGGCGGCGTCTCGAGTGCCTATGGAGGCGGCTGCCGCCGCACCCCGGCCCGACGCTGCACAGGCGCCGCCTGCCACGAAACCGGTCGCGGAGCACTTGCGACCGGAGCAGCTTCGGCGCATCGACGCCTATGCAACCCGGGGCCAACCCCTACTCGTCGAGCGGATCGCCGCAACGCGTGAATTGCTGCAGCGCACGCCTGACGCCGCCTACAGCGTCGAGCTCTATGTCACGGTTAACACCGAGCCTGTACGCGTTGAGGGGTTTCTCAGGCGCGCGCGTGACCTCGTTCCGCTGTCCAACGTCTATGTCATTCCGCTCACCAATGGGAAGCCGGTCCGCGTCTGGGTCGTCTACGGCGTCTTTGCGACGCCTGCCGAGGCGCAGGAGGCCGCGCAGCGCCTGCCGCCGAAGTACAAGAAAGCCTTCAGCACCGCAGTGCGCGACTTCGCCGCGCTGCGCAGGCCGCTCTGAGTGTCCAGAAATATTCCGGTTCTCAGTTAGTTAGCGCGCTTTTCTAATGTTAACAACGTGCTATGCTTCAATAGCTTAGGCTTGGTCTGCGGACCTATATGACCTTTCGATTATTCGGCGCTCTCTCGGTAGCACTCGTTCTTCTGGCAGGCTGCGGCCTCGCGCCGCTGGAGCCATCGGAGGCGCATTTGCGCGCGCCCACCGAACCGGTCGCAGGCACGATCCCGCCGCCGGTGCAGCTTGCGCCTTTACTTCCCAAGCCAAAGCCGACGACGCGCGCCGAAACCTACAGCGTGGTCGTGCACAACGTCCCGGTGCAGGATCTGCTCTTCGCGCTCGCCCGCGATGCACGCGTGCAGGTCGACATTCATCCCGACGTGAACGGCAGTGTCACGCTGAACGCGATCGACCAGACGATGGAGCAGCTCCTGGTACGCGTCGCGCGCCAGGTCGACATGCGCTACGAGGTCAAAGGCGGCACGCTCATCATCCAGCGCGATACGCCCTTCCTGCGCGTGTACCGGATCGACTACGTCAATCTGTCGCGCGAGGGCAGCGTCGACGGCACGCTCTCGTCGTCGGTCACGGGCACAAGCGGCGCGTCGGGCGGCGGCGGCGGAGGCGGCGGTGCCCCAGAGCGACACGACGACCACGATCAAGGCGGAATCCAATAACAGGTTCTGGCAGTCGCTCGAACAGAACGTGAAGGAGATCCT
>JAQBBQ010000257.1:0-8082 GCA_032125995.1 Betaproteobacteria bacterium | reverse complement strand
CTTCTACGTGCCGACCGTCGAGCACAACCGCTACTACATCGCGCACCGGGACGAGTTCGGTTACGACCAGGCGGTGGTCGACCGGCTCGAAGAGTACGTCCAGCGCAACTTCGAGACCCTGCGCCGCGCGGTGCGCGGCGTCGTGCAGGGCGTCGAGCAAATCCTCCGGGAGGCGCCGCGCGCGGTCGATTTCCGGGGCTGCCTCGGCGATGCGCGGCGCGAGTGCGTCGACGCGCGCCAGATAGTGCTCGGTTTCCGGCGCCGGGCCCTGCGTCACGTCAGAGACCTTCGACCAGCAGCAGGTTGTTGGTCGTCGCTACTGACATCGCGCGCTCCTTGAGATTCGGGAAAGACGATCATTGTATTGGGTCCGGGAGTACCATCTCGGCGCGGCAATGCCGAGGAAGGGGCGGGCACGGATGAGCGGCGCGGAGCTGAGGCAAAAGCTGGCGGCGATCCTGGCCGCCGACGTGGCCGGCTATTCGCGCCTGATGGCGGCGGACGAGCGCGCGACGGTCGCCGCGCTCGACGCGGCGCGCGCAGTGTTCCGCACACAGATCGAGTCGAACGGCGGGCGGGTGATCGACATGGCGGGCGACTCGGTGCTCGCTGCGTTCGACACCGCAAGCGGCGCAGTGAACGCAGCGCTTGCGATCCAGCAGGAACTTGACCGGGGCTCGAGCGCAGTGCCCGAAGCAGGGCGCATGCGCTTCCGCATCGGCGTGCACCTGGGCGAGATCATCGAGAAAGCCGACGGTACGATCTACGGCGACGGCGTGAATATCGCCGCACGGCTCGAGGGGCTTGCCGAACCGGGGGGCATTACGGTCTCCGATGCGGTGCGCAGCTCGATCAAGAACCGTGTGGCGGCAACGTACCACGATCAGGGCGAGCAGACGGTCAAGAACATCGCCGAGCCGGTGCGCGCGTTCCGCGTGAAGCCGGCGGCAGTCGGCGAGGCGCAGCCGGCGCCGCCCGCGGCCGAGATCGACCTGTCGCTGCCCGACAAACCCTCGATCGCGGTTCTGCCGTTCGACAACATGTCAGGCGATCCGGAGCAGGCCTACTTCGCAGACGGCATCGTCGAAGACATCATCACGGAGCTGTCGCGCTTCCAGTCACTATTCGTGATCGCACGCAACACCTCGTTCACCTACAAGGGACGCAGCGTCGACGTCAAGACCGTAGCGCGCGAACTGGGCGTGCGCTTCGTGCTCGAAGGCAGCGTGCGGCGCGCAGGCGACCGGGTGCGCATTACCGCGCAGCTGATCGACGGCCAGACCGGCAGCCACGTCTGGGCTGAGCGTTACGAGGACGTGCTGAGCGACGTGTTCGAGCTGCAGGAGCGCATCACCCACCAAGTCGTCGCGAGTCTGGTATCCGAAGTCGAGGCCGAGGAGATGCGCCAGCAGCGGCGCGGGCAGCGCAGGTTCACCGAGGCGGACGATATCGCCTGGCGCGCCTTTGCTGTAATGATCGACGCCACGTTCGGTGGTGACCAGACGCTGACCCTCGAGGCGACTCGACTCGCCGAGTCGGCGATCGAGCGCGGACCGGCCTGCCGCCTGGCGTATTTCGTCGTCGCGTGGGGGCATAGCTGGCGGTTGTTCATGGGCTGGGCCGAAGATCGCGCCGCTGCGATCGGCGCCGCAGGGCGTGCGGCGGATCGGCTGATCGAGCTGGCGCCCAATGACAGCCGCGCATACCTCGCGCGCGGGCGTCTCCGGGCCGTGGCCGGCGACTTGGAGCGGGGCGCCGCGGATCTGCGCCGGGCGCACGAGCTCAATCCGAACGACGCATTCACGCTGTTTTATCTCTCCAGGGAAGAGGCGGCCGCGGGCAACGTCGAGCCGGCGAAGGCTCTGGCGGGACAGGCGCTGCGCATGAGTCCGAAGGACCGCTTCATTGGCGTCGCGTACCTGGCATACGCGCTGTGCGCATTCGTCGAGCAGGATTTCGACGCGCTGCACAAGTGGGCCGAGCTCGCGATCCAGAGTCACGGTTCGGCACCGATCCGGCGCGTGATGATGATCGTCACTGCGGCGAAAGCCGGCGACGCAGCGCTGCTGCGCACGCACCTCGAGCGGCTCAACACGATCGCTCCCGACTTCGTGCCGAGCCTGTTCCGCGGCGACCTTCGCGTCTTTCACCAGCCGCAGCATATGCAGATGCTGCTCGACAGTCTGCGAGCAGCCGGGCTCGGCGGTTAGGGAATCGACGATTTCGCGCGGCCTGCGTGCCGCGTCGTCTTCGGTACAATCGCGCGCTCGCGACGCGCAGCCATGATCCGCATCTCCGACCTCACGCTCATCCGTGGCACCCAGCCGTTGCTGGAGGGTGCCGACGCCGCGATCCAGCCGGGCGAACGCGTCGGCCTGATCGGCGCCAACGGCTCGGGCAAGACGAGCCTGTTCGCGCTGCTGCGTGGCGAGCTGCATGCCGACAAGGGCGATGCGGAGTTCCCCGCGTACTGGCGCGTCTCCTACGTCGCGCAGGAAACGCTGGCGCTCGAACGCAGTGCGGTCGACAGCGTGATCGACGGCGACACGACGCTGCGTACGCTCGAAGCAGCGCTCGCCGAGGCGGAGGCGGCGGACAATGGCGAGCGGATCGGCGAACTCCACGCCGCGCTCGGTGAGGCCGGCGCCTACACGGCGCGCACCCGCGCCGAGCAGCTGCTGATGGGCTTGGGATTCACGCTGGCGCAGCTCACCCAGCCGGTGGCGAGCTTTTCCGGTGGCTGGCGCATGCGCCTAAACCTTGCGCAGGCGCTGATGTGCCCCTCGGACCTGCTGCTGCTCGACGAGCCGACCAACCACCTCGACCTCGATGCCATCATCTGGCTCGAGGACTGGCTGAAACGCTACGCCGGGACGCTGCTCGTCGTTTCGCACGACCGCGATTTCCTCGACGCGGTGGTGAACGTGATCGTACACATCGATCAAAAGAAATTGCGGCGCTACACGGGCGACTACTCGAGCTTTGAGCGCCAGCGCGCACAGGCCCTGGTGCTCGCCTCGGCGCAGCAGCGCAAGCAGGTACGCGAGCGCGCGCATCTGCAATCGTTCATCGATCGCTTCAAGGCCAAGGCGACCAAGGCCCGGCAGGCGCAGAGCCGCATGAAGATGCTGGCGAAGATGGAGGATCTCGCACCGCTGCATGTCTCGGCGCCGCTCGCGTTCGAATTTCTCGAACCGCGGCGCGCGCCCAATCCGCTGCTGGTGCTGGAGGACGTCGACGTCGGCTACCATGGCAGCCTGGCCGGGATCGGCGGCACGAACACCGTCGTCCTGCGCGGCATCCGGTTTTCGCTGCAGTCTGGCGAGCGTTACGGCCTGCTCGGCGTCAACGGTGCCGGCAAGTCGACACTGATCAAGACCATCGCCGGCGAACTCGCACCCCTCGCCGGATCGGCGGTCTACGGCAAAGGCCTGTCGATCGGCTACTTCGCGCAGCAGCAGGTCGAAATGCTGCGCGACGACCAGTCGCCGCTGTGGCACCTGCGGCGCCTATCGCCGGATGCGCGTGAGCAGGCGCTGCGCAACTTTCTCGGCGGCTTCAATTTTCCCGGCGAGATGGCGCTCGGGCCGATCACGCACTTTTCCGGCGGCGAAAAAGCGCGCCTCGCGCTGGCGCTGATCGTCTGGCAGCGGCCCAACCTGCTGCTGCTGGACGAACCGACCAACCACCTGGATCTGGAAACACGCGAGGCGCTGACGGTTGCGCTCGCGCAGTTCGAAGGGACACTCGTGCTCGTCTCGCACGACCGCCACCTGCTGCGCGCGACGACCGACCAGCTGCTCATCGTGCGCGACGGCGGCCTGCAGCCCTTCGATGGCGACCTCGACGACTACCGCGACTGGCTGCTGGGCCGAAGCACGCAGAAGGCAGCGGCGCCGGAACGCGCGCCGGCGCCGCGTGCGAAAGAGGGCGCATCACGTCTCAGCGAACGGCGCGAGGCGGCCAAGCAACGCCAGCGCCAGTCGGACGTGCGCAAGCCGATCGAATCGCGCCTCAAACGGCTCGAGGCGCAGCTCGCCAAGGTGAACACGCGCAAGTCGGCGCTCGATGTGCGGCTCGCGGACCCCACGCTGTACGAGGGCGGCGATCGGGAGGCGCTGAAAGGCCTTCTGCTCGACCAGGCTTACGCCGGGCAGGAAATCGCGCAACTCGAGGCAGAATGGCTGGACTACCAGACCCGGCTCGAGGCGATCGACAGCTAAGACATAAGGCGGGGTCAGACCCGTTGTTGGGGTCAGACCCCTTTCCAAAACGGGGTCTGACTCCTGTGGATAACTTGGAAGGCGGCATTCTATGAACGAGCAACGGCGCGGCGGCATCAAGGCCTACCGCGACAGGACCTTCCTCAACAGCAAGGACGCACGCGTCCTGCGCATCCTTGCCGAATACCTCGAGCCGAAGAGCCGGTTCGAGAAATACGCGGTCGACGACACGATCGTCTTCATGGGGTCGGCACGCATCAAGCCGCTCGAGGAGGCCGAGGCGGCGCTGCGTGCGGCGCAGCAGGGCACAGGGGACCTCGCGCGTGCAACTGCCGACTTGCGCATGGCGGCGTACTACGAGCACGCGCGCGCGCTTGCGTTCCGGCTCACCGAATGGTCGAAGGCGCTCGATTCGAAGGAGCGCCGCTTCGTGGTGTGCACCGGCGGCGGCCCAGGGATCATGGAGGCGGCGAGCCGCGGCGCCGCCGAGGCGCGCGGCATGAATGTGGGGCTGACGATCTCGATTCCGGTGGAGGAATTCGAGAACCCCTACGTGACGCGCGAACTTGGCTTCCACTTCCATTACTTTTTCATGCGCAAGTTCTGGTTCGCCTACCTGGCGAAGGCGGTGATCGTGTTCCCCGGTGGCTTCGGCACGCTGGACGAGCTGTTCGAGCTCTTGACGCTGGTGCAGACCAAGAAGATGTCCAAGCCGATGCCGATCGTGCTTTTCGGCACCGAGTACTGGCGCGAGGTCATCAATTTCGATGCCCTGGTGCGCCACGGCACGATCAACGCAGGCGACCTCGACCTCATGTTTCGCACCGATTCGGTCGACGCGGCCTATGACTGGATCGTCGCCCAGCTGAGCGCGCACGCACTCGACCAGCCGGGTGCGATGCTCTAGACCGCGATTTGCAGCATTCGAATTATTTCGAAATGCGCGACGCGGATCTTCGGCTTCGGGTTTCCGCACCGTGTAGATGCTTAGGAGGAAGACAGGATGGCGGTGACGGACTGGACTGTGGAAGGCATTTCATTCGGCAACTGCAACTGCGCCTACGGCTGCCCCTGCCAGTTCGAGGCGCTGCCCACCGACGGCCACTGCCGCGGCTTCGAGGTCCTGCGCATCGACAAGGGCCATTTCGGCGCGATCGACCTGGGTGGCTTGAAGATCGCGGTGCTTTACGCCTGGCCGGGGCCGATCTTCGAAGGCAAGGGCGAACTGCAGGCGATCATCGACGAGCGCGCCGACGCGAGACAACGCGACGCCCTGGAAACCATCCTCCACGGCAATGAAACCGAAGATGCGGCGACCCACTGGTGGGTGTTTCGCGCGATGTCCGACACCCTGCATCCGACGCTGTACAAACCGATCGACTACGTGGTGGATCTCGAGGCGCGCACCGCGCGCGCCGTGATCCCGGGTGTCCTCGAATCGACCGGTCGCCCCATTCGCCCGCCGCACAGCGACGGCGAACATCGCGTCCAGATCCATATTCCGGATGGCATCGAGTTCCAGGTCGCCGAGATGGGCAGTGCGACCACGAAAACCGGCGGCGACAGCGCCATCAAGTTGCGCCTCGCCGACAGTTACGGGCAGTTCAACGTTCTGCGCCATTCCGGCAGCGGCGTCGTGCGCGCTTGACCGACGCAACCATTGACCACGCAAGGACACAGGCGATGACCGAGTACGAGCTCTATTGTTTTGGTGAGTCCGGCAACAGCTACAAGCCGGCGCTGATGCTGAACGTCTGCGGGCTCGACTGGACGCCGCACACGGTGGCGTTCATGGATGGCGAGACGCGCAGCGCGGCGTATCGCAGCGACGTCAACGAATTGGGCGAGGCGCCGGTGCTCAAACACGAGGGACGGCTGCTCAGCCAGTCGGGCGTCATTCTTGACTACCTTGTCGAGCGCAGCGGTCGCTTCGGCTGGTCGAACAACGACGAGCGGCGCGAGATCTTGCGCTGGCTGCTTTACGACAACCACAAGTTCACCAGCTATATCGCGACCTACCGCTTCCTCACCTTTCTCATGAAGCAGGACAACGAGGTGACGAAATTCCTCAAGGGTCGCGTGGACGGGGCGCTCGCCATCGTCGACAAGCACCTCACCGGCCGCGAGTGGGTTGCGCTCGATCGGCCGACGATCGCCGATTTTTCAATGGCGGGCTATATGTTCTATGACGGCGAGCTGGGTTTCGATTTCGCCAAGCTGCCGGCGATTGCCGCCTGGCGTGAACGCATCCGGGCGTTGCCCAACTGGAAAGGGCCGTACGATCTGATGCCGCGCGATGTAAAGAAAGGCTAGTTGACCTGGAGTGGGAGCGAGGGCCGGCGCCGATGCCACTCGGTCGCCCGCTGGAAGGCGTGACCCGCGCGCAGCAGCAGGGCTTCGTCGAAGTGCCGGCCGATGAGCTGAAAGCCGACCGGCAGGCCCCCGGCGGTCGCGCCGCCCGGTAGCGTCAGGCTCGGGCTACCACTCATGTCGAATGGTGCCGTGAAGCGCACGCGCGCGTAGCGTGCCGCAGGATCGTTGCGCTGGTCTGCAAGTGTCGCCAAGGTTGGCGCGGCACTGTTCATCGCCGGCAGGAGCAGGACGTCGATGTCGCCGAACAGCGCCGCGACCTGCCCGCTGAACATCGCGCGGCGCTGCAGAATCTTCGCCAGGCTCAGTCCATCGATCCCGCGTCCGAGCTGCAGCAAGCCGGTGAGCACCGGGCCGTACTCGTTCGCGCGCGCGGGAAATGTGGCCTCGTGTGCCGTTGCGGCCTCGACCGCGCAGAGCAGCACTGCGTCACGCACGATCTGATCGGGAGAGGGAAAGGCCACCTCGCAAAGGTCGGCGCCGAGGCGCGCGAGCACCGCGCCGGCCTCGTTGGCCACGCGCGCCATGTCGCCATCGGCACCGGCCGCGATCAAAGCGCGATCGATGCCGATGCGCAAGCCGCGTACGCCGGCGTCGATTCCAGCGAGATAGTCCGGCACCACATTCTGCGCGGCTGTCGGGTCGTCGGCATCGGCGCCCGCGATGGCGCCGAGCATCGCCGCGGCGTCCGCGGCACTGCGCGTCATCGGGCCGACGTGGTCCATCGTGTCGGCGAGTGCGAAGACGCCTGCGCGGCTCACTCGGCCCCAGGTGGGTTTGAGCCCGGTCAGCCCGTTCATCGTCGACGGAAAGCGGATCGAGCCGAGGGTGTCGGTACCAAGCGATCCGTAGCAAAGCCCCGCCGCGGTCGCGACGCCCGAGCCGCTCGACGACACGCCGGTCCAGTGCGCCGCGCTCCACGGATTGACCGGTGGCTGGATCGAGGGATGATGCGCGGAGAATGCGCCTTCGGTCATCTGCAGCTTGCCAAGCAACACCGCGCCGGCTGCTTTCAGCCGCGCCACGACCGTCGCATCGCGCGCGGGCATGAAGTCCTTGTGGATCGCCATGCCTGCTGCGGTGGGGATGCCTTGCGTATGGCACAGATCCTTGACCGCAACCGGCACGCCGTGCAGCGGGCCACGCGCCTTTCCTTGCGTCGTCTCACGGTCGGCCGCCTCGGCAGCGGCGAGCGCCGGCCCGGGCGTGAGCGTGGCATAGCTCCGCAGTTGCCCATCGAGTCGCGCGATGCGCTCGAGCAGCGCCGTGGTCACCGTCACCGACGTCAGCTCGCGCGCAGCAATGCGCCGGCCGACCTCGACGAGGTCCAGGTAGCAAAGTTCGTCCCCGGTCATTGCGCGATCTTGATGCGCTTGACCGGTTCCTTGCCGAGCGCGCCGCTCTGGTAGTCGGCGATCGCCTGCTCGATTTCCTCGCGCGTATTCATCACGAACGGACCGTACTGCACGACCGGTTCGCCGATCGGAAT
>JAQBBQ010000256.1:0-7719 GCA_032125995.1 Betaproteobacteria bacterium | reverse complement strand
CGGTGCGCGCCGAGCGCGTGGCCCACGAGTCTGCGGCGCTCAGGCGTGCGTTGATCCATCTGCAGGACGACCTGCAGGCCGCCGAGGGCGCGCCGGGCGAGGGCGCCGAGGAGGCTTCCCAGCTGCTGCGGCTAAGCGTGTTGGAGACCGACGAGGGTGTCGAGGTGACGGCCGTATTTGACGGGCGCGCGGTAGCCCCGCCGCCGGGCGTGAAGCGCCTCGCCAAATCCCTGTTTCAGGACCTCGGTGCGTTGCCCGAGGACATGCTCGTGGCTGCGGGCGACGGCAACGAGCGGCCGGACGCGAATTCGGCGGAACAGGCGCAGCAGGACGCGATCGACGCAGGTGACGCTGAGGCCGGCGCGCTGCACTACGACGAGTGGGATTTCCGCCGCCAGCACTATCGCAAGGATTGGTGCGTGCTGCGCGAGCGCGACATCCATCCGGGCGATCCCGCGTTCGTCGCGCGCACGATCGAGCGCTACCGCGCGCAGATCGGCCAGCTGCGGCGCTCCTTCGAAGCGCTGCGCGGTGAGGACAAGCGCCTGCGTGCCCAGCCCGATGGCGACGACATCGATTTCGACGCCGTCGTGCGGGCCCATGCCGACCTGCGTGCCGGTGCCGAGCTCAACGAACGCGTGTTCACGCGCCGCGCGCGCAATGAACGCGACATGGCGGTGCTGTTCATGGTCGACATGTCAGGCTCGACCAAGGGCTGGATCAACGATTGCGAGCGCGAAGCGCTGGTGCTGCTCGCCGAAGCCCTCGAAGTGCTCGGCGATCGCTACGCGATCTACGGTTTTTCCGGCGTCACGCGCCGGCGCTGCGAGGTGTTCCGCGTCAAGCGCTTCGACGAACCTTATGACGCGCGCGTGCGCGAACGCATCGCCGGCATCCTGCCACTCGACTACACGCGCATGGGGGCCGCGATCCGGCACCTGACGGGAATTCTCTCGGCGGTCGACGCGCGCACGCGCCTCCTCGTCACCCTGTCGGACGGCAAGCCGGACGACTTTTCAGATGGCTATCGCGGCGAGTACGGCATCGAGGACACGCGCCAGGCGTTGATCGAAGCCAAGCGCGCGGGCGTGCATCCGTTCTGCATCACGATCGACCGCGACGCGGCGAGCTATCTGCCGCGGATGTACGGCGCGGTGAACTACACCGTCGTCGAGGATGTGGCGCGCCTGCCGCTCAAGGTGGCGGAGGTGTATCGGCGCCTGACGACCTGAGGGCGGTGGCAGGCCGAACCGGCCACCGCCGATAATTTCACCGTCATGCCACTTTCACATGCTTCGATGCGCGGCCTCGTCCTGCTCGTCTGTGGCGCCCAGGTCCTCGCGCAGATCGGCGCTTACACCTGGCCCGCGCTGCTGCCGCAGTTCGTCGACGCCTGGGCGCTGAGCAATCGGGAGGCCGGCGCAATTACCGGCGCGTTCTACGGTGCCTATGTCCTCGCCGTCCCGATCCTCGTCACGCTGACCGATCGCTTCGACCCGAAGAAGATCTATCTTGCCGGGGTTGCGCTGACGGTGGTCAGCCACCTCGGGTTCGCCGCGTTCGCGAGCGGATTCTGGGAGGCGTTCAGCTTCCGCATGCTTGCCGGCATCGGCTGGGCGGGCACCTATATGACCGGGCTCAAGCTGCTTGCCGATCGCGTCGACGCGCAACTGATGTCGCGCGCGGTCGCCGGTCATGCGGCCAGCATCGGAATTTCGGGGGCACTGTCGTTCGTGTTTGCCGCCAGCATCGCAACGGCATGGGGTTGGCAGGGCGCCTTCGTCGCCGCCGGCGCCTGTGCGGTGCTCGCCTGGGCCATCGTCGCGTTCGGCTGCCCGTCGCGTGCCGCGCCCGCCGCGACGCGCATCGGCGGCGCTGCACTGTTCGACTTTCGGCCGGTGTTACGCAACCGTTCGGCGATGGCCTACGCCGTCGCCTACGGCGTCCACACCTTCGAGATGAGCGCCTTACGCGGCTGGGTGGTCGCCTTTCTCGCCTACGTCGCACTGTCCGCCGGGACGTCGACGGCCGCGTGGCTCGCCCCGGCGACCGTGGCGACCGCAATGGCCCTGCTCGGCACCTGGGCGAGTTTCTCCGGCAACGAATTGTCGATCCGATGGGGGGCGCAAGCGGCTCATCGCCGTCGCCATGCTCGGTGCCGGCCTGCTCGCGCTCGCCGTTGGCCTCCTCGGCCCGAGCAGCTACGCGATGGCGACCGTCCTGGTCCTCGCCTGGGCGGTGTTCATCTGGCTCGACTCGGCCTCGCTCACCGCGGGGGCCGCCGGCAGCGCCGACCCGGCGCGGCGCGGCGCAACGCTCGCGGTGCACTCGATGCTGGGTTATCTGGGTGGCTTCGTCGGACCGTTTGCGGTCGGCTGGATCCTCGATCTCGCCGGCGGCATGTCGAGACTGGGCTGGGCGCTCGCCTTCGGGCATATCGCCCTGGTCATCGCGGCTGGATTCTGGGTCCATCGTCGCCTCGGACCCGAGGCGCTCGCCGGCGATCGGGCGTAAGGCGCGGCGCAGGTCGAGCGACTCACCCAGATCATCCCCCAGGCGCGGGGGTCCGGCCGCGCAACCAAGGAGGTCTGCATGAAATCCCGTCGCAGTTTTTTCGCCAAGGCACTCGGCACGCTCGGTGCGCTGGGTCTGGTCGGCTCAGCATCGGCCGCCACCAAAGCAGGCGGCAAGCAAAAGGTCGCCTACCACCTGGCCGATCTCGATAAAGTCAACTTCGTCCTCGGCAATATTCGGAATCACATCAAGGGTATGGGCGGTCCGGACAAGGTCGAGATCGAACTGGTGGTCCACGGCCCGGCGCTCAAGGCCTTCCACAAGGACAAGGCGAAATCGACCATCCAGCCAACACTCGACAGCTTGAAGGGCGAGGGCGTGGTTCTGAATGCCTGCGGCAACACGATGCGCGCGCAAAAGGTCGAGTTGCCCGATCTGCTGCTCGGCTTCGTGCGACGCAACGAAGGTGGCGTGGTGGTGCTCGCAACGCTGCAGCAACAGGGATTCACCTACCTGCGGCCGTAACGCGACTCAGGCTCGCGTGCTCACGTAGATTCGGCGCGTGAGCCGCATCCCCGACTTCACCGTCGCACCGGTCTCAGTCGCAGACGAACTCGACCAGCTCGGTGGCTTTCGCACGCGGCTGGCCGAGCGCGATGACGCCGCGCCCGCGCAGGACGCACTCCTCGCGGCGGAGGACGAGCTCGCGATCACCCTGTATCGTCACATAGGTGCCGTTGGCGCTGTGATCCACAAAGACGAACTTTCCGCTGCGCTGCTCGATGAGGCCGTGCTCGCGCGAGGCCATGCGTTCGGGCACCACCAGGTCGCAACTCTGATCGCGGCCGATGCTTACGCTGCTGCGCCTGTCGTCGAGCACGATTTCCAGGTTGCGATACTGCAGGCGCAGCACCGTGCGCCCCCGCGATGCGCGCAGCGCCGGCATCATCGTCGTCGCGTCGTCGCCCTCTCGCCAGCTGAGCTCGCAGATTGGGACTTCGTCGCTCTTGCCCTTGAGCGGGATCGAATACAGCGGCCGGCAGGCGGCACGCAGCGCGGCGGACAGCCGCTGGGTGGTGTCGAGCGAGAGGATGATTTGTCCGCGCGAGGCAACGCCGGCGAGTCGCGAGGCGAGGTTCACGGTATCGCCGAACAGATCGTCGCCGCGCTCGACCGCGGGTCCGTAATGAAAGCCGATGCGAACGCCGAGCTTGCTCCCCGAGACCGGTTCGAGCGCATCGACGCCAAGCTGGATCTTGAGTGCGGTCTCTGCGGCGGCGTCGGCGGTGGCGAACGCGGACATGACCTCGTCGCCGATGGTCTTGATGACGCGGCCGCCCGAGGCGTGGGTGCTCGAGCGGAAGATCTCCACGCACTTGCCGACCGCCGTAATCGCAAGCGTGTCGCCGACGGTGTCGTAGAGCCGGGTGCTACCCGAGACGTCCGCGAACAGCACGGCGAACGCCGCGGGCAGGGGCGCATTGTCCCGACTGTCCCTAACACCCCCTTCGTCCGTCGTCTCGTCCGACGCCAAGGCCTGCCTCTCCTTCGCTAGCGCTTCAGGCGCTGCTCGAAATCATTGTCAACGCCGAGGACCATCCGCGCCAGATCGTCCGCCATCTCGTGCTCAAACGCCTTCCCCTCCAGGCTGACGCGGGCGGTTCCGATCTGGCCGATATTCATCAGCTCGATGTTCACCGCCGGCTCGTCGTAGTTCGCGCGCAACAGCAGCTCGCAGTGGATCGACCCGTTGAGCAAATAAGTGCCCGCAGTCGGCTTGCCAAAGTCGTCCTTCTTTTTCTCGCGGAACTCAAAGCCGACGCGATGGGTCTTGAGGAACTCGCCGCAGCGCTGTACCTCGCCGCCCACGGCCTCGATGATCGCCGGCCGGGTGTAGTGCGCCTTGAACCGAAGATGGATGTGATCGATGACGTCACTGCCGGCGACCTTGATCGGGCGGTAATCGCAGAACGCGTCGGAAATCGTCACCGGGGAGGGCGCCTTGAGGAACACGAAGCTCAGCGGCCGGCCGGTGGTCGGCGCCGCGCCGTTCAGCTCGGTCGAGAACTCGGCGAGGTACTGGAACGCGGCCTGGAGATTCTTGTGGATGTGCTCGTTGGCCTGGGCGCGCACCATGGCCTTGTTCTCGGCCGGCGGGCGCTCGGCGGCCTGCTTGCGCAGCATGTCGAGGGCGCCGCGCCGCATAATCGTCGTCTCCCCGAGCGCCGATGTGCCGTCGCGCGCGCGATCAAATTCCTCACGCTTCAGGGTTTCGGTCCTCGCCCAGGCGTCGAGCGCCTCTCTTTTCATGCGCTCGGCCTCCGCTTCCTCGGCCACACGGAGGCGCTCCAGCGCCTCGAATTCGGACGAAAACACGTCCAGGTCCGCGAGCAGTTTCTGGCGCACCTCCTCGGCTTCGGGCGAGCGCGGCGTGCCGATGTCGAGCATGGTCTGCGACGTCACGCTGCGGCCCAGCGGCTGGGTCCGCTCGTAGGGATCGGCGGCCCCTTGCTGCAGATTCCGGTAGTCGCGCAGATCGCGTGCCATGTCGCCTGCGCTCTGGTAGCGCCCCTCGGGCGTCTTGGCGAGCGCGCGATTCAGAACGATGTCGAATCCCGGGGGTATCGCCGGATTGATCTTGGCGACGGCCGGGTGAGGATCGCGTGCGATCCGGCTCATCAGCGTGAGGATGGTCGAGTCGCCCGGCTGTTCGAAGGGGGTGCGCAGGACGAGCATCTCGTAGAGCACGACGCCAAGCGAGAAGATGTCGGAGCGCGGATCGATCGGCTGGCCGAGCACCTGCTCCGGCGACATGTACTTCGGGGAGCCGAGCGCCATGCCGGTCTGCGTCATGGTCGAGGACTGCAGGTGGGCGACGCCGAAGTCGGTGAGCTTCGCGCGTCCGCCGGGAGACACCATCACGTTCGCCGGCTTGACGTCGCGATGCACGATCGCAAAGCCGCGCGCGTGATCGAGCCCTTCGGCGATCTGGGCGACGAGCTCGGCGACCGTGTCCAAGGGCAGTCGCTCGCCCTGCTTGAGGATCTGCTGCAGCGAACGGCCCTCGAGAAACTCCATTGCGATGTAGGCGACGCCGTCCTGCTCGCCGACGTCGTAGATCGTGACCAGGCCCGGGTGGTTTAACCGTCCCGCCGACTTGGCTTCGCGCAGGAAGCGTTCGCGCACTTCGTCGAGCGCCTCGGGCGGGAGGCTCGGATTCAGCGTCTTGATCGCGACCTCGCGCTCGATGAGCGGATCGACGGCACGATAGACGGTGCCCATCGCGCCCCGGCCGAGCTCGCCAATAATTCGGTAGCGTCCGAGTGTCTTTTCAGTCACCAATGTCGGGGGGAATGTTTCCCGGATTCAATGCCTTCCGATGATAAACCAATCCGGCGTCTGATACGTCGTGAATGGACGTCGAACCCCGCCCGGGGGGCTGCAGGGCGAAAAACCGGATTTCGGGGCCGCGGTCGCTGTTGTTGCAGCGGGAATGCGCTTATCTCGTTGTGCTGGGGTGCAGTGCAGCTCAGGCACGCACGGTCGGCAGCGTGATCCAGTGCTCGAGTTGCGCCGCGCGCGCCGCGCTCGCGGTCCAGAGGTAGACAGTGCTGCCCGCCGCGGTGACGGGATCGAAGACCTCGATCTGCAACACGGCGGCGTCCGGCCGCGCCGCGCCGAAGCGCTGCAGGAAGTCGCGCCCGTAACCGCGGTAGTGGCCGTGCGCGCGCGCATCGGCGTAGCCCCAATCGACCGTCGTCGATCGTGTGTAGGGCGAAGGCACCGTGAGCTGGACGAATCCCTCGGGACGCGTCACGCGCAACAGCTCGCGCAGGCCTTGTCGATCGTCCGCCACATGCTCGAGCACGTGGTTGCAGATGACGAGGTCGTAGGCGGCGTCCGGGCGTGCGATCGCCTGCAGGTCGAGCGAATTCTCACCGCCGTAGTCCGACACCTCGTAGCCGCGGAACCAGGCCGCATCGACGCCGATGTCGGGGCTGAGCTGGAGCACCTCGAGCGACGCAAGATAGTCTCGCGGCAGCTGCGCGTACACCTGGCGCAACTGGCGGTGGCGTTCGAGCGAGCGGCAGCGGCTGCAGCGCGGCGCGCGTCCGGTGCTGCTCGTGCGCTGATTCGGTCCGGGCTCGAAACGCGTGCCGCCGCAGATCGTGCAGGCCACCGTTGAGGCGGCGCCGTCAATCGCTTGCGCAGGGCGCGCGATGCTCATGGGCGGGCCTCCGGCGCGGTGATCCGAGGGGCTGCAGGCATCGTCGGCGCATACACTGCCGTCGGCTGGCTGCGCCCGCGCACCGTCACTTCGGCGACGCGCTCGAACGCAAACGCATCGCCCGCCGCCTGCACCGTGTTCTCGGTCACCAGGACGTAGGTGCCGGTCGTCTTGTTGAGTTGCTCGAGCCGCGCGGCGATATTCACTTCGTCCCCATGCACGGTATACAGCAGGCGCTCGCCGGTGCCGACCGCGCCGGCGACGATGCGCCCGGTGTTGATCCCGCAGCGCGTGCGCAACCGGATCCCGTCGCCGAAGCTGCGCGCCTGCGTGGCGTCCTGGATCGCCAGCGCCGTGCGCACCGCGTTCGCCGCGTGGTCAGGGTCATCCTTCAGCGTATTGAAGGTGATCAGCATCGCGTCGCCCTGGTATTGGTTGATCACCCCCCCATGCCGATCGATGGCATCTGAGACGGCGGAAAAATACGCGTTCAGCATCGAGACCAGCTGCTCGGGCGACAGGCGTTCCGCGATCGTCGAGAAGCCCTCGATGTCGGTAAATAGAATCGACGCCGTACGCACTTCGCCGTCGCCCGGCTTGAGTTCGCGCGCCCCGGTCGTAATCCGCGCGGCGACCTCGGGCGAGACGAAGCGCGACAGGTCGCGCGCGATGACGCTGTCGGCAACGGCCCGGTAGAGGATGCGCTGCGCGCGCACCAGGCCGAGCGCGAGCACGGCGGTGACGACGAGAATCGAGAGAATCTTGTCCACCTCGCCGCCGATCAGCACGCTGTTCGAGGTCATGTATTCGACGTAGTTGCGCGTGACGGCCATCTCGCCAGACAGTGCGGCATAGACGAGCAGCGTCAACCAGCCCGCCGCGCCGGCGAGGCCTGCGACGACCACGTACAAAGGCTCGAAGCGCAACGCGCGCAGCGCAATGAAGATGAACACGTACAACAGCGTCGGCGCCTTGAG
>JAQBBQ010000255.1:0-11543 GCA_032125995.1 Betaproteobacteria bacterium | reverse complement strand
CGGGATCACCAGCGCCATCACCATGCTGTTGAACAGCATGCGCGAGACCGCGGCTCCCGAACCCTTGGTCGAGCCGTGCAGCAGTACCTGTCCGTAGTTCTCCAACAGCTGGTCGCCGGGGATCAGCGGCATGGGCACCGCCACGATCTGCTCATAGTGCAGCGTCGAGGCGACGAAGGCGACGTAGAGCGGAAACGCGACCACGAGTCCGCCCAGTATCAGTACCGCGTGCGCAATGAAGGTCAGCAGGGGTCGGTTTTCGATCACGATGGGCGCTTCGCTTTAATATTGGATTTTGCGTTCGATGAAGCGGAACTGCATCACCGTGAGCGTAATTACGATGAACATCAACACCACCGACTGGGCCGATGATCCGCCGAGGTCCCCCGCCTTGACCCCGTCGTAGAACACCTTGTAGACGAGGATCTGCGTGGCGCCCGCCGGGCCGCCCTGCGTGGTCGCGTCGATTACGCCGAAGGTGGCGAAAAACGCGTAGACAATATTAATCACCAGCAGGAAGAACGTGGTCGGGGAAAGCAGCGGGAAGACGATGGTCCAGAATCGCCGCCCGGGGCCGGCGCCGTCGATCGCCGCGGCCTCGATCAGCGACTTGGGAATCGACTGCAGCCCGGCGAGAAAGAACAGGAAGTTGTAGGAAATCTGATTCCAGACCGCGGCGATCACCACCAGCAGCATCGCCTGGTCGCCGTTCAACACCCAGTTCCAATCGACGCCCATCTTCTTCAGCGCGTAGGTCACGATGCCGATCGAGGGCGCGAACATGAACGCCCACAGCACACCGGCGATCGCCGGTGCCACCGCATAGGGCCAGATCAGCAGCGTCTTGTAAGCAAGCGCGCCGCGGATCACGCGGTCGGCCATCACCGCCAGCACGAGTGAGATTGCGATCCCGCTGCCGGCCACCAGCGCGCTGAACAGCGCCGTGATCTTGAACGACTGCAGGTAGTGCGGATCGTTGAACAGGTCGGCGAAATTCTGTAGCCCGACGAACTGCGACTTCAGCCCGAACGCGTCCTGCAGCAGGAACGAATACCAGACCGCCTGCACTGCAGGCCAGAAGAAAAACACCACGGTGATGGCGATCTGCGGCGCCACCAGCAGGTAGGGCAGCCACGCCGATCGAAATACGACCCGCTTTTCCATTTCAGTGCGCCATAGGCTGCGGAGTCAGCCTCCCGCCCGGGCGACGTTCGTCCCGAAACGAAGCCACCCGGGGGGATCTGAAGGGGGGGGCTTTACCCCCCTTTCTTATTTGTTCGCCGCCTGGAACTTGCGCAAGGTCTCGTTGCCGCGCTTCACCGCGTCGTCGAGCGCCGCCTTGGCGGTCTTCTTGCCGGAGAACGCCGCTTCCAGCTCCTCTTTTATGACGTCGCGGATCTGCACGAAGTTGCCAAAGCGCAGGCCCTTGGAGTTGGCGGTCGGCTCTTTGTAGGTAAGCTGCTTGATCGCCATGTCGTAGCCCGGGTTCTTGTCGTAGAAGCCCGCCTTGCGCGTGTCCTTATACGCCGCCAGCGTGATCGGCACGTAGCCGGTGCCGGTGTGCCATTCCACCTGGGTCTCGGGCAACGACAGGAAGCCGAGAAACTTCGCTACGCCCTTGTAGTCGCCCTTCGGCTTGCCGGACATCACCCACAGCGAAGCACCACCGATGATCGAGTTCTGCGGTGCACCCTTGACGTCGTCGTGGTAGGGCAGGAAATTGACCGACCAGTCGACCTTGCCCGCCTTCTTGATGCCGCCGATCGCGCTCGCGCTGCCGGTGAACATCGCGCACTCGCCGCCGGAGAACTTGGCGTCACCCTGACTGGTGCGCCCGGCGTAGACAAACAGGCCCTCCTTCGCCATGTCGGAGAGCATCTGGATGTGGCGGACGTGCAGCGGCGAATTGAACTTGAACACCGTGTCGAATCCGCCCATGCCGTTCTGTTTCGTGCCGATCGGCACGTTGTGCCAGGCGCTGAAGTTCTCGACGTGCACCCACGACGGCCAGCTGGTGGTGTACACGCAGGCCTGACCCGCGGCCTTGAGTTTCGCGGCAACTGCTCGCAGTTCCTTCCAGGTCTTCGGCGCGACCGGCGGCAGCCCGGCTTTCTTGAACGCATCCTTGTTGATATAGAACAGCGCCGTCGAGCTGTTGAACGGCAGCGACAGCATGTTGCCCTTGAGGTCGGTGTAGTAGCCCGTGACCGTCGGTAGGTAGGCCTTCGGATCGAACTTCTCCTTGGAATTCTTCATCACCGTGGCCACCGGAACGATGGCGCCCTTGGCCGCCATCATGGTCGCGGTGCCCACCTCGTACACCTGCACGATGTGCGGCGGATTCTTGGCGCGGAACGCGGCGATCGCGGCGGTCATCGACACCGGGTAGCTGCCCTTGTAAACGGCCACCACCGTGTAATCCTTCTGACTCGCATTGAACTTTTCGGCGATGGCCTTGACGCGTTCGCCAAGTGCCCCGCCCATCGAATGCCACCACTGGATCTCGGTGGCGGCCTGCGCCGAGCCGAGCGAAAACAGACCGGCGCCAATGAGCGCGGCCGCGATTGCATTGCGTTTCATGTCGATCCCCTGTGCGGAATGAAGGCCGGTGCGCGCCCCCTCCGGGCGCCGCCTAGCGCGCGAATATTACGCTTTTTGCGGACCTCGCAACCGACTGGCTACTTGCGCGCCCGGGATTTGGGCGGGGCGCTGCCGCCGGCCGGCACATTGGCGTGCGCAAACTGCTCGAGCAGTGCGTTGCCCCGCCCGGCCGCGTCGTTCAGCGCATCGATCGGCGTCTTCTTGCCCGCCCACACCGCCTCGAGTTCCTCTTCGATGATGGCGCGGATCTGCAGGAAGTGGCCGAGGCGGATGCCCTTGGATTCACGCGTCGGGTTGCGTAGCAGCAATTGGTTAATCGCGATCCGGTGGCCCGGGTTCTTGAGGTAAAAACCGCTGTCTTCGGTGCGCTTGTAGGCCGCCTTGGTAATCGGAACGTAGCCGGTCGTCTGGTGCCATTCGGCCTGTACCTCGGTGCGCGCAAGATAGGCAATGAAACCGGCCACGGCCTTGTACTCTGCGCGCGTCTTGCCGTTGATCGCCCACAGCGCGGCGCCACCGATCAAGGTATTCTGCGGCGCCTCTGGAAAATCGTCGTAGTACGGCAGTTGCGCGACGCCGAAATCGAAGCGCGCGGCGCGCCGCAGATTGGCGTAGGACGACGATGACGCCGTCAGCAGCGCACATTCGCCCGAGGCGAAGCGCGCCTCGGCCGCGTCGCGCCGCCCTGACCAGGTGAAGTAGCCCGACGTGCGCCACGACGCCAGAATCGAGACCCAGCGCACCATCAGGCGCGTGTTGAAGTTCAGCCGCGCATCCACGCCGCTCATGCCGTTGTCGTGGGTGGCGAAGGGCTGGTTGTGCCAGGCGCCCATGTTCTCGAGCAGCACCCAGCTCGGCCAGGTCGTCGTCAGCGCGCACTTGGCGCCAGCGTCGAGGATTGCGCCCAGCATCTTCGGCATTTCGTACCAGGTCTTGGGTGGGCGCTCGGGATCGAGCCGCGCTTTGCGGAAGGCGTCCTTGTTGTAGAACAGCACCGGCGTCGAGGTGTTGAAGGGAAGCGCGAGGAGCCGGCCTTGCTGGTCCGAGAAATACGCCGCGACCGCCGGCACGAAGGCGTCGTGCTTCAGCGGCATGCCCGCATCGGCCATCAGCCGCCACACCGGCTTGATCGCGTCGCGCGCCGCAATCATGTCGGCCGTGCCGACCTCGTAGATCTGCACCAGGTGCGGCGCCTTGCCTTGGCGGTGGGCCTGAAACACCGCCCGCTGCACCTGATCATAGGGTCCCTTGTAGGTCGCGACGACCCGTACCTTCTTCTGCGCCGCATTGAACCGCGCCACCAGCGAATCAATCTCGGCACCGCGCGCACCATCCATCGCGTGCCAGAACTGAAGATCGGTGGCCGCACAGGCCATTCCCGCCGCCAGCGCACCCGCCAATGCAATCAATGTGCGAAACATCGTCTTCCCTGAATTGACACTCGCGTCCCCCGCCTCAAAACTGAATGTATCGCATCCGCGCAGCCAGCCCCATTGAACTGGCGCTATTCCGCAGACCACCCCGGCGCTATGATGGTTCCGCAAATCTTCGAGCCAACCGCATGAGCGCGATCCATGAACTGAGCGCCGCCGAGCTCGCGGCGCGCTACGCCGATGGCACGCTGTCGCCGATTGAGGTCACTGCCGCCCTGCTTGCGCACATCGATGCCTGGGAGCCAAAGCTAAACGCGATGTACCGCGTCCACCGCGAAAGCGCAGTGGCTCAGGCGCGGGAGGCCGAGGCGCGCTGGCGGTCGAAATCGCCCCGCTCGGCGCTCGACGGCGTTCCGATCACGCTGAAGGAAAACATCGCCACCGAGGGCGACCCGGTGCCGATCGGCACGCGTGCCAACGAGGACCTGCCGCCGGCCACCGCAGACGCGCCGCCCGCGGCCCGGGTGCGCGAGGCCGGCTGCGTCATCCTCGGCAAGACCACAATGCCCGACTACGGCATGCTGTCCTCGGGCCTGTCGAGTCTGCATGGCGTGACGCGCAATCCCTGGCGCAGCGACCGCAATACCTCCGGCTCGAGCGCGGGCGCCGGCGCCGCCGCCGCGGCAGGCTACGGGCCGCTGCACATCGGCACTGATATCGGCGGCTCGGTGCGCCTGCCGGCGACGCATTGCGGAATCTTCGGGCTCAAACCCTCGCACGGGCGGATCCCCGTCTACCCGCCCTACATCGGCCGCGTCGCCGGTCCGATGACGCGCTCGGTGCAGGACGCGGCGCTACTGCTAACCGTACTCGCGAAACCCGACGCGCGCGACTTCATGCGCCTGCCCTACGAGGCCACCGATTACGCCGCCGCGCTCGAAGGCCGCGACCTGAAAGGCCTGCGCATCGGCGTTCTCACCGACATGAACGTCGGCCTGTCGGTGCATCCCGAGATTCGCGCCGCGGCCGAGGCGGCCGCACAGGCGCTCGCGGGCGCGGGCGCACAGGTCGAAGCGATGCGCTCGTTCCTCAACGCCGAATTGCTCGATGGCATGACGCGGTTCTTCGAAGCCCGCTCCTACAGCGACATCGTTGCGCTGACCCCCAAGCGCCGCGCGAAGATTCTCCCCTTCATCGTCGAGTGGTGCAGCCATCGGGCAAAAGATTTCAGCGGCGAGGACGTCATGGCGGCCTACAACACGTACGTCGCGCTGCGTGACGTCACGACGCGCGCGACGCAGCCCTTCGACTACGTGATTTCGCCCACCTCGCCCATCCTGCCCTACGAAGCTGAACTGCCCTGCCCCGGGAACGATCCGCATAACGCCTTACCGCATATCGCATTTACGGTGGCCTACAACATGTCGGAGCAGCCAGCGGCATCGATCAACTGGACTGCAAGCGAAGAGGGCTTGCCGATCGGCGTGCAGGTGATCGGCCGGCGCTTCGACGATCTTGGGGTGCTGCAGATCGCACGCGTGCTGGAAGGGCTGCGCCCGGCGCAGCGCGCCTGGCCCGCGCGTTGAGTAATTAGAAGTAATTGGCGCCATGCCCCAGTTCGACCTCGTCATCCGCGATGCACTGCTCTACGACGGTAGCGGCGCCGCACCGACGACCGGCGACCTCGCAATCGAGGGCGACCGCATCGCCGCGGTCGGCTCATTCGATGCAGGCGGCACAGGCGGTGGCAGCGCGAAGCGCACGCTCGACGCGCGCGGCCTCGCCTTGGCACCCGGTTTCATCGACGTGCACACACATGACGATTTCGCGGTCCTGCTGCATCCGGACATGGCGTTCAAAACGCTCGGCGGCGTGACGACCTGCGTCATCGGCAACTGCGGCTTCGGCCCGGCGCCTTTCCGCGAGGCCTGGCAGATGGCCGCCGGCTTCCAGAGCGCGGGCGAACTTGCCGGCTGGGAGGGCCACCGCGGCTACGTCGAGACGCTCGAACGCGCTCCGCCGAGCCTGAACGTCGCGATGCTGATCGGCCACGGCACGGTGCGCCTGGCGGCGATGGCCGAGCCGAAGAACTCGGCGCCGAGCGCGGCCGAGCTGGCGAAGATGAAAGCGATCGTCGAGGAGGGCCTTGAGGCCGGCGCGATCGGGATGTCGACCGGCCTGGTCTACGAGCCCGGGCGCAACGCGGCCACCGACGAGATCGTCGAGCTGGCGAGGCTGTTGGCCGGCAGCGGCGCGCTTTACGCCACGCACATGCGCGACGAGAGCCTCGGCCTGCTCGACTCGATCGACGAGGCGATCGCAATCGGCGAGCGCGCCGGGGTGCCGGTGCAGATCTCGCACCACAAGGCCTCTGGCCGGCGTGCCTGGGGCATGGTTTCGCAGTCGCTCGCCAGGATCGACGCCGCGCAACGGCGCGGCCTCGACGTCCATGCCGATCAGTATCCCTACACCGCGGGCAGCACGATCCTTTCCGCGGTGGTCGCCGACGGCCGCTTCGGCGGCGGTCTCGGTACGCTCACCGCGGACGACGTGGTGATCGCCTCGGCCAAGGGCCATGCCGACTGGGAAGGCAAGTCGATCGCGGTGCTCGCGCGCGAGATGAACCTCGAGCCGCTCGCCGCGGCGCAGCGCATCCTCGCAGCGGCGCCGGGCACCACGGCGGTGCTGCACGCGATGAACGAGGACGACGTGCGCACCGTGATGCGCCACCCGAGCACGATGATCGGTTCGGACGGCATCCCCGCACTCGACGGCCGGCCGCATCCGCGGCTGTATGGAACCTTCGCCCGGGTGCTCGGGCACTATGCGCGCGACCTTGGCCTGTTTTCCCTCGAGGAGGCGGTCTACCGCATGACCGGTTTCCCGGCGGCGAAGTTCGGCTTCAGGGATCGCGGGCTGTTGCGCACGGGGATGATCGCCGATCTCGTGCTGTTCGACCCCAAGACCGTGATCGACGTCGGCACCTACGAAGATCCGAAGCACCCGCCCCAGGGCATCGCGCAGGTCTTCGTCAACGGCGCCGCGGTCGTCGAGCAAGGCAAACACACCGGTGCGCGGCCCGGCCGCGCGCTGCGCCGCGCGGGTTAGCGTCCCGTCTTCACCGCTTCACAATCTTGTTTCGCAGCAGGCCGATGCCTTCGACCTCGGTCTCGAGGATGTCGCCAACGGCCATGAATTCGGGCGGCGTGCGCGCATGGCCGACGCCCGCCGGCGTGCCGGTCGAAATGATGTCGCCCGGCTCGAGTGTCAGCCCAGCCGACAACTCGGCAATGATGCGCGGAATGCGGAAGTACATATGGCGGGTGTTCGAATCCTGCTTGGTCACCCCGTTTACGCGGCAGCTGACGCGCAGCGCCTGCGGATCGGGGATTTCGTCGGCAGTGACGATCCAAGGTCCCATCGGACAGCTGCCGTCGAGACTCTTGCCCTTGAACCATTGCTGGCCGTGCTGGCGCTGGATCTCGCGCGCCGAGACATCGTTTACCACCGTGTAACCGAACAGATGTTTCATGACATCGGACTCGGTGATGTTGCGCCCGCCGCGGCCGACGATCACGCCGAGTTCGACCTCCCAGTCGAGCTTCGCAGTAACGCCGGCATGCAACAGGACCGGATCGTAGGGCCCGGTCACCGTGGTCGGCACCTTGGTAAAAAACGTCGGATGCTGCGGCATCTCCTGCACCTGCGGCCGCGCCTTCGCGCCCTCCTCGAAGTGCTCGAGATAGTTCCAGCCGACGCAAAACACGTTCTTGCGCGGGCGTGGGATCGGCGCCAGCACGCGTAGCGCGGACAGCGCGGTTCCGCGCCCGCGGTACGCCTTCGCCAGGCGGCGCAGCGCTGCGCGCCCCGGCGCGCCGGATTCGATCAACGAAATCATGTCGCCGGCGTCGAAGGGCAGGCGCTGGCGCGCGCGCGTCGCTGCGGCACCGATGTCCATCACGCCGCCCGTGGGAAGCAGCAGCCCGAGGCGCACCGCGCCGCCGCGTTTTGGCTTGAAACTGAGTAATCGCATGCCTGTCCTCAACCGGTGTGGACCGGGCCGAGCGGGCGCAGGCGTACGCCCTTGCGCAGCTTGGTCCAGTGGAATTCGGCCGGATCGGCGAGCGCCGGACCGGGCGACTTCACCACCAGCACCGCCTTCGCAATCGGCTCGAAGTCGGCCCGGAAGTGCACCGAGCTCTTAAGCCCCAGCACGCGCTGGCTGCGCGGCTCGACCCCGAGATGGCGGAACATTTCCTGGTCCGCCGCTTGAACCTTGCGCGACGCGAGGACGACGCGCACGCCGGGCGCCGCGCGGCTCCTGAGCAGCACCATGGTACCGAGCTGCATGCGAAAACCCTTGAACATCGGCCCGGTGCAGGTAAAGCGCCCGTCGGCCACGCGCTCGACGGTGAATTCGCCTTCCAGGGGTGCGTCGCCCGGGATCTTCGAGCGCCCGCCGAGCGCAAAAAAAAGTGTCGCGCCCTGACCGGCGTCGCGCGCGCGTTCCGCTGCATTCGCGTCGATCAGCAGGCCGAGCACGGCGTCGCTCGCGCCCTGCTCGATCAGCGCGGCCAGCAGGCCAGTGGTATCGCCGTTGCCGCCCGCACCCGGATTGTCCTGAGTGTCGGCGAGCACGACCGGGGCGCCAGGCTCGCCGAGCGCGCGCGCGCGGCGCACCGCGTCCTGCGGTGTATGCAGTTCGAGCGCAAAGTCCTTCTCCGCCCCCGCCACCATCTCGCGCAACTGCTCGACGCAGGCCTCGACCTCGCGTCGCGCCGGCCCGTAGCCGAACACCGTCATCCCGCACTCGTCGAAGTCGGCCATCGGAAAACCGGGCGCGAACGAGAGCGTCACATCATGCCGGTTCTCCAGTTCGCCAAGGCTGGCGTAAATCCCCTTGCAGGGTTCGATGAACGAGCATTGCGAGGGCAGCCCGGTGAGGAAATCCAGCCCACGGTCGGCGCCCTCGAGGCGATTGCCGGTCTTCAGCATGCGTTCGAGCAGACGCGCGGCGCGCGCGCCGGTGTCGGCCCTGTCGACATGGGGATAGGTGCGGTAAGCGACCAGCGCATCGGCCCCCTCGAACATTGCGCGGGTGACGTTCGCGTGCAGATCGAGGCTCGTCGCGATCGCCACGCGCGGACCTACCGCCTCGCGCACGCGGCGCAGCAATTCCCCCTCGCCGTCGTCGAATTCCTCGGACACCATGGCGCCGTGCAGATCGAGATAGACGCCGTCGAGACGGCCCGCGGCGCCCAGCCGCTCGACGATTTCGCCGGCGATGCGCTCGTAGGCCTCGCGCGTGACGTGGGCCGACGGGCTGGCGGCGGCCCAGGCGGTGCCGACGAGGTCGTGGCCGTTTGCCCGCAGCGCCTGGATCGCCCCCGCCGCCGGAATGTTGGCGCCCTCGACCGCAGGAAAAATCGCCTCGCCGAACTGGACGCCGGGCCAACCGCCGCCGGCTTCGAACGCGGGGTAGTCCGCCTTCGACGGTGCGAAGGTGTTGGTTTCGTGCTGGAACCCGCCAATCGCAATGCGTGCCACGCGCCCTCCTTCTGCGGCAAATGCGCGAGCCTAAGGTGCGAAATCGTCCGCCGCAAGTGCGCGCGCGAACCGAACCTGTGCTTGCCGCCGCCCCGCCCTTGGGCTATCGTGGCCGCGCAGTTTTCCGATCTTCCAAGGGAGGAGACCCATGAAGATGCAACGCACTCTGGCGGCGTTCGCCGTCGCCGCGGCATGTGCTGCCACGCTCGCCACACCGGTCGCACAGGCCGAAACCGTGCTCACGGTCGTGCCGCATTCGAACCTTTCGATTCTCGATCCGATCTGGACGACTGCGTACATGAGCCGCAACCACGGCTACATGATCTACGACACGCTGTTCGGCACCGACGAGAACAGCAAGATACAGCCGCAGATGGTCGATACGTGGACGGTCTCGGCCGACAAGAAGATTTACGACTTCAAGCTGCGCGCGGGCCTCGAATGGCACGACGGCGCGCCGGTCACCGGCGAGGACGTCGTCGCCTCGCTCGCTCGCTGGGGCAAGCGCGACGCCATGGGCGGCGCGCTGATGACCTTCGTCGACAAGATCGAAGCGGTCGGCAAGGACAGCTTTCGCATCTCGCTGAAGGAGCCCGCCGGCTTCGTGATCGAGGCGCTCGGCAAGCCCTCGTCGAACGTCCCCTTCATCATGCCCAAGCGGGTCGCCGAGACCGACCCGACGAAGCAGATCACCGAGTACGTCGGCTCGGGCCCCCTACGTGTTCGACAAGGACCAGTTCAAGCCGGGCGACAAGGCGGTGTACACCAAGTTCGCCAAGTACAAGCCGCGCAAGGAAAAGCCCTCGGGCACCGCCGGCGGCAAGAACGTCTATGTCGACAAGGTGGTGTGGAACCTCGCGCTGCGCGACTACCAGTCGCAGGTCAACGCGCTGGTGAATGGCGAAGTGGACATCGTCGAGAACGTGCCGTTCCAGCACTATGCGACGCTGGTGAAGGACAAAAACGTCGACGTGCGCAAGACGAAGATCGGCCTGCAGTACATGTGCCGCTTCAACCACCTGCACCCGCCGTTCAACAATGTGAAGGTGCGCCAGGCGGTGCTTGCGTCCTTCAACCAGCGGCCCTTCCTGCAGGCGCAGGTCGGCGTGAAGGAGCTCTACCACAGCTGCGCGTCGATGTTCACCTGCGGCACGCCCTACGGCGTATCCACCGGCAGTGAGATCCAGTCGAAAGGGAACATGAAGAAGGCGCAGGCGCTGCTCAAGGCCTCGGGCTACGACGGCACCCCGGTCGTCATCATGAAGCCGACCGACCTCTCCTCGATCGACAAGCTGCCGGAAGTGGCGGCGCAGCTCATGCGCCAGATGGGCATGAAGGTCGACCTGCAGGCGATGGACTGGCAGACACTGGTGTCGCGGCGTGCGAAGAAGGATGCAGTGAAGGACGGCGGCTGGAACATGTTCTGCACCGCGTGGGTCTCGCCCGATATCGGCAACCCGGTGAACAACGCGGCGCTGGGCGCGCGCGGCGCCGCGACGCCGTGGTTCGGCTGGCCAGAGGACGCCAAGCTCGAGGAACTGCGCAAGGGGTTCATGAGGGAAACCGACGAGAAGAAGAAGGTGGCGATGGCTGGTGCGGTGCAGGCGCGCGCCTTCGAGGTCGCCACCCATGCGCCGCTCGGCGAGTACGTGCAGCCGCAGGCGGGCCGCAAGTCGATCAAGGGCTGGCTCACCTCGGGTCTCGCACACACGTACTGGAATATCAAGAAGTGAGCACCCCCGCCCGCGCGGAAGGCGAAGCTGCCCTCCGCGCGGGCGGGATGCGGTCCAGGCGCGTGACGCCGGCGTGATTCCGCGCTCACGCGCCGGGCGCCGCCGCTTCGAGTCCTGAACCCGATGTATCAGTTCATCGCACGCCGCCTGCTGGCGACGATCCCCGTCCTGGTGATCGTCGCGGTGCTGGTGTTCCTGCTGCTGCGCATCACCCCCGGCGACCCCGCCGCGATCCTCGCGGGGGATGCCGCCAGCACCGAGCAGATCGAGGGGATCCGCAAAACCCTCG
>JAQBBQ010000254.1:0-6422 GCA_032125995.1 Betaproteobacteria bacterium | reverse complement strand
GTCGCCGGCGTCCTCAAGCAGGGCGTGCGCTACATCTATACGCACGTGCCCCGGTTGCTTGCGGCAAGCGCCAAGGCCTATTTCGAAAAGGCGCGCCCCTGACGGGGCGCGCGCCAGCATTGAGCGGTTTGCGCGCTGCCGGACCAGGCTCAGCCGTGCAGCGAGTTGTACTTCTCCTGCAGCTGCTCCGGCGTTTCCTCGAATTCGGGATTGACCACGATGCAGTCCGCCGGGCACACCAGCTTGCACTGGGGTTCGTCATGCCCGCCGACGCATTCGGTGCACTTCAGCGGATCGATGACGTAGATCGGTTCGCCCACGGTGATGGCCTCGTTCGGGCACACCGACGGGCAGGCGTCGCAGGCGGTGCAGGTATCGATGATCATCAGGGCCATGGCGTCTCCATTCAGGCCGCAGCGCGCTGCTGCAGCTCTTTCAGCTTGTGGTGGCGGAACGCGCCCCACAGGGAGGCGCCGATAGCGCCAGCATAAATCGAATCCGCGTGACTCTCAACGCTGATGCCCCCGACTTTCTCGTTCACCAGTTCCTCCTTCACCGCCGCGAGCAGGCCGGCGTCGAGCGCCAAGCCGCCGGTGAGCAGCACCTTGCCACTCTTGATGCCGGTCACCTTGAGCAGCTTCACCAGGCGCGAGGCCATCGACAGGTGGATGCCCTTGAGGATGTCCTGGGTAGCGATGCCGCGCGACACCATGTTGATGACATCGGTCTCGGCGAGCACCGCGCAGATCGAGCTCACCTTCTCCGGGTTCTCCGAGGTCTTGGACAGGCGCCCGATCTCCTCGACCGCGACGCCAAGGTAGCGCGCAATATTCTCGAGGAACTGCCCCGAGCCCGAAGCACACTGGCTGGTCATCTTGTAGGACAGCACCTTGCCGCGCTCATCGATATAGATCGCGCGGCCGTTGAGCGCGCCGATGTCGACCACCGCGCGCGCATCGGGGCGCAGGAAGATGCCGCCGCGCGCGTGTGTGGTCATCGAGTAAAAGTGCCCGGTGGCGAATTTCACGTTTTCACCTTCGCCCGTGGTCGCCACGTAGTCCACGTCGCCGGGCTTGAGGCGCGCTTCTTCCAGCACCTCGTCGTAGCCGGCCTTGGCGAGCTGCATATTGTCGCGCCGGCGGATGCGCTCGCATCGCCTGGCAAGCCATTCGCTCTTGGCGCCCGCTCCCGCGCCGTCCGTCCGGAACAACGTCGTCTTGACGACGCCGGAGCCGATATCAATGCCGATGGTGTGGATCATTGCCGCGCCTCCACGGTCTTGCCCTCCTCGACCACCGCGCGCCAGGCGAAGGTCGCGCCGCCGAGCGCGCCGGTGTAGATCGAGTCGGGGTTGATGTTGAGTGTCACCTCGCCGTAGTTCTCCTTGACGAGTTCCATGAGCGACTTCACCGCAGCCTCGTTCTTCGCGACGCCGCCGGTGAAGGTGAATTGGTCCCGGATGCCGCCCGAGCGCGCCAGGATCGACATCGCGCGCAGGATGATGGCGCGATGCAGCCCGGCCATGATGTCTTCGCGCTTTTCGCCCAGCGAGAGGCGGTCGCGCAGCTCGGCGCCCGCGAACACCGTGCAGGTCGAGTTGATACGCACGATCTTGGTCGCCTTCATCGCGAGCGGCCCGAGTTCGTGCAGGCCCATGTTCATCTCATCCGCGATGTAGCCGAGGTAGCGCCCGCAACCCGCGGCGCAGCGATCGTTCATCTGGAAGCTCTCGACGATGCCCTGCGTGTCGACCTGGATCGCTTTGGTGTCCTGGCCGCCGATGTCGAGCACGGTCGCGGTGTGCGGGTACATCACGTGCGCGCCCAGGCCATGACAGAGGATCTCGGAGCGCACATGCTCCTTCGAGAACGGCAGCCGCGCGCGGCCGTAGCCGGTACCGATGACGTAGGTTTCCTCGAGCGGCATCTCGAGGACGCCCTTGATTGGTGCGCGGATCGCCTCGCCGCGCTTCGCTGCCTCTGGCAGCAGGAAGAAGGTACGGTCGAGCGCCGCAAGCAGGTTGCGCGAGATCGACTCGCTGTATTCGCGGTTCTCGACTTCGATGATCGAGCGGTCGAATACGTTTAGCAGGAAGTCGTAACGCAGGCCCGCCTCCTTGGCCACCTCTTCGCTAATCGCGTGGTAGCGGCTGCCCGCGATGTCGCGGAAAAAATCGCTCTTGCGCTTCGCGCCCGGTGCGAAAAGCGCAGGGGCCTCGGTCCGCAACCGCTTGAAGGTTTCCTCGAGCGCCGCAACCACCGGTTTGGTGAAATCGCCGAACTTGGTCGCGTCGACGTTGCGCCGGCAGACCGCTTCAAGGTCGGCGAGTTGCTCGACGAATTGTTCGAGCCGGAAATCGCGCTCGAGTTGGCCGACGAATTCATCCAGGCCGCCGTTCAGTGCGCCGCTCTGCTTGAGCGCGCCGCGGAACAGATGGAAACGCGCATTGACCAGTGCCTCCTGCTTGGCGACGTTCGCCGCGGTGTCGTAGTTCGAGCGCGAGTTGGTGATGCCGCGCCCAAGCACGTTTTTCTGCTCGTCCATCACGACCGCCTTGGTGGTGGTCGAACCGAGGTCTATGCCGATGAAGCATCGCATGTCATTCTCCTCAGTGCGTGACGCCGACGGCGCGCTTCTGCTTGATCATCTGGAAATAGCTCTCGAGCCGGTTCTTGATGTTGGCCGCCGAGAAGTAACGTGGGTCGACGAGGTCCGACTCGATGAAGGCGGCCGGCTTGCCGGTCCGCTTCTCGACTTCGCGCAGAATCAGCAGCTGCCCGGCCGAGAAGCTGTTGCAGCTCTTGATCGAGTTGATCAGCAGCCCGTCGGCCTGGTACTCGTCGATGTACTTGCAGATCATGTCGATTCGCTGCGGGAAATTGAGGTTGGTGTAGCAGCCGAGGCAGTAGTCGGCGAGCGACTCGAGCGGGTGGTCGGGGTCGTGGCGAAAGCCGAAGTCGTATACGCCGCCGACTTTCGCGTACGTCGAGGCCACCACCACCGCGCCCTCCTCGTGGAACATCTTCCAAAAGTCGCGGAAGCTGGTCCAGTTGGGCGGACCTTCGACCACCAGGCGGTATTTCTCTTCCCCCATTTCACCGTCCGGCGTGATCGGGCCCTTGCCCTCGCGGATGCGCTGCTCGATCTCGCCGCGCAGTACACGGTAGAACTGCGTCGCCTCGGGCGTGCCGCGGAATGCGGTGAAGATCGGGCCGATGTAGTACACCGCGCCGAAATAGCCGTCGATCGGCGACGGTTTGTGCTTGGCCGATTGCAGCGTCCAGACCAGGTCCTCCTCGGCCTTGGCCGACTCCGTCATGTACTGGCGCAGCCGGTCGATGTCGAACTTGACGCCCGAAACCTTCTCCAGCGTCGGGATCACCTTCTCCTTGAGCTGCTTCACCACGTAGTCGCGCATGCTTGCCGAGACCTGGCCATCGCCCTGGTAGGGCACGTGCAGCATCACCGTCTCGCAGTCGTATTTCTGGCGCACCAGCTCGAACCACTTCATGAAGGTGAAGCAGCCGGTGTAGGAAAGCAGCAGCACGTCAGGCGTCGGCAGAGCCTCGCCGGTCGGCCCGACCTGGCCCTGCAGCATCATGCCGAGATCGGTCTTCACGTAGGTGCAGACGTCCTCGGAATGGCCGTCGCGCTCGGCGTCCATGATGAATTTGCCGGATTTCTTGCGCATGCCGCTCTGCAGCGCGTTGGTCTCCGGCAGACTGCGCGCGAAGTCGAAACACATCAGCAACTCATTCAGGTTGCCCGGCACGAACGTGGCGGACACCTTCTTGCCTAGCTCGCGCGAGTTCGCGAGCTCGCGGTAGTTGCTGTTGATCATTTCCTTCTGCAGCAGCATCGCGTCCTCTTTCTGGACGCTCGGCGGCTTCTTGGTGCTCTGCGGCATTTGGATGTTGGTTGCCATGAAAGTCTCCTAACAGCAAAACAAGAAGGGGTCAGACCCCCTTTTGGATGATCGGTAGCCTCGGTGCACTAAAAAGGGGTCTGACCCCATTTACGCCGCACTCCAAAGTTTTATCGAATCCGCGAACGTCCCGGCCTGCTCGCGGATCGGGGCCATCTGGCCGGTGTTCTCCGCATACTTGAATGCGGTGTAGGGAATCTTCTGTTTCGCCAGCACCTCCTGCAACATCGGCCGCTCGAGCAGCGCCGGGTCGCAGAACGAGGGTGCAGCGAAGATCACACCCTCGGCGCCGCGGGTTTTCACCTGGTGCAGCAGGAACTTGCCTTTGTCCTCACGCCGGTCGTCGTATTTCGGCGAGGACTGCACCGAGTGGTGCAGGAAGGCCTTGGCAAGCGCGTCGAACGGATCGCCCGTGGTCGGCACCGGCTCGCGCAGCCAGCGCGAGACCAGTACGAAGTCGTCGTCGACCACGTAACAGCCGGACATTTCGATCGACTTGATGAGCGAAAGCGGCGGTTGCTCGCAGAACGCGCCGGTCAGAACCACACGCGCGTTGTCGCGCTTCGGTCGTTCCTCGGCCTTCGCCGCGGCGATGTAGTCGCGCACCAGCTGGGTGTGCGCCTCGGGCGGCAGCACGCAGCCGGCGCGCAGCACCAGATAAACCTCGGAGGTCGGTGCCTGCCAGGGCGCCTGCGCGCGTAGCGCATAGAGCTCGTCGGTCGCCGCGCGGTTGTCGTTGTACACCACGATCGACGCGCGCAATTCGTCGTCGGTAATCGGTTTGCCGCGCAGCTTGGCGAGGTCCTCGCGCACCTGCTGCATCTCGTGCATGTAGAACTCGCCGCCGATCGAATCGTCGTAGTTCTGCGGCACGTCGACGTAGCGAACGTACTTGTCCTTGAACATGATCTTCCACATGCCCGACAGATTGCGGATGACGTCGCAGATCGACGGAAACAGCATGCCGTCGAGGCAGTCGAGCCGCCCGGTGAGCCCGAGCTCCACCGTCGAGCGCGGGATGCGACAGATATAGCTCTGGTAGTAGGCGTCGCCCTGGATCACCTCGATCTGGTCGCCACCGCCGAAGATACCCACCGGCAGCATGTCGGCGGCATGGATGATTTCGCGCGCCACGTAGATCGGCATATAGCCGATCGCCTTGCGTCCGGGCGCCGCCGCCTTCCATTCCTTGACGGCGTTGAAATCGAGATCTTCGAACAGCTTCTCGCAGCGGGCGACGATGTCGGTCAGCGTCATCTCAGCCTCCTCAACGGTTTTGCCATTTGGGCGTCCGCTTCTCCAGGAAAGCAGCGAGGCCCTCGTTCGCATCATGCGTCTGCATGAGGCCGTTCAGATAGAGCTTCTCGACCTCGCCGAGGCGGCGCTTGACCTCGGGGAGCATCGTTCCACGCGCTGCGCGCACCGCGTACGCCAGCGCCGCTGCGCTCTTGTCCGCCAGCTGCGCATCGAAGTAGTTGAGCGCCGCTGCCGCCGGGTCGTCTGCAACCTCGGCGACCAGCCCGGCCGCCAGCGCATCAGTCGCGGTCAGCGCGCGTCCTGAGAACAGCAGATCCTCGGCCACCTGCTGGTTGACGCGGTAGGGCAGCAGGCAAGACGCGGCCGGTGCGAACACCGCAAGCTTGATCTCGGGTTGGCCGAGGCGGGCGTCGCGCGAAGCGAAGATCCGGCTCGCGGCAAGCGCGACTTCCAGGCCCCCGCCGAGGCACTGCCCCTTCACCGCGACGAGGATCGGTGCCGGCCACTCGAGCATCTTCACGATCAGCGCGTGCAGCGCCGACAGCATCGCCGCGGCGTTGTGCGGCAGGTGTTCTTCGACGCTCGCGCCGAAGGAAAAACTCGGGCCGTCGGCGTCGAGCAGCGCACCGGCGAGGCCGTCGTCAGCGCGGTACTTGTCGAAGGCCGCAGTCAGCGCAGCAATCATCTCCGCATCGACGATGTTCGCCTTCGGGCGCGACAGCCGCAGCCGCAGCAGCCGCCCGTCGCGATCCAGCCAAACCTTCAACGGCTCAGTCATGCGCTCTTTTTCGCCTTCGGTTGGATCGAATCGTGCAGCGGGCCGACCCAGCCCTCGCCCGCAGCGAGTTTCTGGCGCAGGAGAACGAAGTCCACTTCGCGGTCGTCCTTGCCACCTTCGTTGAAGGCGGTGAAGCCGGCGCGCGCCTCGGTCACCATGTTGAGTCCGAGCCAGGCCCTTGCGTCCTCCTTGTTGCGGTTCCAGGCTTCGAGCTTGGGCTTTCTCAGCTCCTCGATCGTCTTCGTCGTGCAATCGGGGAAAGTGAGCAGGATCTTCGCGCACAGCTCTTCGACCTTGGCGTCGAGCATCGAAAGATCGACGCTGCCTTTGCCGAGCAGCGCCTTGCCGGCCTTGAGGGCATCGCCGGTCTTTGACTTGCCGAAAACCTGCCGGCCATAGTCGTCGTAGACCCGGTCGGTGACCACAAGCGGGTTCGCCACGAAGGCGCCGTCGACCTTCAGC
>JAQBBQ010000253.1:0-16443 GCA_032125995.1 Betaproteobacteria bacterium | reverse complement strand
CGCGAAGGCGGTGTATCCGATGCCGCCTTTTAGCAAGCGCAAGTAAGGCAGGCAGTTCGAGGGGCGGGCGATCGATATCGCCCGCCATTTTTTTTTGCCGAACGGGCAGGAGGCTAGATGAGCGAGCGAGACAATGCGGCGCACGAGGTGCTGCGCGAGAGCGGGCGGCGCGTGATGCGCGAGGTGCTCGGTGCTGAGTACGTCGAGCGGCGCGACGCCAGCACCACCGAACTGAACGCGCCGGTGCGGCGCCTGAGCGAGGAGTTCGCCTACGCGACGCTGTGGACACGCCCGGTGCTCGACCGCAGGATGCGCAGCCTGGTCACGATCGCCATGTTGTGCGCGCTGAACCGGCCGCACGAGCTGCGCATCCACCTCGTCGGTGCGTTGAACAACGGCTGCAGTGCCGAGGAGATCCGCGAAGTGTTCACGCAATCGGTCGCCTACTGCGGGTTTCCCGCGGCGATCGATGCGCTGCGCACCGCGGAGGACGTTCTGCGGGAGCAGGGCTAGCGCGGCTCGCTTTCGCTGGGGATCGCGCGGATGGTCGTCGGGATCGAAACTTCCGACGGACAGCGTGTTCCAATTGCGTGTCAGTTTCCCGGGCCTAGCTACGACTGACGAGCCGGGTAGATCCGAGATCTGATCATCCGAACTGACTGGAGGAATTCGCGGCATGAATCGACGTCAAATATTGTCCGTATCGGCGCTTGTGCTGGCGCTCGTGGCACCGAAAATCTTCGCCGCCGACGCGTACGCAGTGGACTACACCCGCCAGATCTACGAACAGGCGCTGGCGAGTGGCAAGCCCTTCATGCTCGATTTCTTCGCCACCTGGTGAGGGACCTGCCGCGCGCAAGAGCGCACCGTGCGTGCGCTGCTCGAAGTGAAGCCCGAGTACCGGGCGGTGAAGATCATCCGGGTCGACTGGGACAGGCACAGCGGGTCGCCGATCACGCGTGAACTCAACATTCCGCGTCGTTCCACGCTGGTGATGTTCCGCGATGGCAAGGAGGTCGGCCGCGTGATCGCGAGAACCAGTCCGGCGGATATCGAGCCGCTGTTCAAGGCCGCCCTCTAGCTCGAAGCGTGACGTGACCTACGTCTGGGCCTATCTGGCCGGCGCCCTGACGCTGATCAATCCCTGCGTATTGCCGCTGCTGCCAATCGTCATCGCGGCCGCGTTCCAGAACAGCCGCTTCGGGCCGCTGATGCTGGCGGCGGGGCTCACGCTCTCGTTTGCAGTGATCGGCCTCGGCGTCACCGCCTTCGGCCACCTCGTCGGCATCGACAATCTGCTGATCAATCGCGCGGCTGCGGTCGTCATGATCCTCTTCGGCACGGTGCTGCTGGTCCCGAAGGCGCAGGCCGCACTCGCAACCCTCACCGCGCCGCTCGCGAGCCGCGCCAATACGCAGATCGACCGCGTGCAGAGTGCCGGGGCTTGGGGCCAGTTCGGCGTCGGCGTGCTGCTGGGTGCAGTGTGGTCGCCGTGCATCGGGCCGACGCTCGGCGGCGCGATCGGTCTCGCGGCCAGCGGCGAGAACCTGGCCCAGGCCGGGTTCACGATGCTGATGTTCGGCGTCGGCGTTTCGACCGTGCTGATGGCATTGGCCTACGGATCGCGCGAGATCCTGAAGGCGCGCCGGGACCGGCTGATGCGCTGGATGCCGTGGGCAAAGCCGCTCATGGGCGCGACGCTGCTCGTAGTGGGCGTCGCCGTTCTCTTTCACCTCGACCGCTTGATAGAAGGCTGGGTGCTCGACCTCATGCCGACGTGGCTCCAGGATCTTTCGGTTTCGGTCTAAGGGGGCCGCCCCCTTTAGGCGGGCGGCCCCCGAAAAGGGGGTCAGACCCCTTTGGATGATCGTTGGCCTTCGCGAACAAAAAGGGGTCTGACCCCAGGCTGACCCTCTCTAAGGGGTCTGACCCTTTTGGTTACGAGGCCTGCGATACGACGTGCAGCGGCGGCGCAGAACCGTCCTTGAGCTGTCCCGGGTACAAGGTCAGGTGCGGGAAGGGAATCTCGATGCCGCGCTCGTCGTAGGCCTTCTTCAGCCGCTTGAGGAATTCGCGCCGCACGGTCCATTGCTCGATCGGCACCACCTTCAAACGGCAACGGATGGTGACCGCCGAATCGTCCCAGCGCTCGACGCCGATGATCTCGGTGTCGTCGATGATCTTCGGTCCGAAGGTTTCGTCTGCGCGCATCTGCTGTCCGACTTCGCGCATCACCGCGAGCGCCTCGTCCATGTCTTCGCGGTAGGCGACGCCGACCTCGATCAGGCACTGTGCGAAATCACGCGTAAGGTTGGACACCGCCTTGATCTCACCGTTGGGCACGAAATGCACGTGCCCTTCGAAGTCGCGCAGGCGCACGTAGCGCAGGGTGATCGATTCGACCAGCCCGCCGATGCCGGCGATGTTCACCACCTCGCCCTGCCGGATCTGGTCTTCGAGCAGCAGGAAGAACCCGTTGAAGTAGTCCTTGATCAGGCTTTGCGCGGCGAAACCGACCGCGATGCCTGCGACACCTGCGGCGGCGAGGATCGGCGCTACCGAGATGCCGAGCGCGCCGAGAATGAGCGAGCCGGCGACGACCGTGATGACGATCGTGGTCACGTAGCGGAAGGTGCGGCCGAGGGTTTCGATGCGCTGGGCGCGGCCGACGTCCGACGCGCGACGCTGCACGGCCTCACGGAAGGTCCGGATCAGTCGATGCGCGAGCGCGCGCACGATGACCGCGAGGACAACGATCAGAATGATGCTCGATGCGGTCGAGAAAAACGTCTTCCACTCGGAAGGCTCGAAAACGTTGAGAAGGGAACGCAGCTCGTCCATGGTCGACTCTCCAATGACAGGGGTGATTGCGCTGAGGCGCGGCGCGCGAGCGCGCGCCGCGAGCAACGATGATATCAGTCTGGTAAGTCGCTGGAACGCGCGCCGGCGGCGCGCGCAACGAACCATAGCCAGCATACGATCGCGACGCCGAGCAGGCCATAGAACGGAAGCGTGCCGAGGCGCATCATCCCCTCGTAGGGAAACACGCCGAACACGATCGGTGCAATCGTGATCATGCCGAGAAACAGCGCGCCCATGACATCGAGGAGCAGGCGCAGCGCGGCGAGAACGTTCATGGATTCCTTCTCCCCGGCGCGCGTCAGTCGCGTCCCTGCAGCGACGGATCGGCGTCGATTTTCGCCTTCATGCGACGCATACCGCCGAGCCAGCGGTCGCGATCAGTGGTCTTGCGCCGCTCGTAGTCTGCAACCTCGGGATGCGGCAGGACGAGAAAGGTCTCGGCCTCGATCGCCTTCACGCAACATTCCGCGACGTACTCGGGCGACACCGAGCCTTCGAGCAGGAACGATGTGCGGTCGCCGCTCGGACCGAGCAACATGGGCGTTCGCACGCCCTGCGGACACAGGCAGGACACGCGGATGCCACGCTCGTAGTAGTTGACCGAGAGCCATTCGGCGAACGCCACCGCAGCGTGCTTCGACACGGTGTAGGTCGCGGAATCGACTTGCATGAGGAGCCCTGCGGCGGACGCAGTCTGCAGCAAAGTGCCGCCGCCCTGCGCGAGCATCTGCGGGACGACCGCACGCGCGGCGTAAACATGCGCCATGAAGTTGACGTCCATCGTTCGGCGCCATGCTTCGAGCGGTGCATCGAGCCCAGAGCGTTCGATGATTCCGGCATTCGAGCAGAACAGGTCGATCTGACCGTGGCGCGCAACGACCGTCTCGACCAGGCGCATGATTTCGTCTTCTTTCGAGACGTCACAGGCGATTCCCGCGTCCTGCGGCAAGTCAAGATCGGCAATGACGACAGCGCGCGCACCTTCGGCGGCGAAGCGCGTGGCGAGCGCTTGTCCGATGCCGCGAGCGCCGCCGGTGACGACGCAAACCTTGTCTGTCAGCTTCATGCACCCCTCCAAACCGATGACACTGCGCCCACTATACGGCGCAGCGCACCGGGTGCGGGGAGGGATAGCGAATCGCCGCCGCCTGGACGATCGCGCAATCAACGCGTATCGTCGCCCCCTTTTCGCCGATCGACGGATCCATGGCAGAGCTCTATCTCGTGCGGCATGCGCAGGCCGCGTTCGGTACCGACGACTACGATCGGCTGACCGAGCTCGGGCACCGGCAGTCGCGCTGGCTCGGCGAATACTTCCTGGAACGCGGCTTGGCCTTCGATCGTGTGCTGAGCGGAACCCTGCGGCGGCATCGAGAGACGCTGGCCGGCATCGTCGAGACGCATCCGGGGCTGCCTGCCGCCGAGGAAGTCGAGGGTCTGAACGAGTACCGCGCCGACGCGCTGATGACGGCATATCTTGCCGCGCGCGCGCTGCCGCCGGTCGATCACGGCGCCGACCGGCGCACGCACTTCAGGCTGTTGCGTGAGGTGCTCTACGCGTGGGCCGACGGCGCATTGCGCGCCGACACGCAGCCGGACTTCAACGTCTTCTCGGCCGGCGTGCGGGCAGCGTTCGGCCGCATGCGCCAGGGCACGGCGCAGCGCGTGCTGGTGGTCAGCTCGGGCGGGCCGATCTCGACGCTCGTGGGTACGGTGCTCGAGCTTGCGCCGCGCATGATGATTAACCTCAATTTGCAGACGCGAAACTCGGCGATCAGCGAGCTTGCGTTCAACGCAGACACGGTGCACTTCGTGAGCTTCAACACGGTGCCGCATCTCGACCGCCCGGGACGGCGCGAGGCGATGACCTACTCCTGATTGCTGCCGCGCCCCCCCGCGCGCTCGCTAGAATCCCGCTACGCCCAGCGATCCACGGGCGATGTCAACGGAGCGCGTCATGGAAGCAAGCGATCAAGTCCAGCCCTGGGAGCGGCTCAAAGCGCTCGCCGAGGCCCGCAACAGCAAGGGCCTGGAGGCGTATCTCGACGAAATCGGCTCGAGCGAGGCCTTTCGCGCGCTGCTACGCCTCGACCTCGCGGCGCGCGAGCGCGTACTGACCACGCTGTCGCCTGCAGAGGCGGCCGACCTGATCGAGGAGATTCCGGACGAGCATGCGGCGGATTTGATCGAGGAACTGCCCGCGCCGCACGCGGCGTCGATCCTGAACGAGATGGAAAGCGACGATCAGGCCGACGTGCTCGCGAGCATGGATCCCGCGGATGCCGAGGCGATACTCGCGCACATGGCCCCCGAGGAGGCCGAGGACGCCCGTCGCCTGATGCCCTACGCGCGCGACGTCGCCGGCGGTCTGATGGTGACCGAGTACCTCTCCTACCCGGAGAACGCCGAGGTCGGAACCGTAATCGACGACCTCAGCCGCCGCGCCGAAGAAGGACTGAGCGCAGAGACCCTCGCCTACGTCGTATCGCCCGCGGGTCGTCTGGTGGGCGGCCTGCCGCTGCGCAGCCTGGTGCTTTCGCGTCGCAACGTGCAGCTTGCGGCGCTCGCGCGCACCTCGCCCTGCGTCGCCGCGGACATGGCACTCGAGGCGCTGGAGGATTTCTTCGAGCGTACCGAGGCGCGTTCGGTGCCGGTGGTCGACGTGCAACAGATGCTGATCGGCGTCGTCTACCAGGAAGACGTGGCGCAGGCGATGTCCGCGCGCGCCGAGCAGGACTACCTGAAGATGCAGGGCATCGTTGGTGGCGACGAGATTCGCACACTGCCGGTTGCGGTGCGCGCGCGCCGGCGCCTGTCATGGTTGAGCGTCAACATTTTGCTCAACATCGTCGCGGCGAGCGTGATCGCGTTCTACGAGGACACGCTTTCCGCAGTGATCGCGCTTGCGGTGTTCCTGCCGATCGTCTCTGACATGAGCGGGTGCAGCGGGAATCAGGCGGTGGCGGTGAGCATCCGCGAGCTATCGCTCGGCATTACCAAGCCCTTCGACGTGCTGCGCGTCTGGCTGCAGGAAATCAAGGTGGGGGTAATCAACGGCGTGGTGCTGGGCATACTGCTCGGCCTCGCGGCGCAGCTCTGGAAGGGCAATCCCTGGCTCGGCCTGGTGGTGGGCGGCGCGCTCGCGGTGAACACGATGGTCGCGGTGTCACTCGGCGGCGTGGTGCCGCTGGTGCTCAAGCGCCTGCGCTTCGACCCGGCCACGTCGTCGGGGCCGATCCTGACGACCGTCACCGACATGTTCGGCTTTTTCCTCGTCCTGAGCTTCGCGACGCTGCTGCTGCCGCAGCTCACTGCCTAGGCGCTGCGGCCACACGATCCCTAGTCGATGCGGAGGACGATTTTCCCCAGCGTGTGCGCGGTTTCGATGCGCCGGTGCGCCTCCTGCACCTCGCGCCATGACAGGATCTCGGTCGCGGTGCCCGCGAGCGTGCCGTCGTCGATGAGCCGCGCAACCTGCGCGAGGATCTCGCCCTGCTTCTCGGGCGCGGCGCCGGTGCGCGGCCGCGTGAACATCAGCTCGTAGGAGAGCGTGCCGCGCTTCGGCATCAGGGGGTTGAGATCCACGCTTCGCGCGGCGGGTCCGCTTTGAATCACGCAGACGTGCCCGAGCGGATTGAGCGCCTCGACCATCTGCGCGAAATTGTCGAGCGTCGCGGTGCTGAAAATGTAGTCGACACCCGGCAGGCCGAGCGCCGCGAGCTGCGGCGCGAGCGCTTGGCCATGGTCGATCACTGCGTCGGCGCCGAGCGCCGTGCAGCGCGCGCGCGATTCGGGCCGCGAGGCGGTCGCGATCACCTTGAATCCGCAGATGCGCTTGGCGATCGGGATTGCGAACGAACCGACGCCGCCCGCGCCGCCGATGATCAGCAGCGGCCGGCCCGCGCCTTCGCCCGGCGCTACGCGGAACGTTTCGAGGATGCCTTCCCAGGCGGTGAGGGCGGTCAGCGGAACTGCAGCGGCGTTTTCGAAGGACAGCGTCCCGGGTTTGCGCGCGACGATGCGTTCGTCGACCGCGACGAACTCGGCATAGGAGCCCGGGCGCCCGATGTCACCCGCGAAATAGACCGCGTCGCTGGCGCGGAAGCGTTTCACCTCGGCGCCGGTGGCCTCGACAACGCCGGCGGCGTCCCAACCGAGGATGCGTGGGGCGTTCGGCACGGGCGTTCCTGCAGCGCCGGTCTGACGCTGTTTGGCATCGACCGGGTTGACCGACACCGCATGCACGCGCACCAGCAGGTCGCGCGGCCCGGGAACGGGTTTCGGCAGGTCAACGAACGCGAGCACCTCGGGCGCGCCGTAGACCGAGTGCACGATCGCACGCATGGTCGAACGCATCGCGTGTTGCGCCTGGGTCAGCCGTGGAACTGCGCGCGGCGCTTCTCGAGGAAGGCACCGATGCCTTCGCCCGCTTCTTCGCCGAATAACGCGTCGACGAAAAATTCGCGCTCGAGGTCGAGGTGGCGGTTGTAATCGTTCGTCTGCGCTTCGCTCAACTCGCGCTTGATGCGGCCGATGGCTTGCGTCGCGCCGTTCGCGACCTGCGCCGCCCAGTCAAGCGCTTCCATCATCGCCTTGCCCGCCGGGGCGATGCGATTGACGACGCCGAGATCCGCAAGCCGGCGCGCGCCGACCGCGCTGCCCGTCATGGCGAGTTCGGCGGCGAGCTGCGGCGGCAGCCCGCGCGCAAGGGAAAAAGTGCCGTTGCCGTCCGGGTTGAGGCCGACCTTTACGTAGGCCATCGTGAACTGCGCTTCCTCGGCGGCGACGATCAGGTCGCAGGCGAGCGCAATCGAGAAGCCCGCGCCCGCGGCATGCCCTTCGACGGCAGCGATGACTGGCTTGGCGCACTGGCGGATTGCGCGGATGAATTCGTTCAGATTCGTGATCCGCTCGAACAGCGCCTGGCGCGGCTGGTCGCGGCGCATCTCGTGCAGGGTGCGCAGATCGCCCCCGGCGCAAAAATGCGGCCCGGCGCCTGAGAGCACGATGGCCCCGATGCCGGCGTCGTCCGAGGCGAGGCGCAGTTCGCGCGCAAGCGTCTTGGAAAAATCCGGGCGCAGGGCATTGCGCTGCGCCGGGTTGTCCATCACGAGCGCGAGCACGCGCCCGTGCCGGGTCACGTCAATCCGAGGTTCTTTGTCAGCCATGGCAGTCTTCCATGCGGAATCACTCGATCAGGCGGGGAGGGGGCGCGGGGGAGGGCATCGGGTCCACCCCGCAGCCGCGAAGGAGCGGGGAGGGGGCGTGGGGGAGGGCAACGCGCCCTCCCTCACAGCCGACTAGTGCATGCCGATGCCGGCCTCAATGTTGCGCACCATCGCTACCAGGCGCGGTCCGAGGTCCTCCTCGAGTTGGCCCTTTTTCAGCACGAACGAAGGCACGCTGCAGTTGAACGCGACGACTTCACCGTCGACCGTGCGGCGCATCGGCACGCCGACCGAGTAAACCTCGCGGCGCAGCTCACCGTAGGACACGCAGAAGCCGCGCATGCGGACGTCCTCAACGCTCTTGTCCATCTGCGCCCGGTACTTGCGGTGCAGCTCTGCCTCCTTGACTTTCATCTGGTTGAGCACGGCCTCGCGTTCGGGCGGCGTGCATGCGGCAAGAAAAGCGCGTCCGATGCAAGCCACCGCGATCGGCACCGAGGTGCCGATATCCGGGAGGGTGATGACCGCATTGCCGTTGCGGCTGGTCTCGACGTAAACCATGTTCAGACGGTCGCGGATGCCCATCGACACCGATCCCTTGCAGTAATCGGCCAGCTCCTTCATGTGCGGGCGGGCCGCCTGGCGCAGATTCATCGACGCGAGCAGCGGATAGCCGATCGACAGTACCGCCGAGCCAAGCTGGTACTTGCCCAGGCGCATGTTGTGTCGCAAATAGCCGAGCTTGGTCAGCGTGTAGGTGAGGCGCGAGACCGTGGGCTTGGGCAGCCCCGTGCGCACCGATATTTCCTTGTTGCCGAGCATCGGCTCGAGCGGTGTGAAGCAGCGCAGCACTTCGAGGCCGCGGGCGAGCGTGGTGGCAAATTGGCGGTCGCCTTCGTGCTCGTAGCTGAAGTTGCCGGCGGGAAGCGAAAGGGGGGCTGCGGACTCTGATGCGCCCATTGGGTAGTCTCCTCCGATTGGGTCCCGGCCCTGGGGGTTGGTCTTATCGCCGGGAGGGTTCAGCAATGAGAATTAGTTCACGTTTCGATATTCTTGCGGCCAGGTTCGCTTGTCAATTTAATCATACGAAATTTCGCAATGCGGAACACCCGACTCATTTATGAATCGATTCGCCGCATTGCGAAACGCGGACCCTCCCCACGGCCGGGTTGCCCGCGCTTCGATTACCCTTTGCGCCCTTCCCACGCCCGCCGGAGACTCCAATGCCGTCCACGCTGTTCGATCTGAGCGGTCAGGTTGCCCTCGTGACCGGTTCGACCAAGGGAATCGGCAAGTCGATCGCGCAGGAGCTCGCCCGGGCTGGCGCCAAGGTGGTGATCTCGAGCCGCAAAGCCGAGGCCTGCGAAGCGGTGCGCGCGGAGTTCGAGCGCGAGGGGCTGAGCGTGATCGCGAAGCCCTGCAACGTCTCGCGCAAGGATGAGGTCAAGGCGCTGGTCGATCACACCCTTGCCACCTGGCAGAAGATCGACATCCTGGTGTGCAACGCGGCGATCAATCCCTACTACGGTCCGATCGCGGATCTGCCCGACGAGACCTTCGACAAGGTGATGACCTCGAACGTCAAGTCGAGCATCTGGCTGAGCGCCCTGGTGATCCCGGGCATGGCGGCGCGCGGTGGCGGCAGCGTAATGCTGGTCGGCTCGATCGGCGGCATTCTCGGCAATGGGGTCATCGGCATCTACGGCATGTCGAAGGCCGCTGACCATGCGCTGGCGCGCAACCTGGCAGTGGAGTGGGGACCGAAGAACGTACGCGTGAACGCGATCGCGCCCGGCCTCATCAAAACCGATTTCGCGCGCGCGCTGTGGGAAGACGAAAAACTGCGCAGCGCGCGCGAGGCGATCACGCCGCTGCGCCGCATCGGCGCGCCCGAGGAAATCGGCGGCATTGCCGTATTCCTCGCCTCGAAAGCCGGATCCTTCATCACCGGCCAGACCATCGTCGCCGACGGCGGCGTGACGATCGTGTAGGCGCGGTCCGACGGTATGACCCGGGTTATCCTGGCGCCATGAAAACCGCTGTCTCCATACCCGACCCGGTGTTCCGTTCGGCAGAGCGGCTCGCCGCCCGCATGAAGGTCTCCCGCAGCGAACTGAACGCCAAGGCTCTTGCGGAGTTCATTGCCGAGCACGGCGATGACGCGATGACGATGCGGTTGAACGAGGTTTACGCTGCGGACCCGGACGCGTCGCGCCTCGATGACGCGCTGGCCGGAATGCAGCGGCGCACGCTGGGTGGCGAGCGCTGGTGATGCGGCGCGGCGAGATCTGGTGGGCGAACCTGCCGGATCCCGCCGGATCGGAGCCGGGCTACCGGCGCCCGGAGCTCGTCATCTCGAGCGACAGCTTTAACGCGAGCCAGATCCGTGCGGTGGTCGCGGTCGCGTTCGCTTCGAACCTCCGGCTCGCGCTCGCTCCCGGCAACGTGCGCCTGCCGGCGCGAGGGACTGGCCTCGCAAAGCCCTCGGTCGCGAACGTGTCGCAGATCGTCACCGTGGACAAGGCCTTCCTCGCTCGCCGCGCGGCCGTGTCTCGACCTCTGCGCTCGCAGAGGTCGAGCAGGGCGTGAGGCTCGTGCTCGCGCTGTGACCGTGGCGGTGCGGCGTACCCGTCTTGGCAAAGGATAGGAAATTCCTTCGCCTCCGTGCCGCGAACTATGCGCGGTTGCGGCCTGTTTGGGCTCGGTGAGCAGTACATTGCGCCGTGATCGATCCTGGCCTCGGCTGCGAGCCCGGTATGCAAGCGGCATTATGGCAAATACTGCGCCCCTTGGGCGCGTTCGGGCAAGTTCGGGAAAGCCGAGGACTACGAGCGCCGCTTAAGGCAGAACTCAGGCGATGTCGGGCAAGGGATGGTAGGTGAGCGGCAGGCTCGCGCGCTCCGGAGGCGGTGAGGGCCCGCTGGGCCGCAGCGGCTCCCAAATGCCCAGCCAGGAGAGGATCCGCTCGATCACGGCCGGGTCTTCGATCAGCGCGATGACGCGCATCTGCGCACCGCATTCGGGGCAGAGGAGCGGATCGATCTCGAAGACCTTGCGGATCAGCTTCGCCCAGGCAGTCTTTGCAGCCTGACGCACTTGGCTCGTTGATTCAGCGTCGGGCTCTTCGATCTCCGGGTGTTCGCGCTCCGAGCCGCGGGTGCGGCTTGAGTAGCGACCGTAGTAGCGCACCATGTGCTCGTGCCGGTCGGGGATGTGCTTGCAGAGCAGCGCCAGCCACTCGGCGCCGGGCATGACCTGGAAGTTGCGCTTGAGCGTCGCATGCAGCTTGCTGCGGTAGATCACCGTGCCGCGCGCCGCGTCGTAGGTTGTCTTCTGCAGCGAAAACGGCGCGCGCAGCATGTAGCCCGCAAGGCTCTTACGGCCCTCGGCATCGCCGGCACCGACCCGCACCTGGTTGTGGACCGTGAAGCCGCTATGGCGCCAGGCAAGCATCTGCTTGGCGAGCGGCGGACGGATCAACTCTCTTCGGACCAGGAGACGGATGGTTTCGCGGCGCAGTCGCTCGACAAGAAGCTCTTCCGGAACCGGCGGCAGCGGAATGAAACGTCCCGACGCTTCGAACACGCCGTCGGCGACGAGCGCATGCACATGGGGGTTGAAGTTGACGAGATCGCCGAAGGTCTGGACGAAGAGGATGAAGCCGGGGCGGGCCGACGGATGCGCGAGACGGTACGCCTGCGTAAGTTCTCGCGCGCTGATGCGGCAGAACTCTCCGAGCAGCGATCGGCGGTAGGCAAAGAACGGCCGGATGAGCTTCGGAACCGTGAAGACGTATTGCCGGTGCGCAACAGGCCGCAGCACGCTGCTCTCGACCCACTCGCCGTAGGCGAGGACGCGCTTCTGGTGGCAGCTCGGGCAGAAGTAGCGTGTCTTGCAGGAAAACGCGAGAAGCAGGTCGTGGCCGCACCCGCTGCAGCGGATGCGCGCGAAGCCGCAGTGCAGGTCGCCGCATTTGAGAAAGCGCTTGAGCACGTTCCCTTCTACGGCGCGGCGCACGCGGCCCGATGCGCGCAGCTCCGGGAGGCGGCGATTGACGCACTGCCACAGGGGACTTGCGCGGGGCTTGCGCGAACGATAGACCTCCGCCTCGCCTGTTTCCATGGCGCGGCAAACGCGCCGACCAGGCCCGCGGTCGAGTGAGAACGACTTGGCGAAACGCCGGTCAACCGGGCGTGCCCGGCCGCGTTGAAAGCGCAATCCGATGCGCCTCGAGAGGGGGGTGCCGGCGGGGGTAAAATCGCGTGGTGGCCAACCTCACGTTGCAGACTCTGATCGAGCTTGGGGCCGAAGTGCGCGAGTTTCGCGACGAATCGCGCAACACTCTCGGTCAGCACGGTCATCGACTCAATTTGCTAACGGAGCAGATGCGCGATCAGTCGAACCGGTTCGCGCAGTTGGAGACGCACATGGCTGCGCTTCTTGCGACGATGCCGCACGTCCACACCCGAGTCGACGAGCTCGCGGCGCGCCTCGCGAAGGTCGAAGAAAAGCTCTCCACCCTGTCCTGAAGAGGCAGGAAGCTACTTCGGGCGGTTCGGAGATTCCGAAAGTCCTCACGCCTGCGGGAGCGGGTCGCACTCCTAAGCCGGGCCGCGAAACGCCGGTAGGCGCATGCCTCTTCGATCCCTAGAATTCCGAGTGATGAGCAAATTCCGCGCCTACCGGGTGCACGACAACGGCCGCTTCGGCGAGGGCCGCCTCGAGACCATGACGCGCGCCGAGTTCGATCGCGGCGACGTCGTCGTACGCGTCGCCTACGCCTCGGTGAACTACAAGGACGCGCTGACCGCCTGCGGGCGGGCGAAAATCGCGCGCAAGTTTCCGCTCGTTGCGGGCATCGACCTCAGTGGTACGGTAGAGGAATCGTCGAATCCGCGCTTCAAGCCGGGCGACGAAGTGCTCACCCACAGCTTCGGGCTCGCGGTGGACCATGACGGCGGCTATGCCGAGTTCGGACGCTTTCCCGCCGAGTGGCTGATTCCGCTACCGGAGGGCTTGAGCCTGTTCGAGGCGGCGGCGCTCGGGGTGGCGGGGCACACCGCCGGCCTCGCGATCGACCTCATGCAGCTGAATGGCCTGAGGCCGGAGAACGGCAAGCTGCTCGTCAACGGCGCCACTGGCGGCGTGGCCAGCATTGCGATCGACATTCTTTCCCGGCTCGGATTTCACGTCGTCGCGCTGACCGGGAAAACCGAAGCCGCGGACTACCTGACCGGGCTCGGCGCGGCCGAAGTGCTCGACCGCAACGCGATGGAATTCGGCACGCGGCCGCTCGAGGCCACGCTGTGGGCGGGGGCGCTGGATTCGGTCGGCGGCGAGCAGCTGGCCTGGATCGCGCGCACGATGCAGAAGAATGGCGTCATCGCATCCTTCGGCAACGCCGGCGGGGTCGACTTCCAGGGCAGCGTGCTGCCTTTCATCCTGCGCGGGGTTCGCCTGCTCGGGGTTAACGTGGATAATCCGCTCGCGCGCAAGACGGCCATCTGGCAGCGCCTGGCGACCGACCTGCGACCGCGCCATCTCGAGAGAATTGCACGCCGGATCACGTTTGAAACGTTGCCGCAGGCTTTTGACGACCTGCTTGCCGCGCGGGTGCGCGGACGCATGGTGGTCGATTTCTCGCTGCGCTAGACTTTTCTTTCCGCCGCGTCCGCGGCGGCCTTGGAGACAGGCATGGATCTCAGCTACTCCCCCGACGAACTGGCCTTCCGCGACGACGTACGCGGCTGGCTGAAGGACAACCTGCCCGAGGACCTGCGGCGCAAAGTCGCCGGGTACGAGGAACTCAGCCGCGAGGATCTGTTGCGTTGGCATGGCATCCTCGCCAAGAAGGGTTGGGTCGCACCGTCCTGGCCCAAGGAGTGGGGCGGCACGGGCTGGAACGTCGTGCAGCGCTATATCTTCGAGGACGAGTGCGGCTACGCGGGAACGCCGCCACTGATTCCCTTCGGCCTGTCGATGTGCGCGCCGGTGCTGCTCAAATTCGGCACCGAAGCCCAGAAGAAGCGCTTTCTGCCGCGTATCTACAACGGTGACGATTTCTGGTGTCAGGGCTACTCGGAACCCGGCTCGGGATCGGATCTCGCCTCGCTGAAGACCAAGGCAGTACGTGAAGGCGATCACTACGTGGTGAATGGCCAGAAGACCTGGACCACGCTCGCGCACTACGCGGACTGGATCTTCTGCCTCGTACGCACCGACTCGGAGACGGTGAAACGCCAGGAAGGCATCTCATTCCTGCTGTTTGACATGAAGACGCCCGGGATTACGGTGCGGCCTCTGGTCCTGCTCGACGGCGGGCACGAGGTGAACGAGGTCTTCTTCGACGACGTCAAGGTCCCGGTCGAGAACCTCGTCTTCGAGGAAGGCAAGGGCTGGACGGTGGCGAAATACCTGCTGGGGCACGAGCGCATGGGCACCGGCCGCATCGGGGGCTCGAAGCGCGAACTCTCCAAGTTGAAGGACTTCGCCGCTGCGCAGGCGAAGGACGGCAAGTCGCTGCTCGAGGATGTGCGTTTCCGTGACAAGCTCTCGCGCGTCGAGGTCGAGCTGATTGCGCTCGAGGTCACCAACCTGCGTTTCCTCGATCAGATGCGCCGCACGGGCAACCCGCCGGGCGCCGACGTCTCGATGCTCAAGATCAAGGGCACCGAGATCCAGCAGGCGCTCTCCGAGCTCATGATGCAGGCCGTGGGGCCGCTCGCGCAGCCGTTCCGGCCGGTCGATGCGCCGATCGCGGCGCGCGACGACTTCGACGCCTTCGTTGCTTCGCTTGCGCCGCGCTACGGCAACACGCGCAAGACGACGATTTACGCCGGATCGAATGAGATCCAGCGCAATATCATTTCGAAAATGACGCTGGGTCTGTAGCCATGAACTTTGAATACACCGAAGAACAACAGCTGCTTGCCGACTCGGTGCAGCGCTTCGTACAGAAGGACTACGACTTCGAGGCGCGCAAGAAGGCCGTCGCCTCCGACGCCGGCTATAGCGAGAAGGCCTGGGGCGTTTTCGCCGAGATGGGTCTGCTCGGCCTGCCGATCCCGCAGGACTACGGCGGCTACGGTGGCGGCGCGCTTGACTTGATGGCGGTGATGGAAACCTTCGGCGAGGCGCTGGTCATCGAGCCCTATCTCGCAACCGTCGGCCTCGGCGCGCAGTTCGTCGCGCGCGCCGCCACCAAGGCGCAGCAGAAGGCGATTCTGCCGGCGGTGGCCGAGGGCCGCATGAAGCTCGCCTTCGCGCACACCGAGGCTGCGTCGCGCTACAACCTGGCGCTGGTCAAGACCACGGCAACTAAAAACGAAGCGGGCTGGGTACTCTCAGGCGAGAAGAAGATCGTGCTCGGCGCGCCGCTCGCCGACAAGCTGATTGTCTCGGCAGCGACCGGCAAGCGCGGCTACAGTCTGTTCCTCGTCGACCCCGCGGCGCCGGGCGTGGAGGTGAAGCCCTATCGCACCTTCGACGAGATGCGCGCGGGCGATGTCGCGCTCGACAACGTCCAGGTCGACAAGAAGGCGATGATCGGCAAGCAGGGCGCCGGCCTGGCGCTGGTCGAGGAGGTGGTCGACTTCGCCACCGCGCTGCTCTGCGCCGAGGCCGTCGGCGTGATCAAGTCGACCAACGAGGCGACGCTCGAATACCTGAAGACGCGCAAGCAATTCGGCGTCACCATCGGCACCTTCCAGGCCCTGCAGCACCGCATGGTCGACATGTTCATCAGCGGCGAGCAGGCGCGCTCGATGGCCTGTCTGGCGGCGAGCAAGGCCGATGCTGTGGACGATGCCGACGATCGCCGGCGCGCGATCTCGGCGGCGAAGATCAAGATCGCGGACGCCTGCCGCCATGTCAGCCAGGAGTCGATCCAGCTCCACGGCGGCATGGGCATGACCGAGGAAATGAAGGTGTCGCATTCGTTCCGCCGCCTGACGATGATCGCGCAGCAGTTCGGCGACGCCGACCACCATCTCGAGCGCTTCGCGGCGATCGGTTAAGGGGCAGACATGGCAACGAACAAGGCCTGGACGCTGGCGAGCTATCCCACGGGCTGGGTGAGCGAGGACAACTTCAAGCTCATCGAGTCCCCCGCGCCCGCGCCGCAGGACGGTGAGGTGCTGGTGAAGAACCTGTGGCTTTCGCTCGATCCCTATATGCGCGGGCGTTTGAGTCAGCAAAAGAGCTATGTGAAGGGCGTCGAGATCGGCGAGGTCATGACGGGTGAGACCGCCGGTGAGGTCATCGAGTCAAAACATCCGAATTTTGCGCCTGGCGAGAAGGTCACCGCACCCGCTGGCTGGCAACTCTATGCGTCGGTGAAAGGCGAGCTGCTCACAAAGATCGATCCGTCGACGCGTGCGCCGCTGTCCTATTTTCTCGGCTGCCTCGGCATGCC
>JAQBBQ010000252.1:0-13585 GCA_032125995.1 Betaproteobacteria bacterium | reverse complement strand
AAGAGGATGAAACCGCCGGTATAGATACCGTAGATCTTCGGCAGGTTGTCGATGAACGAGCCCTCTATTCAGAATAAGCCCATCTCGCTCTCCCCTATTCTTCTTCAGCCATGCCACATTCGCGGTCGATCTTTTCCTGCTGCTTCGCGAATACGAATAGCTGCACGACGAAGACGACCAACGATCCCTGCGCAGCCATGTAGAAGCCGAGTGGGAAGTGCATGAACGACATTTTGTTAAGCGTGGGCGCAATCCAGTGAACCACGTAGGAAAACACGAACCAGATCGCCAAGTGGACGAACATCAGGTTGCGTGTCCGGTTCCAATGGACTTCTTTTTGTGCTGTTGTATCTGCGGCCATCGTCTATCCTCCTCCTGTTAGACGTCACGGATCGGATTGCCTGCGCTGCCTGCACTACCCGCACTATCCGCACTACCCGCGCCTGCGCTCAGGGTTCTACTGTCCCCTGTTGGTCACAAGCTGGCGGATCATAACCCATTTCACAAAATTTCAACTTCCTAAAATATCGACATCCTGATCGACCAGATGGCGCCCCTTAAACGACTGATAGACGTGGTCAGCGAGACCTGGACGGCCCTGCGCACCGCGTTCGGTGGGCGCCGCCGGTCCCGCCCGCGTGCGGTCGCCGATCGCGATGGCCTGCGGGTGTTTCTCGAAACCCGTGCGAGCTACGTGGCGCAGATGTCGCTCTACGGCTACCTAAGGACCCGTGCGGGCGTGCGATTTCCCGAGCTCTTCACCGATGACCCCTTCGTTGTCTCGATCAATATCGCGAAGTGGCAGATCTGGCTCGCCTGCCTGTCGGATCTATCGGTTTATGCCGGTTTTCTAATGTTGCACCGCACGAAAGCGCCCGCCAATGAGGTCCAAAAACTAGTGCGTAGCGTGATGGACGACGCGCTCGCCGTCGTCGGCACGCCGGACGAGGCCGGTCCTGAGTTCGCTCCGCATGCGGACCGCATTCGCGCCCGCCTTGCTCTGTGCGACCTGACCGCGTTCGCCGACGACGAATCAGCGTTCACCGAAAGCCCGGCCGCACTCGTGCAGTGGGCGCCGATCGTCGACGACCTCAAACAACTCGACGCCGAGGTCGTGCGCAACTCGGTACGCTTTCGCTGGCAGGAAGTGCGCCGCGATCTGCGGCGCGACCTGCGTGCCGACGCGGTCCTCGCCGAGGCAAGCGCCAAAGGGGCCGCCGCGATTGCGGTCCCCTGAGCGACCGCGCGCGGATCAGATTCCGCGCTTCAGCTGATCGAGAATTCCGGGGTTTTCAAGGGTCGAGATGTCCTGCGTGATCTCCTCGCCCCGCGCGATCGAGCGCAGCAGTCGACGCATGATCTTGCCCGATCGGGTCTTCGGCAGGTTGTCGCCGAAGCGGATGTCCTTCGGCTTGGCAATCGAGCCAATCTCCTTGCCGACCCAGTCGCGCAGCTCCTGGGCCATTTTCTTCGCCGCGTCGCCCTCCGGGCGGGGGCCCTTGGTCACCACGAAGGCCACGATCGCCTCGCCCGTGAGGTCGTCCGGTTTGCCGACCACCGCGGCTTCCGCGACGAGCTTCGTATTCGCCACCAGCGCAGACTCGACCTCCATTGTGCCGAGTCGGTGGCCAGAGACGTTTAGCACGTCGTCGATGCGACCGACGATGCGGAAGTAGCCTTCGTCATCCATGCTCGCACCATCACCGGCGAGGTAATACTTGCCTTTGAAGTCGGCCGGATAGTAGGTCTTCCGGTAGCGATCGGGATCGCCCCAGATCGTGCGCAGCATCGCCGGCCAGGGTCGCTTGATGACGAGAATGCCCCCTTTGCCCCTGCCGACCGGCACACCGGTCTCGTCGACGATGTCGGCGATGATGCCAGGCAGCGGCAGCGTTGCCGAGCCAGGCTTGGTCGGAGTCGCGCCGGGCAATGGTGAAATGAGGTGACCGCCGGTCTCGGTCTGCCACCAGGTGTCGACGATCGGGCAACGCCCCCCGCCGACGGTCTCGTGGTACCACATCCAAGCCTCCGGGTTGATCGGCTCGCCGACCGTTCCGAGGATGCGCAGGCTCGACAGGTCGTACTTCTTCGGCAGATCCCCGCCGGCCTTGATGAGCGATCGAATCGCCGTCGGCGCGGTGTAGAACACGTTGACCTTGTGGTCCTGGATGAGCTTCCAGAATCGGCCCGCATCCGGATAGGTCGGCACGCCCTCGAACATCACTTCGGTCGCCCCCACGGCGAGCGGCCCGTAGGCGATGTAGCTGTGCCCGGTGACCCAGCCCACGTCCGCCGTGCACCAGAACACATCCGTGGGCTTGTAGTCGAACACCCACTGCATCGTCAGGATCGTCCACAGCAGGTAGCCGCCGGTCGAATGCTGGATCCCCTTCGGTTTGCCGGTCGAACCCGAGGTGTAGAGAATGAACAGCGGATGCTCGGCGTTCACCCAGGTCGGCTCGCAGGTATCGGCTTGGTCCTTGACGACGTCGTCCCACCACTTGTCGCGTGGCGCCGTCATCGGCACCGACGTGCCGCTGCGCCGATAAACGATCACGTTGCGCACGCCGTCGCAACCGCCCATCGCAAGCGCCTCGTCGACCACCGGCTTGAGCGGGATTTCGCGCCCGCCACGGAACTGCCCGTCGGCCGTGATCACCTCGGTGGCGCCGGCATCGATGATCCGTTCCTGTATCGACTTCGCCGAAAACCCGCCGAACACCACCGAATGCGTCGCCCCGATGCGCGCGCAGGCCTGCATCGCGACCACGACCTGAATCGACATCGGCATGTAGATGAGAACGCGGTCACCCGGCTTGACGCCATGCGCCTTGAGCGCATTCGCCATGCGACAGACCTCGTGGTAGAGGGCCTTATAGGTGATCTTGGTGACCTTGCCGTCGTCGGCTTCGAAGATGATCGCAACCTTGTCGGGCTGCGTCTTCAGATGACGGTCGAGGCAGTTGTACGACGCGTTCAGTTCACCGTCATAGAACCACTTGAAAAACGGCGCCTTGGATTCGTCGAGCACCTTGGTGAAGGGTTTGTGCCACAGCAGTTGTTCCTTCGCCAGCCGACCCCAGAACCCTGCGAAATCCTTTTCCGCCTCCGCGCACAGCGCGCGATAGGCGTCCATGCCGGAGATGTTTGCCTGCTTGACGAACGCGGCCGGCGGCGGAAACACGCGGGTCTCGTGCAGGACCGTTTCAATATTGGAACTCGACATCGCAGCGCTCCTCCAAGGTTCTGGTCGCCGCCGCCAGGGGGCGTGTGGCGAGATAAAACCATCATGCCAACAGGTTGTAAAGGCCGCAAAGGCCGTAACGGCCGCAAAGGCGACAACGCTGGGCGACGCAGACCGGCGAACCCGCGCGCCACCCTCTTACGCTGTGCTAAATTTGATTCTCTCCTCTTCAGCGCTCGCGCATGATAGCGGACGTTGCCACGCGACCCGCCCGGCAGGCGCAAGGAGTCGAAGGAGCCCTACCCACATGACGCTGATCCGCGAGAACGACCTCATCCAGAGCGTCGCCGATACGCTGCAATTCATCTCCTACTACCACCCGGCGGACTACATCCGCGCGCTGGGACGCGCCTACGAGCGCGAACAGTCGCCCGCGGCGAAGGATGCGATCGCCCAAATCCTCACCAATTCACGCCTCTGCGCCGAGGGCCATCGCCCGATCTGCCAGGACACCGGGATCGTCAATGTCTTCCTCAAGATCGGCATGGACGTCCGTTGGGACGGCGCGACGATGTCGGTCGAGGACATGGTGAACGAGGGTGTGCGGCGCGCCTACAACGACGCCGACAACCCGCTGCGCGCATCGGTGCTCGTCGATCCTGCATTTACCCGCGTCAACTCGCGCGACAACAGCCCGGCGGTGATCCACATGCAGGTCGTCCCGGGCGCGACGATCGAAGTCGACGTCGCCGCCAAGGGCGGCGGCTCGGAGGCCAAATCGAAATTCGCCATGCTGAATCCGTCCGATTCGATCGTCGACTGGGTGCTGAAGACCGTGCCGACGATGGGCGCAGGCTGGTGCCCGCCGGGCATGCTCGGCATCGGCATCGGGGGCACGGCGGAAAAGGCGATGCTGCTGGCCAAGGAATCGCTCATGGAACCGATCGACATGGCCGAGCTCAAAGCGCGCGGACCCCAGAACAAGCTCGAGGAACTGCGCATCGATCTCTACGACAAGGTGAATGCGCTTGGCATCGGCGCCCAGGGGCTCGGCGGGCTATCGACGGTGCTCGACGTCAAGATCCTCACCTACCCGACGCACGCCGCGAACAAACCGATCGGCATGATTCCGAACTGCGCCGCGACACGCCATGCGCACTTCGTGCTTGACGGTTCCGGGCCCGCGGTGCTCGAAGCACCGAAGCTCTCCGACTGGCCGGCAGTCACCTGGCAGCCGGATGCCAACGCGCGCCGCGTCAATCTCGATACGCTGACCGCCAAGGAGGTCGCGTCGTGGAAACCGAGTGAGCGGCTGCTGCTCTCGGGCAAGCTGCTGACCGGGCGCGACGCCGCGCACAAGCGCATTCAGGACATGCTCGAGCGCGGCGAAAAACTGCCGGTGGATTTCACCCGTCGGGTGATCTACTACGTCGGCCCGGTCAATCCGGTGCGCGACGAAGCCGTCGGCCCTGCCGGACCAACCACCGGAACGCGCATGGACCGGTTTACCGAAACCATGCTCGGCAAGACCGGGCTCCTGGCGATGATCGGCAAAGGCGAGCGCGGGCCGGTGGCGATCGAATCGATCAAGAAACACAAGGCCGCGTATTTGATCGCGATCGGCGGCGCGGCCTACCTGGTCGCCAAGGCGATCCGGAAATCCCGCGTCATCGCGTTCGAAGACCTCGGCATGGAGGCAATCTACGAATTCGAAGTCGCCGACATGCCGGTCACGGTCGCGGTCGACGCCAAGGGCAAGTCGGTGCACCAGAGCGGTCCGGCCGACTGGCAGGCCAAGATCCGCGAATTCAAGATACCCGTCACGGCCGCGTAGATCCGCAACGTGTCGCAGGTCACGCGGACCGACTGGCGCGCGGTCTGGGCCATCTTTGCGACCGGCGTCGTCTGCGCCGCGTACGTCGGCAAGGCGCCGCCTGCATTGCCCGCCCTGCGCAGCGAGTTCGGTCTCACGCTCGTCGAAAGCGGACTGATCGCGACGATGTTCAACGTTGTGGGCGGGGCGGTGGGCCTGTTCGCGGGCATGCTCGCCGACCGCTTTGGCCACAAGCACGCCGCCCTCGCCGGCCTCGCGACGCTCGCCGCGGGCGGCCTGCTCGGTGTTGTCGCCGTGGATTACCCGGCGGTCCTGCTCGGACGTTTTCTCGAAGGTGCGGGATTCATCCTGGCGACGGTTTCGGGCGTCGCGCTCATGACCCACGTCACGCGGCTGGCCGACCGGCCGCGCGCAATGTCGCTGTGGAGCGCGTACATGCCGACCGGCGGCGCAGCGGCGCTGCTTGCCGCGCCGTGGCTGCTCGTCGCGATCGGCTGGCGCGGCCTCTGGCTCGTGGTGCTGGTCCTCACGGCGGCGTGCTTTGTGCTCGTCCTGCGCAATGTTCCCGCGGTGGCGGCGCATGCGCGCGTGGGATTTGCGCGCCTTGCGCTCGAATCGCTGGCGCAGCCCGGCAGCCTGTTGTTGTGTGCCGCCTTCATCGGCTACACGGCGCAATGGGCCTCGGTGCTCGTCTGGCTGCCGACGTTTGCGATCGACGAGCGCGGCGCGAGCATCGAAGTCGCCGCGCTGCTCACCGCCGGGATGGTCGCGATCAACGTGCCGGGCAATCTGCTCGGCGGGCCGCTCATGGGACGCGGCGTCAGCCGGGCGCGGCTGATCGTGTTTGCGACCTGCGTGCAGGCGCTCTCCGGCGTCGGTATCTTTCTCGACGTTTTGCCCGACGCCGGACGCTACGCGAGCTGCCTGAGCTTTTCGTTCTTCGGCGGTCTGATCCCGATGGCGATCATGTCCGGCATCCCGCTGCACGCACGGTCGCCGGCGCACATCGGCACCACCAATGGCATGGTCATGCAGGTCGCGCAGATCGGCCAGTTCTTCGGCCCCATGCTGGTGGCCTGGCTCGCGACACGCTTTACCTGGACCGCTTCGCTCGGCGCCATGCTGTGCTTCGCGGCGATCACCCTCTGCGCGGGATTCGCCCTCGGCCGCGTCGAGATCGGCCGCGCCCGGTCCGCCGCCGCGGCGCGCTAAAATCGCAGCTCTCCAAGGAGTGCCCATGCAACGCGACATCCATATCTGCGAAGTTGGCCCGCGCGATGGCCTGCAGAACGCCAAGCACCTCATGTCGAGCGAGGCGAAAAAGCGCTGGATCAGCGCGCTCGCAGCCGCCGGGATCGAGGAGATCGAAGTCGGCTCCTTCGTGCCGCCCAAGCTCATTCCGGCGATGGCCGACACCGGCGAGATGGTCGCCCATGCACGCACGATCCCCGGGCTGCGCGTCGTCGCATTGGCGCCGAATCTGAAGGGTATGCAGCGCGCGCTCGAGGCCGGCGCGCACAAGATCACCTTTCCGGTTTCCGCGAGCCGCGAACACAGCCTGTCGAACGTGCGCATGACGCCGGAGCAGATGATCGACGAGGTGCGTCAATGCATTGCACTGCGCGATTCGCTGCCGGCCGGCGCACGTCCCGAGCTCGAAGGTGCGGTCTCGACCGCCTTCGGCTGCACGCTGCAGGGCGAGGTCCCCGAAGACGATGTCGTACGGATCGCAGTCCAGCTTGCCGAAGCCGGCTGCGACTGGGTTGCCCTCGCGGATACCGTCGGCTACGCCAATCCGGCGCAGGTGCGGCGGGTCTTCGCACGGGTGAAGCGCGAAATCGGCGCCAAACTCGAAGCCGCGCACTTTCACAACACGCGCGGACTCGGCCTCGCCAATGCGCTCGCCGCCTTTGAGGAGGGCATCACCCATTTCGACAGCTCGATGGGCGGGCTTGGCGGCTGCCCCTTCGCGCCGGGTGCCAGCGGCAACGTCATCACCGAAGACCTGGTGTTCATGTTCGAAAGCATGGGGCAGTCGACCGGAATCGATTTCGACAAACTGCTCGCCGCGCGCGCCGTGCTGACGCTGGCGATTCCGCAAGAACCCGTGTACGGGCATACGCCACAGGCTGGCCTGCCGAAGAACTTCCGCCGCGCGGCGTGAGTACGCCAGCCTTACCGCTCGGCGGCATTCGCGTCATCGAGTTCGCGCACATGGTCATGGGCCCGTCCTGCGGGCTCGTGCTGGGCGACCTGGGCGCTGAAGTCATCAAGGTCGAGCCGCTGGAAGGCGACAACACGCGCCGGCTGGAGGCTGCGGGCGCCGGCTTCTTTCCGATCTTCAACCGCAACAAGAAAAGCCTCGCGGTCGACTTGAAGCGCGATGCGGGGCGCGACATCGTGCTGCGCCTGATCGATGGCGCCGATGTGTTGACCGAGAACTTCCGCCCCGGTGCGCTCGAGCGCCTGGGCTTCGGCTATGACGCGCTTGCGCGTCGCAATCCCCGCCTGGTGTACTGCTCGCTCAAGGGTTTTCTCGACGGTCCCTACGAGGACCGCGCCGCGCTCGACGAAGTCGTGCAGATGATGGGTGGCCTGGCCTACATGACGGGGCTGCCTGACCGGCCGCTGCGTGCCGGCGCATCCGTGGTCGACATCCTCGGCGGCACCTTCGGCGCCGTGGGCGTGCTTGCCGCGCTGCGCGAACGCGAGTCGAGCGGGCGCGGCAAGCGCGTCACCAGCGGCCTGTTCGAGAACACCGCCTACCTCGTCGCCCAGCACATGGCGCAATTCGAGATTACCGGTGAGGCGCCGCCACCGATGTCGGTCAAGCGCCCGGCCTGGGGCGTCTACGACATCTTCGAGACCGGTGATGCGGACCGCCTGTTCGTCGGCGTCGTCACCGATACCCAGTGGGCCGTTTTCTGCCGCGCATTCGACCTGCCCGCGCTGGCGGCCGACGCCCGCCTGGGGACCAACGGCGAGCGCGTCAAGCAGCGCGCATGGCTCATCCCACAGCTCGCCGAAACGCTGAAGCGCTACAGCCGCGCCCAGCTTGCCGCAAAGCTCGAGGCGATCGGGCTGCCGTTCGCGCCGATTGCCAAACCCTGGGATCTGCTCGCCGATCCGCACCTGAATGCCTCGGGCGGATTGATGACGACGCAACTGCCGAATGGGCAGACCGCGCACATCCCTGCCCTGCCGATCGCACTCGACGGTAAACGCCTGCCCAAGCGCGCCGACCCGCCTCACATCGGCGAGCACACGCGCGCACTGCTCGAAACCGCGGGCCTCGCGCCGGCCGAGATCGACGCCCTGTTCGCACAGCGCGTCGTGGCGTAGCACCCTAGCACCGTAGCACCCTAGCGCAGCCCGCGACGCGTCAATCGCGCGGCGGACCGGGCGCCGGCAACAGCGCCATGTGTTTCAGCAGCGCAACGAACCGCCCGACCAGATCGCGCTGGTAGGCGTCCAGGTCGCGTCCGGCCCAGTCGTAAAACCCCTTGCCGTCGCGCGCACCGCGCCGCCCCTCTTGCATCATGCGCTCGACGATCGGCGGCGGTTCGTAACGCGGCGCATCGAGCGCCTGTGCCATCGAACGCGACGCGTAATACAGAATGTCGACGCCGCCGAAATCGATGAACTCGCAGATGCCCATCGTCGCGTAGCGCGGCCCGAACCCCGCGCGCACCGCGCGGTCGATCTCCGCGGGCGTCGCCACGCCCTCTTCGACCAGGCGTGCCGCCTCGTTCATCGCCGCCGCCTGCAGGCGCGGCACGATGTAGCCGGGCGAGGCGGCGCAACGCACCACGACCTTGCCCGCGGACTCGAGCAGCGCCTTGACGCGTTCGAACGTGGCCTCGGCGGTCGCTTTCGCCGGGCTGACCTCGACCAGCGGAATCAGGTAGGCAGGATTGAGAAAATGCGTATTGACGAAGCGCGCGGGATGGGTCACGAACGCGGCGAGCGCATCGGCGAGCATCGACGACGTGGTCGAGGCGATGACGGCGTGCTCTGGGACCTGTTCGCAGACGCGTGCAAAGGCGTCGCGCTTCGCCTCCAGCGTCTCGGTCACGCCTTCGAAGACGACGTCTGCGGCGGCAAGCACAGGGCCCGCGTCCTCCAGCGGATGCACCGTGATGCGGCGCATGATCGAGGTGGACTGCGCCGCGTCGAGCACGCCCAACTCGCCCAACAGCGCGAGATTCGCTTCGATCTCCGCACGCACCGCAGCGCGCAGCCGCGCACCCTCGTCAGCGCCGCGCGGCTTGAAGTCGACGATGTCGACCGCGTAGCCCGCGTAGGCGAACACCTGGCCAATCCCGCGCCCCATGCGGCCGGCGCCGAGCGCGACGATCCGCGTCACCTGCCGGTCTCCCGCTGCGCACGCCCGTGCGGCGCGTTGAAATCGACGATCGGCCCGCGCGGGACGATGCCGCTCGGATTCAAACTGCGATGGCTTTCGTAGTAGTGCCGCTTGGCGTGTTCGGCATTGAACGTCGCCATGATTCCCGGGGTCTGCACCACGTCGCGCGTATACGCCCACAGGTTCGGCGTGTCCACCAGGCGCCGCAGATTGCACTTGAAATGTCCGTGGTACACGAGGTCGAAACGCAGCAGCGTCGGCAGCAGCCGAAGGTCGGCCTCGGTCAACCGGTCGCCGCAGAGATAACGCCGCCGCGCGAGCCGGGCCTCGAGCCAGTCCAGCGTCTCGAACAGCGGACCCACGGCCTCCTCGTAGGCCGCCTGGCTGGTGGCGAACCCCGCGCGGTAAACGCCGTTGTTGACCGTGTCGTAGATGCGCGTATTGAGCGCATCGATCTCGCTGCGCAGCGCCGCCGGATAGTAGTCACCGGCCCGCGCGCCGACGCCGTCGAAGGCGCTATTGAACATGCGGATGATCTCGGAAGACTCGTTGCTCACCATCGTCCCGCGCGTACGATCCCAGAGCACCAGTGTCGTCACCCGCCCGGTGTAGGCCGGATCGGCTGCCTGGTAGACCTGATACAGGTATTGGGCATGATGGATCGGGTCCGGGATCACGCCCTCGGCCGGCTCGAACGTCCAGCCATGCTCCAGCATGCGCCAGTGCACCACCGACAGCGAGATCAGATCCTCGAGTCCTTTCAGCGCGCGCAGGATGACCGTGCGATGCGCCCACGGACAGGCGAGGCTCACGTAGAGGTGATAGCGACCGGGCTCGGCCTTGAAGCCCGCATCGCCGCTGGGACCTGCCGCGCCGTCTCGCGTAATCCAGTTGCGAAACGCCGCGTCCTTGCGCACGAAGCGCCCACCGCTGCTCTTGGTGTCGTACCAGCGGTCTTGCCAGACGCCGTCGATCAACAGTCCCACGAACTGATTGCCCTCTCTGTTTCCTCAGCGCGCCGCGCGGGCGTTAGAGGCCCTCGGACAGCAGCGTACGCATCGCCGCCGCATCCAGGTCGGCGAGCCCAAGATTCTCAAGCGTGCGTCCGCTCGCCCGCAGATCGCGCCCGAGCACGGCGGACGCGATCGCCAGCAGTCCGCTCGCGACCGGGCAGGGAACGCGCGCCCATTCTGCGACCGACACCAGGAACGCCAGTCCCTGCTCGACGTCTTCGCGCATGTAGCGATGCTCGGCGAGGACGATCTTTTCGCTCCAGTCCTTCGAGTCGGTGAGCTTGGCGTGCACTTTGCGGCCGTACATCCATTCGTCGCCGTCGGCGCGGTAATGATCGGCGAGTGGAAAATGCGGCGCCGCATAACCGAGCGCCGTGCGCACTGCGATGCGCTCGGCATCGAGCGCGTCGGTGACGCGCCGGATCGACGCTTGTGTGCCTTCGTTATGGATATCCCAGCGCTCGAAATGCTCGAGCGGCCCGGCGTTCATCAGGATCAGCGGCGGATGGATGATCGGTCCGGCGTTCATGAGTGCTGCGGAAAGCGCATCCGCCACCGGCTCGACCGCGGGGAACACGCCGCGGATCAAATCGAATGCCATGTCATGCCGCTGGACGGGAAACACGCCGGTCGGCAGGCGGGTCGCGCGCGCCGTGATCGCCGCGGTCTGCGGTCCGTGCTTACGCGTCAGCCAGGGCAGCGTGCCGGTTTCCGCGAACGCGAACTGCGCGCGGTTGCCCGCAGCGCGGATCGCCTGCGTCATGACGTAGGACCCAAAGCTGCCCGGCGCAAGAAAAACCACCTGCCCGTCTGCAAGGTGCGGGGCGAGGCGTCGCGCATTGTCGAGCTGGGTGAACGCGGGATCGGGCATGAACAGCAGTTCGGCACCACGCACCGCCTCGCCGATGTCGTCGGTCACGCAGGCGATCGCTACCCGGCGCTCGCCGACCGCATCCTTCAGCACGATCGCGCCCGCGGCACGTAGCGCTGCGAGCGCCGCGCCATCGCGGCGCCAGAACCTGACGGCGTGACCCTGCTCGGACAGGTCGGCGGCGCAGGCAGTGGCGCCGTTGCCGCCCCCGAGGACCGCGATCTCCATCTGCTCGGTACCTCGCGATGCCCCCGGCTCAGACGGTGCTGCGATAACGCGGGTCGTACATGCGCGAACGCACGAACGCCAGCAGATCCGCCGGCTTGGGCGCCCGTGCCAGGCCCTGCTGGTAGGCAATCGCCGCGACGGCGGCAGCGATCAGGGCCGACACTTCGCGCACGTTGACGAGCGGCGGATAGAGGCTGCCCTGGGCGAGGTCGGCATCCGATACCGTCGCGGCAAGCGTTTCGGCTGCCGCGAGGAACATCTCGCCGGTAATGTGGCGCGCACCGCTTGCAATCGCACCCAACCCAACCCCGGGGAAGATGTACGAGTTGTTCCCCTGGCGCGGCACCAAGCGACGGCCCTCGGTGTCGACCGGATCGAACGGGCTGCCCGAGGCGAACAGCGCGCGCCCATCGGTCCAGCGATAGGCTTCCTGGGCCGTGCACTCGGATTGCGAAGTCGGATTCGATAGCGCGAAGACGATCGGGCGCTGGTTGAACTTCGCCATGCTGCGCAGCACCGGCTCGGTGAAGGTACCGCCGACGGCAGCGACGCCGATGATCGCCGTCGGCCGCAGCGCGTCTACCGCGGCGCCGAAACCGGCCACGGGTTCGTGTTGATGCGCGTAGGGTTTTTTCTGCTCGGCAAGTCCGCTTCGGCTCGCGACGACAAGGCCCTGCGAGTCGACCAGCCAGCAGCACTTGCGCGCCTCGGCCTGTGACAGCCCCTGCGCCTGCATCGCGATAACGATCAACTCCGAGATCCCGGTCGCCGCCTCGCCGGCACCGAGAAAGAGCACCTTCTGGTCGACGATGCGCCCGCCGGTCACGCGCAGCGCCGAGTGCAGCCCCGCCAGCGCGACCGCGGCGGTGCCCTGGATGTCATCGTTGAAGGCGCAGATGCGGTCGCGGTAGTTGGCGAGCAGCCGGAAGGCGTTGTGGTTGGCGAAGTCCTCGAACTGGATCAACACCCCAGGGAAAACGGCCTGCGTCGCGACGATGAACTCCTCGACGATCGCGTCGTAATCCGGCCCGGTGATGCGGCGTTGCTTCAACCCGAGATAAAGCGGGTCGTCGAGCAGCGTCGGATTGTTCGTCCCCACGTCGAGCAACACCGGCAGGGTCTGCGTCGGCGGGATACCCGCGCAGGCGGTATAGAGGGCGAGCTTGCCGATCGGAATACCCATGCCGCTCGCACCCAGATCGCCGAGCCCGAGGATGCGTTCGCCATCCGAGACGACGATGATCGATACGTCGCGGGTGGGCCAGTTGCGCAGCACCTGGGCCATGCGCCCACGGTCGGCTGCGGTGATGAACATGCCGCGCGGGCGCTGGTAGATGTGGCCGAATTTCTGGCACGCGAGGCCGACGGTCGGGGTGTAGATGATCGGCAGCATCTCGTCCGGATGATCGGCGATCACGCGGTAGTACAGTGCCTCGTTGCGGTTTTGCAGCGACTCGAGTGCAACGTACTTTTCGAGCGGATCCGAGACGCGCCGCAGGTTCTCCAGGATGCGCGCCTCCTGCACCTCCTGCGTGATGACCTGCGAGGGCAGCAGGCCGCGCAAGCCCAGCGCGTCGCGCTCGGCCTCGCTGAACGCAGTGCCCTTGTTCAGCGCCGGATCCCGCAGCAAGGCGAATCCGCGCAGTGGGGCCGGCGAAACCGACGCCGTCGCTGCATCGTCACTCATGATGATCTCCGATTTCTCAATTTCCTGGTTGTGCGTCGGCTTGAGGTTTGAGCTCTATTTCGACGAACGTGTACTCGGTGTCGTTCGCATTGATTACGTCATGCTCAACGCCGAGATTGCGAAAGTAGGGAACGCCCTTTTTCAATTCCGCAAACGACACCTCGCCGCCATCGATGACGATCTTGAGGCGTCCATCCGCCATCGGCACGACCACGTAGTCGTATTCATGGCGATGCCAGCCGGTCGACGCGGCCGGCGCGAAGCGCCATTCGGTTACACGCACGTGCGCGTTGTCGATGAAGACGGTCGCTTGCGCCTTCGCATCGGCAGGTTTGTCGTTCATCGGGACCTCTCCTTGAGTCGCAGGATGCCATAGAGCGCGAGCACCAGTTGCGGAACAAG
>JAQBBQ010000251.1:0-3292 GCA_032125995.1 Betaproteobacteria bacterium | reverse complement strand
GCGCTTCGGTGCGAACGACGCCGAGGTGCTTGCGCGGCTGGCGTGGCTGCGCGACGAATTCGGGCCTCTGCTTGGCGCCGCGCTGCGCGCCGCCGGCGGACTCGAGCTCGTCCCGCTGGTCGCGCGTGGGCTTGCGATGGGCGACGAGTTGCACCAGAGGAACGTCGCCTGCTCGGCGCTCACCTTGCGCGCGCTTGCGCCGCATCTCGCGCGCGCCGCGGGCGATACGGAGACGCTCTCGAAGAGCCTCGCCTTTATCGCGGGCAACGAGCAGTTCTTCCTCAACATCGGGATGGTGATGGGCAAGAGCATCATGGACCCGGTGCGTGGCATCGAGGCCTGCAGCCTGGTTGCCGCGATGAGCCGCAACGGCACCGACTTCGGGGTGCGCGTCTCAGGCACCGGCGACGAATGGTTTACCGCGCCGGTCGAGATGCCGCAGGGACTGTACTTCCCAGGCTACAGCGCGCGCGACGCAAATCCAGACATCGGCGACTCGGCGATCATCGAAACCATCGGTCTGGGGGCCTTCGCGATGGCGAGCGCACCCGCGGTGGTCGGGTTCGTCGGCGCCGGGCGGGCGAGCGATGCTGCGGGCTTCACGCGCGCGATGGGCGAGATCACGCTGGCGCGCAATCCGACGTGGACGATGCCGGCGCTCGATTTCCAGGGTGTGCCCACGGGGATCGACCTGCGACGCGTCGTCGAGACGGGCATCCAGCCCGCGATCAACACCGGCATTGCGCACCGCAAACCGGGGGTCGGCCAGGTCGGGGCGGGCGTCGCGCGCGCGCCGCTCGCCTGCTTCGATGCCGCGCTACGTGCGTTTGCGCGCACCCTGGGGATCGACGCATGACTGTCGTCGTCAATCGCGTTCGGCGCGGGTTCTATGCCGATTCGGTCGCGTTGATGCGCATCGCGCGCGCGCTCGCCGATGCCGAGGGCGTGCTCGACGCCTCGCTCATGATCGGCAGTGTTTCGAACAAGGCGCTGCTCAAGGGCGCTGGTCTGCTTGCGGCGGCGGCGCGCGATGCCGAGGCGAATGATCTGGTCATCGCGGTGCGCGCACGCAATGCTGCGCAGGCGAATGCAGCGCTAGACGAAGCCGCGCGGCTGCTTGCGGGCGGCGGGGATGGTGCGAGTGAGGCGGCGCCTGCCGACGCGCGTCCAGACGTCCAAGGCTTCGGCGCCGCGCTCGAGGCACTGCCGGCAGCGAATCTTGCGCTCATCTCGGTGCCCGGCGAATTCGCCGCACTCGAAGCACGCCGCGCGCTCGAACGCGGGCTGCACGTGATGATCTTTTCGGACAACGTGCCGATCGAGGAGGAGGTCGCGCTCAAGCGGCGCGCGCTCGAGCTCGGCCTGCTCGTCATGGGGCCGGACTGCGGCACTGCGCTGATCGGTGGCACGCCGCTCGCGTTTGCGAACGCGGTTCCGCGTGGCGATGTTGGCATCGTGTCAGCCTCGGGCACCGGATTGCAGGAAGTCTCCTGCCTGCTCGCGCGCGCGGGCTGTGGCGTGTCGCACGGCATCGGCGTCGGCGGACGCGACCTGTCGGAGGCGGTAGGCGGGATGATGACGCTGGCAGCGCTCGACGCGCTCGAAGCCGACCGCGGCACGAAGCGCATCGTGGTGATCTCCAAGCCGCCGTCACCGGCGGTCACCCAAACGGTCGTGGCGCGTGCGGCGCGTTGCCGAAAGCCCGTCGTGCTGTGCTTGCTCGGCGCTGGTGCATTCGAGCTGCCGCGCGGGGTGAAGCTCGCGCGCACGCTCGAAGCCGCGGCCGCCGCGGTGAGCGGCAAGCGCGCGCCACGCCGGCCTGCGGTGGGGCGTGCGCGCAAGGGCTGGATTCGAGGGCTGTTCAGCGGCGGTACGCTCTGCGTCGAAGCGCAGATCGTGCTGATGGATGCAGGCCATGCGGTGCACTCGAATGCGCCGGCGCCGGGTGCACGGCGCCTGGGTAGAAGCGCAGCGAGCCATCGCCTGATCGATCTTGGCGCCGACGAATACACGCGCGGGCGACCGCACCCGATGATCGATCCCGGACTGCGAGACGCGCATCTTGCGCGCGCCCTGCGCGAGCGCGATGTCGCTGCGGTGCTGCTCGATGTGGTGATCGGCACGGGTGCGCATCCGGATCCCGCCGGTCTCATTGCGCAAGTCGTGCGCGCGGCGGGTACGCGCGCACCGCAGGTCGTCGCGTCGGTGACCGGCACCGACGCCGATCCGCAGGGTTACGCGCGCCAGGTGGCCACGTTGCGCGCGGCCGGCGTTACGGTGACGCGCTCGAATGCCGAAGCGGCGCGAATCGTCGCCGGTAGGGTGCGTACGATACGCGCTGGCGCCTTGGCGTAGGTCATCTCCAGTGCGCTCCGCTGCGGTGGTCTCACCGATGTGGTGCGATGTGCGGCCGGTCGTCGCTGCGGCGGCGCCCGCTATGCAGTCCCGAGGTAGGTCTTTTCCAGCGCGCCGTCCGCGGCGATCTCGGCCGCGTTTCCCTGCGCCGTGATGCGCCCGCCGTCAATCACGTAGGCGCGATCGGCGAGCGCGAGTGCGAGGCCCGCCAACTGGTCGACGAGCAGGACCGTCACCGCCTCGCTACGCAGCCGGTCGAGCGCTGAGAACAGCTGGTTGATCATCGTCGGCGCGAGCCCGAGCGAAGGTTCATCGAGCAGCAGTAGTTTTGGTTTGGCCATCAGCCCGCGTGCGATCGCAAGCATCTGCTGCTCGCCGCCGGAGAGCAGCCCCGCGCGCTGCTCGCGGCGTTCGCGCAGACGGGGAAAGCGCTCGAACATGGCTTCGACTTCGGCGCCGGAGAGGTCCTTGCGCAGGTGCGCGCCGAGGCGGACGTTGTCCAACACCGAAAGCTCCGGGAAGACCTGGCGTCCCTCGGGGACGAGCACCACGCCGCGCGCGACCACCTGATGCGCAGCCAGGCGCGCCAAGTCTGCGCCCTCGAGCGCGATCGTACCGCGCACCGGCCGGTGCAGGCCCGCGAGCGCACGCATCAGTGTCGACTTGCCGGCGCCGTTCGCGCCAAGCACCGCCACCAGTTCGCCCCCTGATACGCGCAGGTCGATGCCCTTGAGCACCGGTTCGGCGCCGTAGCCCGCTTCCAGGCCGCCGACATCGAGCAGCCGCGGTCCCACCGCCCTCTCGCTCGAGCGTCCTGGCGCGGGCTTGCCCTGGTCCTCGCCGAGATAGGCATTGCGCACGGCGGGGTCAAGCTGAATAGCCTGCGGGGTGCCTGCGGCGATCGGCGTGCCTGCGTCGAGCACGACGACGTGGTCGG
>JAQBBQ010000250.1:0-3159 GCA_032125995.1 Betaproteobacteria bacterium | reverse complement strand
CACCAAGAAGTCTTTTTGTACTTTTGTAGTCTTCAGAACTCGTATCGTCATCTATATTGACTTTATCGTTTATCAGAGCCACAACAGGGAGCATTTCTAGGGTAGAGATTCTGTTTGCTGTTTCATCCAGTTCGGGATGCGATAGTGTTGAATAAGCGTAGTGCCAAATACTCCATAGTGATGCAGGATCAGAATTTTTATGGTAGGTAGCTACTAAAGTTTTTTCTATGACATAATCAGGCTTAACTATTATGACTGTATCCGATACTGTGGCGCGCGTCCATGCGGACGCCTCAGACCGCGGCGGCGCGCGGCTCGGCGCCGGCGCGCGCCACAAATTCCTTGATGATCGGCACCAGGCGCTCAACGACCATCCGCCCTTCGGCCTCGGTCATGATGAGCGGCGGCAGCAGTCGCACGACCCGTTCGTGCGCGACGTTGACGATCAGCCCCGCGGCGAGCGCCATCGGGACGATATCGCCGCAGGGGCAATCGAGTTCGATGCCGATCATCAGTCCCATGCCGCGGACTTCACGCAGCTGCGCGATGCCCGCGAGCCCCGCGACCAGGCCGTCACGAATCGTGCGCCCGACGCGCTCGGCATTGCCGAGCAGCTCGTCGCGCTGCATGGTTTCGATCGTCGCGACGAGCGCCGCCATTGCGAGCGGATTGCCGCCGAAGGTCGAGCCGTGGTGGCCGGGTTTGAAGATGCCTTTCGCCCGGCCGCCCGCGACACAGGCACCGGCCGGCACGCCGCCGGCGAGGCCCTTGGCGAGCGGGACGACATCCGGCAGGAAGCCCGCATGCTGGTAGACGAACCACTTGCCGGTACGCCCGAGGCCGCACTGCACTTCGTCGGCGATGAACAGCCACGCCTTTTCCTGGCACAGGGCGTGCAGCGCGCGCAGGTACTCGAGGCGCGACACGTTGATGCCGCCTTCGCCCTGGATCGGCTCGATCATCACCGCCACGACGCTCGCGTCGCGCTCGGCGATCGCGCGCACCGTGTCGATGTCGTTCAGCGGAACGCGGACGAATCCCGGCACCAGCGGCTCGAAGCCGGCCTGCACTTTGCGACTGCCGGTCGCCGACAGCGTGGCGAGCGTGCGGCCGTGAAACGCATTCTCCATCACGATGATGTGCGGCGATTCGACGCCGCGCTGATGGCCGTAGAGGCGCGCCAGCTTGATCGCCGCTTCGTTCGCTTCGCAGCCCGAGTTGCAGAAGAACACCTCGTCCAGGCCGGTGATCTCGGCGAGCAGGTCGGCCGCGCGCTCCTGCAGCGGGATGCGGAACAGGTTCGAGGTGTGCACCACGCGGGCCGCCTGCTCGGCGATCGCGCGGGTGAGCGCGGGGTGTGCGTGGCCGAGTGTGTTGACGGCAATGCCGGCCAGCGCGTCGAGATAGCGCTTGCCCGATTCGTCCCAGAGCCAGACGCCCTCGCCGCGCACGAAGGCGATCGGCAGGCGGGCGTAGGTGTTCATCACATGGGACATCGTCGGCGCCTCCGCAGAATGAAAAACGGCGGCCCGCGCCGCCGTTCGACGAATGCTAGCACACGCGTGGCGTGCACACTTCGTCACCGGCGCGCCAGATCGGCGCGCCGATTGCGCCCGTTTGCGTCGCTATAATCGCAGCATGTCCGCGCCTTCGGCTGCCGCACCGGTCGAGTTCGTCATCGTCGGCCTCACGCAGCACGGCAAGCGCTTTGCTCGCGCAACCGGAACGTGAAGGCGGGGCGACCCAGCGTGGCGTGCCGGGCGTGGCCAAGCGCGGCGCCGACGGGGCGCCGCCTGTGTTACCTAGGCCGAGGGGTCGATTGGCGTATCGAGAACGTCGTGACCGCGACGCGCGGGTTACTGCATGGCCTTGACGGCCCGGCTCAGACGGCTCTTGTGGCGGTTGGCGGCGTTGCGTTGCAGGACGCCTTTTGCGGCAACGCGATCGATGGTGCTCGTGCTGCGCGACAGCGCCGCCTCAGCAGCGACTTTGTCACCGTCGACGACGGCTTTCTCGACGATCTTGACCGCCGTGCGCGCCGCGGTGCGCAGGCTCATGTTGTGCGCCCGGCGCTGGTCTGCCTGACGGGCGCGCTTGCGGGCCGAAGCGGAATTGGCCATGGCGTTCTGGATGTCCTGAAAAAGGGGCGCATTCTAGCGGCCAAGCGCCTGCTGCGCAAGGAAAATGCCCGTGCGCGGCGACCCGGCGGCGGGGACCCGAACAGGCCGGCTCGATGAACCTGCTGCGTGCGCTCGGCACGGTGAGCAGCATGACCCTGCTCAGCCGGGTGCTCGGCTTCGTACGCGACTTCTTCATTGCCCGCGCATTCGGCGCGGGGCTCGCCACCGACGCATTTTTCGTCGCCTTCCGGATTCCGAATCTGCTGCGCAGGCTGTTCGCCGAAGGCGCGTTTTCGCAGGCCTTCGTTCCGGTGCTGGCGCAGTACAAGGCGCGCCAATCGCTCGAGGAAACCCGCACCCTGCTCGACAGCGTAGCGAGCCTGTTGTTTCTCGCCCTCGTCGCGGCCGCCGCGCTCGGCGTGCTGGGGGCGCCGCTGATCGTTTACGTCACGGCACCCGGTTTCGTCGATGAGCCGGAAAAATTCGCGCTCACGGTGGCGCTGCTGCGGATCACCTTTCCCTACATCCTGTTCATTTCGCTCGTTGCGCTGGCAGCCGGAATACTCAATACCTGGAGCCGCTTCGCGGCGCCGGCGTTCACGCCGGTACTGCTCAACGTGTCCTTCATCGTCGCCGCAGCGTTCTTCGCCGAGCGCTTCGATCCGCCCGTGCTGGCGCTCGCCTGGGCGGTGTTTGCGGGCGGCATCCTCCAGCTCGCCTTCCAGCTGCCGTTTCTCGCCCGCATCGGCGTGCTGCCGCGCTGGCGGCTGCAGTTTCGGCACCCGGGCGTCGCGCGCATCCTCAAGCTCATGGCCCCGGCGGTCTTCGGCGTGTCGGCGAGCCAGATTTCGCTCCTCATCAACACGATCTTTGCGTCGTTTCTGGTGTCTGGCAGCGTGTCCTGGCTCTACTACGCCGACCGCCTGATGGAGTTTCCGGCGGGGCTGCTCGGCGCCGCGCTCGGCATGATCTTGCTGCCCAGCCTGTCGAGGGTGCATGCGCGGGCGGACGCCGACGAATACACGCGGTTGCTCGACTG
>JAQBBQ010000249.1:0-11979 GCA_032125995.1 Betaproteobacteria bacterium | reverse complement strand
CGTGGTTTTACCTTGATCGAACTGATGATCGTGGTCGCGATCATCGGTATTTTGGCAGCCGTCGCGTTGCCCGCGTATCAGGACTACACGATCCGCGCCAAAGTCTCGGAACTGATTCTCGCGGCGAGTGCCGCGCGGACTGCAGTGACCGAAAACGCGCAGAACCTGAACTCGCTCGGCGGTTCGGGTGGCGGCCTCGTCATCGCGGCAGGCGGCAAGATTAGCGCCGCTTTGGTCTCTTCCGACGGCTTCGTCGGCGTCTCGGGCGCGGATGCGCTGATGGGGACCGCGGGTATCACCGTGACCCTCACGCCGAGCTGGAATGCGACAGCCAACACCGTGATCTGGTCCTGTGACGTTGTGCCGACTAAATACGGGCCGTCGACCTGCCGTACCGACTGACCGCAGACGCGGACTACGAAAAGCCTCCTTCGGGAGGCTTTTTTTGTAGAGCCGACTGCGCTTCGGCATGGTCAGGATGCGCGGGCGCTACACTACCGTCAGGGGAGATTTCGGCTCCCGGAATTCCATGTCGATCCGATTTCTGAAGAATCCGTTTGCCGCAAAGGGTACGCAAGATGCCGTCGGCGACGGCTCGCAAGGGCCAGGTCTGGCCGCACTCGCGGAAAGCGCCTTTGCACGGGGCCGATGCAGTGAATCGGCGCTGAGATTTCGCACCGCGGCAGAGTTGGCGCCGCAGGACGCGACGCTACTCGCACAGCTCGCGGTGGTGAGGCGCGCGCAGCACGACGACGAGGACGCTGCGCTCCGCGCGCTGCCGGCCTAGGCAATCGGCGCGATGTTCGATCTGCTAACCCGTTGGCGTGCGCGCAGATCGGCGACCATGCCTCGCCGCGGCAACATGATCGCCTTCGTCGGCAATCTGCCGCGCACTTTGCGCGTGCAGAGCGAGGAGACCTACACCTCGGCGCTCGCGAGCAACCGGCTTCGGGTGTTGATCCCGGCGCGGGAACTTTCGCGCCGCATTCCGGTTTGGTTGGTGCCCTATGCCGAGTTTTCAGAGCGGCCCGATCTGTCACATCTCGGTGAGCCCCTGGCCATCGTGATTACCAAACTCGCAAGTATGGACGTCGTCGCGCGCGAGGCGCAACTGCGCACGATGATCGCGAGACTGCGCAAGGGCCCGCGCAGACTGCCACTGTATGCCGATCTTTCCGACGATTACGGCGCTCTCGCCGAGGCGATGCGCGAGCCGTTTTTGCGGGACTACCCGCGTTTGCTCGGGCGCGTGTGCGAGTTGACAGTGCCGACGGCCGCGCTTGGCGCCGCGGTCCGCAAGCATGCCCGTCTCGGCGTGCACGTCATTGAGGACCCGTTCGAGTCGCCCGTGGCGAGGCCGGTCAAGGCGACGTCGTCCAACCCTCTGCGCTTGGCTTGGTTCGGCATGCTCAGCGTCACGAGTTTGACGATGATCGAGCGCGAACTGCAAGCGCTTGCAGGCGGGTTGGTCAACCAGGCCGTGGTGCTCGAAATCGTCGCGTGGCCGGGATCCCGCGAGGCGGTTCAGGCAATCGCAGCGGCACTACGGCAGGTGCATCCACGCTTTGCGCTGTCATTCACGCCATGGTCACTCGCCGCCACCGAATCAGCGATCGAGCGCAGCGATTTCATCTGGTTGCCTCAGGATCACCGGTCTGCCTGGGGCCGCGTAAAGTCACATAACCGACTCGTCAGCGCCATTCGGGGCGGGCGGCTCGCGCTCGCATCACCCATTCCAGCTTACCGCGAGCTCGCGGCGCATGCGTGGGTTGGGGAAGACCTTGCGCAAGGCCTCGCCTGGGCCCTCGCCAATCCGGTGGCAGCGGCGCAGCGCGTTGCATCGGGCCAACGCTACGTCGAGGCGCGCTTTTCGCCGGCGGCCGTTGCTCAGCGCTGGGCCGAGGTGTTGGGTGTATCGCAGTACGCGCCGCCCGTTGCCGATTCGGCTTAGGAGAACGTTTTCGATCCCTCGATGAGCGTGGCCGTGAGAACCGCTGTCGCCTGACTCACAATCGGTGCCACATTTCTGGATCTAGGGGGCGCACGGGGCGCCTGGCCGGGGTGTCTCGTTCAGGCGCTGCCGGGATTGCCCTTGACGCCGATCAGGCGCGGGAAGTTCGGCCTACCCATCAATCGCGGAAATCGGTGAAGAACTTTTTTGCTTGCAGGGCCGGCGTCGTGTCGCCTTTATTCGAAGCGCAGCGCCTCGACCGGATTGAGCCGCGCGGCCTTGCGCGCCGGGTAGAAGCCGAAGAACACGCCGATGACGAAGGCGAACACGACCGCGAGCAGGACCGCGTCGGTCGACAGCAGAACCCGCCAGCCGGCGAGCCTGCCGATCGCAATCGCCCCGCCGACACCGAGCAGGGTGCCGATCAACCCGCCGATGAGCGACAGCGTCACGGCCTCGACAAGGAACTGTCCCAGGATGTCGCGGGTGCGCGCGCCAACCGCCATGCGCAGGCCGATCTCGCGCGTACGCTCGGTCACCGACACGAGCATGATATTCATGATGCCGATCCCGCCGACGACGAGCGATACCGAGGCAACTGCCGCCAGCAGCAGCGTGAGGACGCGGCTCGACGCCTCGCGCGCCGCCATGATCTCGGCGAGATTACGCAGTGAGAAATCGTCGTCCGCACCGGCCTGCAGGCGATGTTGCTGGCGCAGCAACGCACGGACCTGTTCGGCAACCGCGTTGGTATCGAGCCCGTCGTCGACCTTGACCCAGATCACACCAACGGCACGCTGCTTGGCGAGCGTGGTCGCGCCGAGCACCCGGTTGCGCGCGGTGTTGAGCGGCATCAGCACGACGTCGTCCTGGTCGGTACCCATCATGCTCTGGCCCTTGTTTTCGAGCACGCCGATGACGCTGAAGGGTACGCGCCGGATGCGGATCGTCTGACCGATCGGATCGGTCGAGCCGAACAGCTGCTTGACCACGGTCTGACCGATGATGCAGACCTTGGCTGCGCCGGCCATCTCGGCCGGTTCGAAAACCCGACCCGCGGCGAGCGCCCATTGGCGCACCGGCAAATACTCGGGCGTCGTGCCGTAGATCACCGTCGACCAGTTGACGTTGCCCCAGATCAGCTGCGCACCGCCGCGCACCGCCGGTGCCGCGGTGGCGCCTGGAAGCTCGCGGTTGATCGCAACGGCGTCGTCTTCCCGCAGCGAGAAGTTCGAGCTCAGGCCGAGGCGCACGCCCGACTGCGTGCGTGCGCCCGAAAGGATCAGCAGCAGGTTCGAGCCGAGCGCCCGGATCTGCTCCTCGACGCGTGCCTGGGCGCCCGTGCCGACGGCGACCATGACGATGACCGCGGAGACGCCGATGATGATGCCGAGCATGGTCAGCGCGCTGCGCAGCTTGTTCACCGCGAGCGCGCGCAAGGCGATGCGCAGGAGGGCGCCCAGGCTCACGCGGGGACGTCCTCCGCGAGCAGCCGCTGGGCGTCGAGCGCCGTGTTCGATTCGTCCGCCACCACGCGACCGTCGCGGAAGCGCAGCACCCGTGTGGCGAAGCGCGCGATGTCGGACTCGTGGGTGACCACCACCACCGTCATGCCGCCCCGGTTCAGTTCTTGGAACAGCGCCATCAGTTCGAGGCTGGTGCGCGAATCGAGCGCGCCGGTGGGCTCGTCGGCGAGAATCAAGCGCGGTTGCGTCACCAGCGCGCGCGCAATCGCCACGCGCTGCTGCTGCCCGCCCGAAAGCTGCGACGGCTGGTGATGCGCCCGATCAGCGAGTCCCACGCGCTCGAGCATGCGCAGGGCGCGCGCGTGGCGCGCGGCCGCGGGCACGCCGGCGTAGACCAGCGGCAGCTCGACGTTCTCGATCGCCGGCGTGCGCGCGAGCAGGTTGAAGTTCTGGAAAACGAAGCCGAGTTTGCGGTTGCGCATCACCGCGAGCGCGTCGCCATCGAGCGCCGAAACCGGCTGGCCGTCGAGTTCGTACGCCCCGCGCGTCGGCCGGTCGAGGCAGCCAATCAGGTTCATGAAGGTCGACTTGCCCGAGCCCGACGCGCCCATCACGGCGACGAACTCGCCTTCGGCGATGTCGATGCTGACGCCGGCGAGCGCATGGACCTCCGAATCGCCGAGGCGATAGATCTTCTCGAGCCCCCGCGTGCGGACCAGTGTTGCGGGCATCAGAACAGGCGCATGCGCGGCAGCGCGCCAGTGGGCCGCGCCGCCTGTTCCATGCCGACGATGATCTCCGCGCTCGCGCGCAGGTCTTCCGAGACGATCTCGGTGCTGATCCCGTCGGAAAGGCCGATGCGCACGTCCACCGGTTTCGGCGTCCCGTCCTCGAGCAGCCAGAGGCGCGCGGCGACGGCGCCCGCGCCGGTGCCCGATGCCGCGATCAAGCGTTGGTAAATCGCGCGCTGTTGCGGACGCAGAAGTTCGACGATCTGCGCGCGCATCTCGGCGCGGATCGGTGCACCGCGGCGGCGCCGCTCGGCGGGATCGGTGAGGTCGCGCAGCGCCGTGAATTTGTTGCGTGCAGCGTCGAAGATCGCGTCGAGCTTCGCACTCTGGGTCGCGTCGGGCTTGACTGCCGCGTCGAGGCGCTGGCGTGCGCGCTGCAGCGCCGGGCTCCCGCGGCGCGCGGCGCCGCCGGCGGGGGACGCATTCGGCGGCGGCGTCGCCTGCGACCCCTCGGGCGGCTGAAAGCGCAACGCCGCGTTCGCAACCTTGAGGACGTCGTCGCGCCGCTCGACCTCGATGCGCACGTTGGCGGTCATACCGGGGAGCAGGGCAAGATCAGGATTCGCCGCCGAAATCACCACCGTATAGCTGATCACGTTCTGGACATTCAGGGGCGACTTGCGGATCTGGCGGATCTCGCCGGCGAAATTGCGCCGCGGGAAGGCGTCGACGGTGAACCCGCTGCGCTGCCCGACGCGCAGCCGCCCGACGTCGGCCTCGTCGATCGCCGCCTCGACCTGCATGTCGTGCAGGTCCTGCGCGATGGTGAACAGCACGGGTGCCTGCAGGCTTGCAGCGACCGTCTGCCCGGCGTCGACGTTGCGCAGGATCACCGTCCCGCCGACCGGCGCACGGATGATCGTGCGCTCGAGGTCTACCTCGGCCTGGCGCACGAGCGCTTCGCGCTGCTTGACCGCCGACAGGGCGCTCGCGATCTGCGCTTCGCCGACCTTGCGCTGCGCCTGCACCGCGCGGAGCTGCTCGCGCGTGGCGTCGAACAGCGTCTTTGCCTTGTCGCGCTCGGCGGGCGAGAGGAATTGCTTCTCGACCAGCGCCTTCTTGCGCCGATAGTCGCGTTCCGCGTCGAGCAGATTGATTTTTACGCGCGCGAGTTCCGCGTCCTGTGCAGCAAGTGCCGAGCGCTGCACGGCGACTGCGCTGCCCGCGGCGTCGAGGTCGGCGCGCGTCTGGTTGACGCGCAATTCGAAGGTCGACGGATCGATGCGCGCGATGATCTGGTCTTGTTTCACCGCCGTGTTGAAGTCGGCGAGGATCTCCTTGATCTGGCCGGACACTTGCGAACCGACCTGCACCGTGGTGACCGCGTTCAAGGTGCCGCTCGCGGCAACCACGGCGGCGATCGCGCCGCGCTCCACCTTGACGGTGCGGTACTGCGGCATGCCGCTGCCGCTGCCGCCCATCCATGCGTATAGCGCGGCCACCGCCGCAAGCAGGGCGAGGACGATGACGCTCTTGAACAGGATCGACCGCATGCCAAAATCAAGGTGCGCGGCAGCTGGACGGCTGACCGCCGGGCGCCGAATCATAGCGGCAAACCGCGCCCCACCCGGCGCATTTACATGCGGTTAATAATCGCCCAGACCGGTCGCGGATGGGCGGGCGAGCCTCGCGTTGCTTGCCGCTCGCCGTTCAGGCGATGCCGGGATTGCCCTTGACGCCGATCAGGCGCGGGAGGTTCGGCTGGATCGGGGCGATGGTCTTCTTGTCGCGCAGGTAACGCGTGACGACGTCCCAGATCGGTTCGCCCTCGGTGCCTTCGGCCACCGGCGCCCAGCTCGCGACCTGGTACTTGCGTGCCGCATCGATCGGTTGGCCGCCGAGCCGCATGTCGGTGATGCGTTCGCCGATCTTTGCGTTCGGGCTGCAGGCGTAGCTGAGGCCGCCAACCCGCACCATGTCACCGCCCTGTTGCAGGTACGGATCGGGATTGAACAGGTTGTCGCAGACATCCTCGAGGATGGTCTTGATTTGCGCGCCGCTCAGCGCGTTCACGGTCGAGCTCGGGTAGGTGATCGCGGTCTGGTCCATCACGTGCTCGAGCGTGATCGCGTCCCCGGGCAACAGCGTCGTGCCCCAGCGGAATCCCGGCGAAAACCCGATCTCGGCACCCTTGACCGCCATCAGCGCATCGAGGATCAGCTGGTCGAAGCTGCCGTTGAAGTTGCCGCGGCGGTAGAGCAAACCTTCGGTCACGGCGAGCTTTTCTTCGAGCTTGGCGCGATGCGGGGCACGGACCTGATCGATGGTGGCTGCCATGTCCGGATCTGCCGGCAGCAGGTTGGCGAATACCGGCAGCAGCCGGTAACGAAAATCCGCGACGCCAGCGTCCTTCACCTCGAGGTCGAGCACGCTGAGGAACTTGCCGTTGGATCCCGAGTTCATCACGAGGGTACGTCCGCCGCCGTTCGAGACCACGGTCGGCGCCGGCACCCCGTCATGCGTATGCCCGCCGAGGATCGCGTCGATGCCGCGCACGCGGCTGGCGAGCTTGAGGTCGATATCCATGCCGTTGTGCGACAGCAGCACGACGGCCTTGGCACCCTTGGCGCGAACCTCGGCGACGAGTTTTTGCAGGCGGCGCTCCTGGATGCCGAAGGACCACTCGGCGACCATGTAGCGTGGATTGGCGATCGGCGTATAGGGGAAGGCCTGGCCGATCACCGCGAGCGGTACGCCGTTCATCGTGCGCAGCGTGTACGGCGTGAAGACCGGATCCTCGAAGTCGATCGTCTTGATGTTCTGGGCGAGGAATTCGATCGGCGCGAGATCATGCTCGACGACCTGCTTCACGTGCGCGGCGCCGTAGGTGAATTCCCAGTGCGCCGTCATCAGATCGACGCCGAGGCGCTTCTGCGCACCGATCATGTCCGCGCCCTTGGACCACAGTGCGGTCGCCGAGCCCTGCCAAGTGTCGCCGCTGTCGAGCAGCAGCGCATGGGGACGTGAGGCCCGCAGGCGCTTCACCAGCGTTGCGAGATGCGCGTAGCCGCCGATTTTGCCGTAGCGGCGTGCGGCGGCCTGGAACTCGAGGTGGGTGTAGGCATGCGCCAGCCGGCCGCCCGGTTTGACGCCGAAGTGCTTCAGCAGGGCCTCACCGACGAGATGAGGCGCTTTCCCGGTCGCCGGACCGACGCCGAGGTTGATGTTCGGCTCGCGGAAGTAGGTCGGCAGCAGCTGCGCGTGCGAGTCGGCCATGTGCAGCAGGCTGACGTTGCCGAAGTTCGGCAGGTCGTAGAGTTCATTCGCAGCCTGCGCGCTGCTCAGCCCGGGACGCAGGCTCGCGCCGGCGGCACCTGCGAAGGCCAGCAGCCGAAGAAAGTCGCGTCTATGCATGGATCGGGCAGACTAAAAAAACGGGGCTTGGGAAACCCCAAGCCCCGTCCAGATCACTAGCAATCGCCTGTGCGCTACTTATTGTTCGGCGCGCTCGGATCGAGCACGTAGGCGACCAGATCCTTGATCTGCTGCTCGGTCAGCGTGCCGGTGGTGCCAAAGCGCGGCATGTTCGAGCAGAGGTTGTAGGCTTTTGCGTTGTAGATTTTGCCGTAGACGTATTTCTGCATATCGGGACCGCTGCCGCGCTTCTTGCCGAAGGCCCGCAGGCTCGGACCGATGGTGCCGAACGACGTCCGCTGGGGCGCTATCTCATGGCAGTTATAGCAGCCGCCACCCGCCCCCTTTTTCGGGTCCTCGTTCCACTGCATGCCTTTGCCGCTCCAGGCGATCTTGCCACCGTTCTTCCAGTTGCCCATCAGAGACCCCGACGGAAAGGGGATCGCCGTGAGCTGGTCGGACTCGAGCGCCTTGGCAACGTCAGCGGGCGGCTTGTCATGCGCTTGCGTGCAGACCTGCTGCACGACGTCCTGATCGAGGCGATCCATCTTCGCCTGCCCCTTGGCCTTGAAATCACGCTTGATGATCTTCTGTACTTCCTGGTCGGAAAGTTCCGCGATCGCAAGCGGCGACAGGACAAGCGCGGCGAGACCCGCACCCAGCATCCATTTCGTCATCATCGTCTCCTCCCCCTCAGCGCTTGGTGCCGGGGCCGGCGTAGACTGCGCCCTTGCCGGTCACCATCATGTACATGTGTACGGCGTTCACCACTTCAGAGCCCCAAACCGGCTGCGGGGTGCGCATCTGCCGATAGCAGTTGTTGATCCGCCACTGCATGGTTTTCATCTGGCTGTTCGAAACGCGATACGCCGGCCAGGTCGCCATGACCGGACGCGCAACCGCCGGGTTGCTCAACACGGGAAGTTCGGATGCGCGGATGCGCTTGCCCTCTTCGCCGTGGCAGGACGCGCAGGAAAAGTCATACAGCCCCGTGCGTGCGAAGAACAGCTTCTCGCCAAGCGCATAGGAGAACTTCTCCATCGGGTGGCGCGTTCCCGGGTTCACCTTGTAGCCGCGGCTCTGCCCGGCCACGTAGGCCGTCAGGTACTCCATCTCGGACGGCTTATTGGCGTTGCCGAACGGCCGTTTGAGCGCCTCCTTCTTCGAACGCCCCTGCAGCGTCATCATGCAATGCAGCATCCGCGTCTCGGCGTCCATCACCTGGTCGACGTCTTTGAAGTAACGCGGCAGCGCTGCGTAGGCACCCTTCAGCACGCCCGGCCCCTTGCCGAGATCGCACTTTTCGAGCGATGCCTTTTTGGGTCCCTGCTTTTTCTTCCACAAGTCTTCGCCGACCAGCTCGAACAGCTCCGCCGGGCTTTCTTCGGTAACCATCTTTTGGTATTTCGTGGCTTTCGCGGCCTGCGCGGCCACGGGCGCCGCTACGAGCGCGAACGCCGCGATCAACAGCGCACTGCATCCTGATGCACGCATCACACTCCTCCTCCTCTGTTGCTCGAGGTCCGCAGGCCACCGCCAATCGAAGCGGCGGCGCCACGGCGCTTCATCAGGCGACTGCGGTTTCGGTCTTGTTGGTATCGCCCTTGTTGTCGAGCCAGCTGATCTCGACCTTGTCGCCCTTCTTCGCGCCGCCGACGCGGAACGAAAATACCGGGTTGCGCGACATCGCCTGGCTGATCTCGCCCTCAACCACCGTCGTGCCGTTCAGCTTGACGGTCAGGTTCTGGATGAAGTGCTTGGGAACGACCTTGCCTTTGTCCTTGCGCAGACCGGTTTCCATCGGATGGCTCATCAGCACGCGAATGTCGGTGTAGTTGCCGCGCATCCTCGCGCGCGCTTTCATCGGACCTGCCATGTTCGTCTCCTTTTCTCAGCCGCCGCAGCCGCCGAGGGTGACCTTGATTTCCTTGGTGGCCGTGTAGTACTTGCCACCGGCCTGCGCGACGACGCGCACCAGGGAGGATCCGCCCATCTTGACATTGACCTTCACGAACGGCAGTGCGCCGGCCATGAATTGGAATTGTCCGGCGAGTGGTTGCGGGTTTTTCTCGATCAGCACCGCGAGCGACGTCGTGCCCGGGACCTTGCTCGTGATCTCGATCGGCACCACCGCACCGTTTTCGGCGATCTCCGGCGCCTCGATGACGATATCGCCGGTGTTTTCGGGGTTCGCCGCGCCCATTTTCTGCAAGGCGTCGACTGGGCTCTTCGAATCGAACGCCGCCTTGTTCCAGCTCGCCGCAATCGCCCGCTCGGGCTTGAGCAAGCCCGCTGCCAGCGCGGCGGCGAGCATGCCCGTGGCGCCGGCGCCTCTCAGCACAACTCTGCGTGCCTCATCCATAGCTGCCTCCTCCAAGGAGTTCGCGCCGGCCGTTGCGCCGACGCTTGTTATCGATTCACCACCTGCTGCGAGGCCGAAACCTGCGCCGCGTCAACCTGCTGAAACTGGGCCATGCTAGCGGCTAACCCCCGACGTGGAAAGGCCCTGCTTACATCAAAAGTACTTATTCATACATTCATGCGGCGCGTCGACTTCTCGGCTTTGCGGATTTCCCCGCTGCGCTCGAACGGCGGAAGGTTCCCGATCGCCCGCCGCGCTTTTCAAGCAAGCTGACGTCGCGGATCGTCATCGCGCGATCGACGGCCTTCAGCATGTCGTACACGGTGAGCAGGCCGACGGCGGCGGCGGTGAGCGCCTCCATCTCGACGCCGGTCTGGCCGCGGCACTCGACGCGTGCCGAAATCTCCACCGCGCAGCCGGGTGCGTCGAGCACGAAGTCGACGGCCACGCGGGTCAATGCAATCGGGTGGGCGAGCGGGATCAGTTCGGCCGTGCGCTTCGCCGCCTGAATGGCGGCGATGCGTGCCACGCCGAGCACATCGCCCTTGCCTGCGCTGCCCGCGGCGACGCGCGCAAGCGTCGCCGCCTTCATTTCGATGCGCCCGGTCGCGATTGCCACGCGCCGGGTCGCCGCCTTGTTGCCGACGTCGACCATCTGCGCGCGTCCGCGGGTATCGAAATGGGTCAGGCTGCCGGAAGGCGATCGAGCCACGTGTTCGAATACTCGAGGGAACTTAGCCGCGCCAACGGTATCATAGGCGCATGCGTGCAGCCGTGGTGTTGTCGACCGCCCTTGCGATCGCACTGCCACCGGTCTTCGCGCAGACGGTCTTGCCGGATCTTGGGGGCGCTGCGGACGGCTCCCTGCCGCCGCAAGTCGAGCGCCGGATCGGCGAGAGCATCATGCGGGACATCCGGTTCCACGAGCCGAGCTACGTCGACGACGCTGAAGTCACCGAGTACCTAAACCTCCTGGGCGGGCGCTTGGTCGCGGTGGCCCCCGACGCGCGCCAGGCGTTCGAGTTCTTCGCCATCCGCGACCCATCGATCAACGCGTTCGCGCTGCCGGGCGGCTTCATCGGCGTGCACACCGGACTGATCACGTCATCGGCCTCCGAATCCGAACTCGCCTCGGTGCTCGCACACGAAATCGCGCACGTCACCCAACGCCACATTGCGCGCCTGGTGGGCGCGCAGGAGCGCATGAAGATCCCGATGATCGCGGCGACCATCGCGGCGATCCTGCTCGGTGGGTCGCGGCCCGACCTTGCGGCGGGGGCAACCGCTGCAATCCAGGCGACCGGCGTTCAGTCCCAGATCAATTACACACGAGGCTTTGAACGCGAGGCCGACCGCATCGGCTTTCAGATGCTCGCAAGCGCCGATTTCGACCCGCGGGCGATGGCCGCGTTCTTCGACAAGCTGCAGCGGGCCACGCGGGTGAGTGATGACGGCACCGTGCCGGGCTATTTGCGCACCCACCCGATGAGCGTCGACCGGATGTCAGATGCGCAGAACCGCGCCGAGCATCTGCGCTACCGGCAAACGCAGGACAGCCTCGAGTTTCACCTCGTGCGCGCCAAGCTGCGTGCCGAGCGCGGCGACGCGCGCGACGCGGTGACCCATTTCAACGACTTGTTGCGCGATCGTCGCTTCGCGAACGAAACCGCGGTGAGCTATGGACTGGCGATCGCGCTGCAGCGCGAGCGGCGCATCGCCGACGCCCAGGTCGAGGTCGATCGGCTGCGCGCGGGCAAGGCGGCGAGCCCGATGATCGACACCCTTGCCGCGAACCTGCGCCTCGCGGCGGGCGACGGCGCGGGCGCGCTCGCGTTGCTCGCGGCGTCGCGCCTGCGCTATCCGCAGCGTCGGTCGCTGCTCTATGCCACCGTGGAGGTGCTGCAGGCGCTCGGGCGCAATGCGGAGGCGCTCGCCATGCTTGCCGAGCCGCTGCGCCTGTACCGGAGCGACGCCCGCTTGTACCGGCTGCAGGCGAAGTCGTATGCGGCGACCGGCAAGCGCCTGCTCCAACACAAGGCGCAGGCCGAGGTCTAC
>JAQBBQ010000248.1:0-5939 GCA_032125995.1 Betaproteobacteria bacterium | reverse complement strand
AGCTGGGACTTCGACAGGGCGCCGACCTTTGTCGCCTCGAGATTGCCGTTCTTGAACAGCATCAGCGTCGGGATGCCCCCGGATGCCGAACTTGGCCGGCACTTGCTGGTTCTCGTCAACGTTCATTTTTGCGATCTTGAGGCGGCCGCCGTATTCCCGCGCGACCTCGTCCAGGATCGGCGCAATCGACTTGCAAGGCCCGCACCAATCGGCCCAGTAGTCGACCAGAACGGGCAATTCGGAATTGAGCACTTCGGGCTCGAAGGTGTCGTCGGTGACTGGATTGATGTTTGAACTACTCATGGATCCTCAAAAGGGAATGTGGGATTCGTTGACGGGTGGGCTGACTGAAATCTTTTGGGTCGCGTGGTTGGTCTACCGGGCCGACTTAGTCTAGCCTCTGGGTTCCGGCGCCAGTTTGCGGCCACTCCGCCTGCGTACGTAATTATGAGGGCGACCCCCGGGAACGCAACCCGCACGCGCTGCGGTACTGCAAGCTATGGATTTTATTGATGTTTTTAACTACACCCCCCTCATGACCTACGTTGTTACCGAATCCTGCATCAAGTGCAAGTACACCGATTGCGTCGATGTCTGTCCGGTCGACTGTTTTCGCGAAGGCCCCAACATGCTCGTCATCGACCCGGACGAATGCATCGACTGCACGTTGTGCGTGCCCGAGTGCCCGGTCGAAGCGATCTTCGCCGAGGACGACGTGCCCGACGCGCAGCAGGCCTTCATTGCGCTGAACCGCGAGCTCGCGCCGAACTGGCCGCCGATCATCGAGCGCAAGCCTGCGCCCGAAGACGCAGACGCCTGGACCAAGGTCGCCGACAAGAAGCAGCTCCTCGAGCGCTAGCGGGGTGGGCGCCGCGGCGCTTGTGGCAACGCGCAGTGCCGCCTCGCCCAGACCGAAGATTGCGAAGATTGATCTGGCGCAACGCCGCGCACGGCGCCGATCCTAGGATGATTGTGACCATCGGGCGCTGAGGCTCCCACAAGCCGGCAGGCGCCCACGACGAAGGATCGACCATGGAATACAAGACGATACTGGTTCATCTGGACAACGGCCCGCGCAGCGCCACCCGGCTCGAGTTGGCGCTCGGTTGCGCGCAAACCTTCGACGCGCACCTGGTGGGGCAGTTTGCGCTCTCCTCGCCGCGCTATCCGTCGTACGCGCTCGCCGAGGCGGGCGCGACGGTCGAGGACGCCGCGCGGCGCGTGCGTGCCGCCGCCGCCAAGAAGGCCGAGGAGGCGTTCCACGCCGCGGTGAACCGTGCCGGACGCAGCGAAGTCGAATGGCGCCCGAGCGAGGACGACGCGCTCGCGGCGACGCGCTTGTCCGCCCGCTACGCCGACCTGGTGGTCGTCGGCCAGTTCGACCCCAACGCGAAGTTCGATCCGGGCACGACGCCCGATTTCGCCGAGGAGCTCGTGCTTTCGGCGGGCCGCCCGGTGCTGATGATTCCCTATGCCGGCAGGTTCAAAACGCTCGGCAAGCGCGTACTCGTTGCGTGGAATTCGAGCCGCGAATCCGCGCGCGCGGTGCAGGATGCGCTGCCCTTCCTGAAGCAGGCCGACGCCGTCCAGGTGGTCGTCTTCAATCCAAGACTTGGCCCCGAGCACGGCGACGTGCCGGGCGCCGATATCGGCCTTACGCTCGCGCGCCACGGCGTGCGGGTGCAGGTCGCGCAGCAGCATGCCGAGGGGCTCGACATCGGCTCGCAGATCCTGTCACGTGCGGCGGACGTCGACGCCGACCTCATCGTGATGGGCGCCTACGGGCATTCACGCTTGCGCGAGCTCGTGCTCGGTGGCGCGACCCGCACCCTCATCCAGGCGATGACGGTCCCGGTGCTGATGTCGCACTAAGGGCGGCTAACGTCGCGCCTTCGGCTGCTTGCGCCCGAGGTAGCGCTGCGCGGCGGCCGCGTCGATCAGCGGGTGGAGCTCGAAGGTGGCGGGGATAATCTCTGCCCATTCGTTCAGCACTGCGTGCAGCTGCTCATGCGAGCTGACGTCGAATAACGCCACTGCGCCGCGCCCGGGCCGGGCGTAGACCCAGTGGCAGAGGCGCGATTTGAGCTTGGGCGCGATCCAGCGCCACAGTTTCAGCCGACGGTGCGTCATCGTCGACGGCGGATCGGCACGCGGCGTGGTGATCACCATGATGAGCATGTCGGTCTCCCCGGATCCCTGAGTGACGGGGACGATGTTAGCCGCTCGGGCGGCTCACCAGCTCACCGGCTCACGAGGCGAGCCCCTGGCACCGCTACACTCGCGCATGGCCACGCTGACGCACGCGGCGATCGCAAAAACGGATCTCTTCGAGCGCCTCGCAGCCGGCCATGCAGCGGGCATTACGATCGTCACGCCGAACCGGCGCCTCGCGCAGGCGCTCGCGGGCGAATTCGACGCGGGACGGATCGCCGTTGGCAAGGCGGTTTGGGAGACGGCGGATGTGCTGCCGTTTCATGCCTTGGTCGAGCGGCTCTACGAGGACGCGCTGGTTTCCGAACTTGCGCTGCCGCTGCTCCTCACCGCTGCGCAGGAGCAAGCCCTGTGGGAATCCGCGATCCGCGAGAGCCGCTGGGGCGAGGCCCTGCTCGCGGTGCCGCAGGCGGCCGCAGATTGCCGCCGCGCCTGGACGCTGGCGCATGCCTGGCGCATTGCAGGGGCGCTGGGAAGCTTCCCGGGCAACGATGACGCCAGGGCCTTCGCCGAGTGGTCGCGCGATTACGCCAAGCGCTGCGAACGCGAAGGCAACACCGACGCGGCGTGCCTGCCAGATCGCGTCGCGCCGCTCCTGAACGAGGCCGCGCTCAGGAAACCGAAACTCCTCGTTGCCTACGCCTTCGATGTGGTGACGCCGCAGGAACGCGATTTCTTCGCTGCCTGCGCAGCGCAGGGCATCGAGCTGCGCAGCTGCGCACCCGAGCGCCGCGAATCGAAGGCAGGCCGCCGGGTGTTCCGATCGACGCGCGAGGAGCTGGACGCTGCCGCACAGTGGGCGCGCGCGCAGCTCGAACTCGGCGTGACGCGCATCGGCGTGGTCGTTCCTGATCTGGGGCAGCGCCGTCGCGAAGTGGTGCGCGTGTTCTCGCGCGTCATGCACCCGGCCTTCAATCTACCGGGAAACGAGCGCAAGGCGCTGCCGTTCAACGTATCGCTCGGCGTGCCCCTTTCGGATTGCCCGCTCGCGCGCGCGGCGCTCTCGATCCTCGAACTCGCCGCGGGCGAGGTGAGCTTCGAGCAGGCCTCGAAGCTCCTGCGCTCGCCCTTCATCGCCGGCGCGGAGTCGGAAATGGCGCAGCGCGCACTGCTCGACGCTGCACTTCGCAAGCAGGCACCGGCGCGGGTCACGCTCGGCAAACTCATCGGCCTGGTCGAGCGCTGCCCGGTGCTGCGCCAGCGGCTCGAGGCGCTATTCGCCCAGGTTCGCGAAGCGCCCGCCGGCGAGCGCTCGCCGCACGACTGGGGACGGCAGTTCACCGCGCTGCTTGAAGCCGTGGGGTTTCCTGGGCGCAGCCTGGACTCGGACGAATTCCAGACCCGGGCGAAGTTCAACGAAACCCTCGCCGAATTCGCCAAGCTCGAACGCGTCGCGCCACGCATGTCGTTCGCGCGGGCGCTCGCGCAACTGCGGCGCCACTGCGCGGACACGCTGTTCCAGCCAGAGTCGCCAGGTGCGCCGATCCAGGTGCTGGGCGTGTTCGAATCCGTCGGGCTCGAGTTCGATTGCCTCTGGGTGAGCGGCCTCACCGACGAGGCCTGGCCGCTGCACGCCAGACCCAACCCGTTTCTGCCGCCGGCACTGCAGCGCAAGGCGGAAATTCCCGAAGCCTCGCCCGAGGCGACGCTCGAGCGCGCAAAGCGAATCACTGCGGGGTGGTTGTCGGCTGCTGACGAAGTAGTGGTTTCCCACCCGGCGCACGAAGAGGACCGGGACCTGATCGCCTCGCCGCTGATTGGCGACGTGCCCATTGCGGTGTCCGAATCGAGTGCGACGAAAATCTACCCGACGGTTCGCGATGTCATCTTCGCTGCGCGGCGGCTCGAGGTGGTCGCAGACGGCGCGGCGCCCGCGCTCGCCACGAAAACCCCCAGAGGCGGAACCCGGATTCTGTCCGACCAGGCCGCGTGCCCGTTCCGCGCCTTTGCGCGCCATCGCCTGGCTGCGGAGGCGTTGGAGGAACCCGCCGATGGACCGGATGCGCGAACGCGCGGACGCCTTCTGCATACGTTGATGAAAGTGTTGTGGAGTGAACTGAAGGACAGCGAACGTCTCGCGCAAGACTGCGCGCCCGATATTGACAAGGCGGCTGCCGCGGCGGTGGCCGATGCGGAACTGGAGGAACCCTTCGCTGCGCTGGAGAGAAAACGCTTGGCGAGGCTCGCGCGCGAGTGGCTCGACGTCGAGCGCGCGCGCCCCGCGTTCAGCGTCGTCGCGATGGAGGACAAGCGCACGCTCGCGGTCGCGGGCCTCAAATTGAATGGCCGCATCGACCGCATGGACCGGCTCGAAGCTGGCGGTCACGCGTTGATCGACTACAAGGCCGGCAGGCCGACGCCGAACGAGTGGCTCGGCGAGCGGCCCGACGATCCGCAGCTTCCGCTCTACGCGCTGAACGCAGCCGAGGACATCGCGGCCATCGCGTTCGCGAAGCTGAAGACCGGCGAGATGCGTTACATGGGTTTTGCCGATCGCAAGGACCGGATGCCGAAAGTGAATGCCGCGAAGGACTGGAACGCCTTGCTCGCCGGGTGGAAGAAGGAATTGGAGGCGCTCGGTGCGGGTTTCGCCTCTGGCGAGGCGCGCGTCGATCCCAAGAAGGGCCTGCAGACCTGCCGCTTTTGCGACCTGCCGCCGCTGTGCCGCGTGTATGAGCGAATCGATGCCCTCGGCGACGAGGGCGAGGACTCCGAATGAGGCTAGGCGGCGACGTCCACGTATTCGACGCGGCTGCTCGGCTCGGGGATCGGCAGGCCGTCCTCGCGGAGCCCCTCGAGGTGGAACACGATGGCCTCCCCGATCTCAGGCAGGGTTTCCTCAACGGTGTCACCCACGGTGACACAGCCGGGAAGATCAGGAACGTACGCCCCGTAGTTCCCTTCACCTTTTTCGATTACGACCGCAAAGCGCATGGTCTCCATTCTGGCTGAACGCCGGCACGTGGCGGACCAGAAAGAGCGTGATCAGGCACTCGATGTCCGGCGCTCGTTCATCGTGCAGGCGCCGGCGGGCTCGGGAAAGACGTCGCTGCTGGTGGATCGTTTCCTCAAGCTGCTCGACATCGTGCAGCAGCCGGAAGAGATCGTCGCCATCACGTTCACGAAAAAGGCGGCGGCCGAGATGCGCAAGCGCGTCACCGAGAAGGTGTCGCGCGAGCTCGCGCCGCGGCTTCGCATCCAGACTATCGACGCGCTGTGCGCCTCGCTCACGGCGCAGATGCCGGTGCTCGCGAAGTTCGGCGCCCAGCCGGGCATCGCCGAGGATGCGTCCGAGCTGTACCGCGAGGCGGCGTCGCGCACGCTATTGGACTTCACTGCGCCGGTGGCGCGGCTCCTCGCGCACCTGGACAACAACGTCGCGGACGCGACGAGCCTGCTTGGCGGGATGCTCGCGCGGCGCGACCAGTGGTTGAGGAATACCGGCGCCGCGCCGACGCGCACGGAACTGGAGGCGGCGCTTGCGGCGGAGCGCGCGCGGATCCTGGCCCGTGCGCAGGCGCTTTATCCGAAGGCGACGCCGGAGCTCGCCATTGAGGTGCTCACCAAGGAAGGCAAGTGGCGCAAGCGCCCGGCCGCACTGGGGTGACTTCGCCGTATGGGACACGCGATGCGTACAAACGGATGACTGCCGTCAGCCGCGCGCCGAGGGTGCGCGCATGAACAGAAGGAGCGAACGTTGATCTTGGTTCTCGCTGTCGAGTTCTCGT
>JAQBBQ010000247.1:0-5232 GCA_032125995.1 Betaproteobacteria bacterium | reverse complement strand
GTGCGTGGGAGGTGGCGTTGCGCCTGTCGTACGTCGACCTGACCGACGGCGCAGTGGGCGGCGGCCGCCAAACCGACGTCACCGCGGGGCTCAACTGGTATATCAATGACGATAGCCGGCTGATGCTCAACTACGTCCACGGTCGGGTGAACGATCGCGCAGTCCCCCCCGCGGTCGACGGCGGGCGCGTGAACGTTTTTCAGGCCCGCTTCGCTATCGATTTCTGAAATGCGGAGATCCGCCGCACGGATTCGCGCATCGGGCGTTCATGTCAGTCGCTTTGCGACTCAATCGTACGCACGCACGGGTCACGAGTCACGAATCATCAGTTACGCGACGTCAGAAATCGTAGGCAAGCCCCATTAGCAGCTGCACATCCGTCTTGTCCCGGCCGGGTCCGGGATCGCTCTCATAGTCGTAATTTACTTGGGCATTGGCGCTAAGTTTGGCTGCCAGGGGAATGCGCACACCGGTCCGAGTCCTGAACGTAACGTCCCCGCTAGCGCTCCTCAGGCTCGAGAATCCCGTTTGGTTGAAGTACAACTCGAGATGATCGTCCAAGACCCACTGCCTGTAGTCCACCCCCCAGCCGAACGCCGGATAGGAATCACTGACGCGGTCCTTGCGGTCGACTGCGGCGTACTCGAGACCACCAAGTACGCTGAAATGCTCCTTTTCAGTATCGAAAAATTTCCAACCCAGACCCCCGCCCAGCGTGGTGCGCAGGCGAATATCTATGAACTCGTCGTTCCGCGCGGACGCTCGCACATACGCGAAACGCTGGTCATCGATGACACGATTGTAGCGGCCGCCTAGCCAGTAGTTCTGCGCCGTGGTGACGCTCTTTTCTTCCTTATGCTCGGCCTGGAAGTTGATGCCGTAACTGTAGGCCTTGGCCCGCGCCCTCAACTGGCCTTCCCCGTAGACCCGCCCGTCGTCAGTATTGCCACGGGAGGCGCTGGCGAGAAGGCTGACGCGTCCCCCATAGGTCACCCCGGTACCGGTGACGTGCGGCGGCGGGTTGATGTGCGCGACGTCGGCAAGACGTACGTCGTGGGATTTTTCTTCCGACACGAGCTTGGCGTCCCCGGCGCCGGCGCGCTCCAGCCGGACTTTTTCCAGTTTGCCATCCGCCGACATCACGGTGACGGGCTCATCGGTCGCGATCGAGACGACGTCCTTCCAGCGCACCTTGATCTCACCGGCATACTCGGTACGATACGTAAGCGTGTCGTCCGTCTTCGAGACGACCTTTCCCGTCAGCCGATCGCCATTCTTGAGCACGATCTGGTCGGCGTGCGCCGAATGCAGCGCAAAGACCATCACGAGGTGTAACGCGGCGAGCGCGCGGAGTAGTGGCATGGCTTGACTCCGTTCTGGAACTAATTCCCTATAAGGACTTCCCCCGTTTCCACAACGGTACTGGTGATGCTGATGGAAGAACGGACTGCGTCACTATAACCGGCCTGTTTGTGAGCACTGAATGCTCTGGCCCCGATGAAAGCCGCATACCCGGTCCTCGCTCCTTAGTCGGCATCATTGGTGCCGCCGTTGAATTTGATCAGGTATTCCAGGTACCGGTTTGACCGTTTCGTCATCGACAGATGCAGTCTCAGCGGATCGTTGTATTCATGCCGTGCGCAGCGGCTCGTTCTTGGACAGCAACGCCCAGGCGATGCGGGAGGCCGAGGCAATCGGTTCTGATACTGGTTCAGGATCGGCCGCACTGCGCCGGGACGCTGGGCGCTATTCCGCGGGCAGAAAAAGCGCGATCAGCTCGTTTAGAAACAGGCGCCCGCGCTCGGTCGGCCGGATGCGCGTCGCCGACCGCTCGATCAGTCCGCGCGCCTCGGCCTCGGCGAGCGGCGCCGCGATTCCTCCAAGCGACAGGCCGGTGCGTGCGGCGTACAACGCCGCATCGAACCCCTCTACGAGGCGCAACGCGTTCAGCATGAATTCGAATGCAATCTCACGCGCCTCGATTGCGCGGTCCTCGACCATCGACGCGCCGCGCAGCGCCGCCGCCATGTACTCGCGCGGCTGCTTGGCGCGCGAGTGGCGCGTGATTCGATCCGCAAAACTGATCTTGCCGTGCGCCCCGGCGCCGATGCCGAGGTAGTCGCCGAACTGCCAGTAATTGAGGTTGTGCCGCGAGCGCCGGCCGGGTTTGGCGAAGGCCGAGGTTTCATAGTGCTCATAGCCAGCGGCACCGAGCGCTGCCTCGACCAGGACCTGCATGTCGGCGCAAGCGTCGTGCTCGGGCAGTTGCGGCGGGTGCGCATGAAACACGGTGTTCGGCTCGATCGTGAGCTGGTAGGCCGACAGATGCGTCGTCTTCCACTGCAGCGCCGCGTCGATGTCGGCGCGCGCCATCGCCAGCGTCTGCCCGGGCAATCCGTACATCAGGTCGAGGTTGACGTTGTCGAATGTCGCGCCTGCCATCTCGATTGCGCGCCGAGCCTCCGCGCCATCGTGGATTCGCCCCAGCTTCTGCAATAGGGCGTCATCGAAACTCTGCACACCGATTGACAGGCGATTGACACCCGCGTCACGGTAGCCGCGAAAGCGTTCCGCCTCCGCGGTGCCGGGATTTGCTTCGAGCGTCACTTCCGCATCGGGCTCGAGCGGCAGGCGCGCGCGCACATCCGACAACAGCCGGTCGATGGCGCCGACCGAGAACAGGCTCGGCGTGCCGCCGCCGATGAACAGGCTCGTCACGCGCCGGCCCCAGACCGAGGGCAGCAGTCCTTCGAGATCGGCGATGAGCGCATCGACGTACTCGGCCTCTGGCAGCGCACCGCCACGCTCGTGCGAATTGAAATCACAATAAGGGCATTTGCGCACGCACCAGGGGATGTGGATGTAGAGCGCGAGCGGCGGCAGCACGGCGAGGCGCACGCGGTCGGGGCGATGCAGCGTAACGGGCTTCGCGCTCATCGGCGTTCGCGCAACCGCTCGAGCAGGCGCTCGAGCGCCTGCCCGCGATGGCTGATGCGGTTTTTCTCGGCCGCATCGAGCTCGGCCGAAGTGCAGTCCCGCCCGGGCAGCATGAAGAGCGGGTCGTAGCCGAAGCCGTTCGAACCACGCGCGGCCTGCCCGATCGTGCCGTGCCAGTTGCCCTCGGCGACGAGCGGCTGCGGATCGTCGGCATGGCGCAGCAACACCAACACGCAGCAGTAGTGCGCGCGCCGGTTCGGCTGCGCCGCCAGCGCGGCAAGCAGCTTGGCGTTGTTTTGCGCATCGCGCGACTCGCGCGATCCTGCCGTCCCCACGTAGTACGCCGAGTGCACGCCGGGCTCGCCGCCGAGCGCCTCTACGCAGAGGCCGGAATCGTCGGCGAGTGCGGGCAGACCGCTCGCGCGACTCGCGTGGCGCGCCTTGGCGAGCGCGTTCTCCAGAAAGGTTTCGTGCGGCTCGTCGGCCTCGCCGATACCGAGCGCGGCCTGCGTGACGACCTCGATGCCAAGCGGGGCGAGCAGCGCCTCGATCTCGCGCAGCTTGCCGGGATTGTTGCTCGCGAGAACGAGTTTCTCGAGTCCCTTCACTCGCCGCTAGAGATCGAGCGCGCTGCGCTGCGCCGCGACGAGCGCCTGGATGCCCTTCTCGGCGAGCAGCATCAGTTCGTCGACCTGCGCGCGCGCGAACGGCTCGCCTTCGGCAGTGCCCTGGAGCTCGATGAAGCGCCCGCCGCCGGTCATCACCACGTTCATATCGCAATCGCAGGCCGAGTCTTCGGCGTAGTCGAGATCGAGCACCGCAACGCCCTGGTACAGGCCGACCGAGACCGCGGCGACGAAGTCACGCACCGGCAGCGCGTCGATCAGCCCCTGGGTGCGCATCCAGCCGAGGGCATCGTGCACCGCGACGTAGGCACCGGTGATCGCTGCAGTGCGCGTGCCGCCGTCGGCCTGCAGGACGTCGCAATCGACCTTGATCGTGCGCTCGCCGAGGGCGCCCAGATCGAACGCCGCGCGTAGCGCGCGCCCGATCAGGCGCTGAATCTCCTGGGTGCGGCCCGACTGGCGGCCGCGAGCCGCCTCGCGGTCCGACCGCGTATGGGTCGCGCGCGGCAACATGCCGTACTCAGCGGTGATCCAGCCGCGCCCCTGGTCTTTGAGGAACGGGGGCACGCGGTTTTCAACACTCGCCGTGCAAAGCACGCGCGTCGCGCCGAATTCGACCAGCACCGAGCCTTCGGCGTGACGCGTGAAGGCGCGCGTGAAGCTGACCGCGCGGAGTGCATCCGGCGCGCGTCCGCTCGGCCGGATCGCCGTCTGTGGTGTCGTCACGTAGAAGTCCTAGGCTTGGGTCGGAACGTCGTCGGCAGGCTTCGCGCGCCGCGCGGCGGCAGCGCGGCGTTTGCGCTCGTGCCACACGATCGCCATGACCGAAACATTATCGCACTGCGTTCCGGCGCGCGTCTCGACGCGCCGCACCAGTGCATCGATTTCCGCCTGCAGCGCGCGCCCGGGCAATCCCGCAAGCAGCTCATCCGGCACAAGCGGACCCCAGAATCCGTCGGAGCACAGCAGAACGATGTCGTTCCTCTCGAGCACGACGCGTTCGGGCTCGGGCAGCTGCGGCGCATCGTCGCCGCCGATGCATCTGAGGACCAGATTGCGCTCCGGATGCAGGCCTGCCTCTTCCTCGCTGATCCGCTCGGTGTCGACGAGGTGCTGGACATAGGAATGGTCGTGCGTTCGCGCGACGAGCGCGCCGCGGCGGATGAGGTAGGCGCGCGCATCGCCCACATGGGTCCAGGTGGCGGCGCCGTCCTGCACCACGCAGGCGACCAGCACGGTGCGCGGGGCGTCCGGCAGTTTGATCTCGCGCGCATGGGTGACGATCGACTGATGCGCGCGTCCGAATGCATCCAGCAGGAATTCCTCTGGCTGCGCAAGCCGCGGCCGCGCTTCGCGGATGAAGTCTTCGACAATCTTGTCGACGGCGAGCTGCGCCGCGAGCTCGCCGCGCGGATGCCCGCCCATGCCATCGGCAACGACCATCAGCAGCGCCTGCTCGCTCGCCCAGTAGCCAATGCGGTCCTGGTTGCTGCGCCGTGCGCCGATGCGGCAGTCCCGCGCGATGCTGTGCTTCAACGCCATCCGATGAAGTCCCGGTGCTGGCCGTGCGCGCTGCAGTCGTCGAGCCCGTTAGCGGGCCCGCCCCACCGCAGGGTTGGGTGGGACCGGAAGAGGCCAAGGAGATAGGGAGAGCGGCGGGGGTGGGAAA
>JAQBBQ010000246.1:0-5623 GCA_032125995.1 Betaproteobacteria bacterium | reverse complement strand
GTTCGGAGCGATCCCCACGATCCGATCGATCGACATCGTCTGCACGGTCGCCTCCCCGACCACGCCCGCGGCCCCGGCGGTCCGCGCCGTCGCGCACGCTGTCCGAGCGAGCATCCTGATCGTCGTCGATCGATCCGTCTCCTGGCCGGCGGCGGGCTCGGTCTGTTCGTCCTGCCGCCCGAACTCAACCTGGTGGTCGAGCGCGGCAAGGGCAGCCGTGTCTGGGACGTTGCGGGGCGCGAATACATCGACTACCACCTCGGCTCAGGACCTGCGTTGCTGGGTCACGCGCATCCCGCGGTCAGCGCAGCAGTCGCCGCGCGTCTCGACAAGGGCACGACCTACTTCTTCCTAAACGAGCCCGAGATTGCGCTCGCGCGGCGCCTGATCGATGCGGTGCCCTGCGCCGAGGTCGTGCACTACGCGGGCTCCGGGACCGAGGCGACGTTTTACGCGCTGCGCATCGCGCGCGCGTTCACCGGCCGCGACAAGATTCTCAAGTTCGAAGGCGCGTGGCACGGAATGCACGACTACGGCCTGTGGGGCACCGTGCCGAGCGTGCCCTCGGACTATCCGCACGCGAGACCGGATTCGATCGGCGTCCCGCTGCAGACCGGCGACTCGGTGCTGGTCACGCCGTTCAACGAAACCGAGCGCGCCGTTGCACTGATCGAAGCCCACGCGAACGAACTGGCCGCAGTGATCGTCGAACCGCTGCAGCGCGTGCTGTTGCCCGAACCGGGATTCCTGCAGGCGCTGCGCGAGGTCACGCAAAAGCACGGCATCGTCCTCGTGTTCGACGAGATCGTCACTGGATTTCGCATTGCCTGGGGCGGTGCGCAGGAGCGCTACGGCGTGATCCCGGATCTCGCCTGTTACGGCAAGGCGGTGAGCGGCGGCTTTCCGATGGCAGTGATCGTCGGCCGCGCCGACGTGTTGTCGGTGCTCGATGCGCGCAGCCGACCACGCGAGCAGGTGGTCTGGGCGACGCACACCTTGAACGGCAATCCGATCTGCGCCGCGGCGGGCTGCGCCGCGCTCGATGTCCTCGCGGCGCCCGGCGTCTACGACCAACTGCATCGCATCGGCGGACGCCTGCGCGCCGGCATCGTCGAGACGGGAACCCGACATGGCTACGCGGTCCAGGCGCCCGGCGAGGACGCCGTATTCGGCGTGCGTTTCACCGACCGCCGGCCGCTGCGGACCTGGATGGACCTGACCACCGCGGACAAGGACCTCGGATGGCGCTGGGCAATGGAACTCCTCAAGCGCGGGCTGCTGGTCAATCCGAATGAGAAGTTCTACATCTCGATCGCGCACACTGACGCCGACATTGAGCACACGCTCGGCGTCGTCGACGAAGCCTTCGCCGCGCTGCGCCGAGGCTGAGACGTCAGGTTCGTGCCCCGGCTGCGACCAAGGGTCGATGGCCGCAGGTTCTCGCCGTTCTCACCGTGCCGTGCTGGCGCCGGTCAGCCCGTACCAGGGATCGGTCTGGACCGCCGCGCTCGGGGCGGCGGGAATCGACGTCCAGAGCGTCGATCGACCCAACGCGGTGGCGCAGTTCGCCGCAGCAGCGGGCCCGGCGGACGCGAACACGCTCCTGGTCCTCGATCTGCAGCGCATCGCCGAGGAATCGCTCGATCTGATCGCCTACGCCCAGGCGCTGCGCGAGCGCGCGCCGGCGCGAACCTGGATCGCCATGCTCGGCGCCCGTGTTTCGGTCTCCGAGTCCGAGCGCGCCCTCGCGCGCGCCGTCGGTGCCTGCGATCTCGTTGCGCTGGTCGATCATCGCGATCTTCCGAGCCTGCGCGCACTATCCGACGCGCTGTCGCAGGCGGGCGTTCCCAATGACGCGGGTGCCTTGTACCGCATGCTCGAATCCGATCCGCCGCGCACGCTGCCGTCCGCTGTGACCTTGATCCACGCCGCCGGCACCACCGTGCAGGCCCTGGTCGAACGCATGCGGGACAGTGACGGGGTTGAACGCGCGGACCGTCGCTACGCGGGGAACAGCTACGCGGACTGCTTCATCGGCAGCGAGGCGCTCGATTGGCTCGTGGGAGCGATCGGCACGTCGCGCGCCGCAGCCCTCGAGGTCGGACAGTGCCTGCTCGAGCACGGCGTCTTTCATCACGTCGTCAAGGACCACCCATTTCGCGACGAGCGCCTGTTCTACCGCTTCGCGTCGAACTCAGCGGCGGTCGAGGCCATTGCGCTGGACGACCTCTTCAAACAGATGTGGTCGCCCGGCGGTCTCGCGGTGGCGCCACGCAGCTATCGCGGCAAGACCTACGACGACTGCTTCGTTGGATCGGAGGCGGTCGACTGGATCGTGCGGCGCTATGCGCTGTCACGCGAGGACGCGGTCACGCTCGGCCAGCAGCTCGTCGATCTCGGACTCGCGCACCATGTCGTCGACGAGCACCCATTCAAGGACGGGCACTACTTCTTTCGCTTCCGGCGTCACGAGTACGCTTGATCAGCGCTGCGCAAGCGTGCCGATCGCGGCCTCCAACCCGCCGCGGCCGAAGGGCACGCCCGCGTCGCGCAGTGCGAGCTCGACGCCGGCAAGTGCACCGAGCAGCATCGGTTCGTTCAAATCGCCCATATGACCGATGCGGAACACGCGCCCCTGCAATGTAGCGAGCCCGCGACCGAGCGCGACACCGTAGCGCGTTTCGGCGATTTGCCGCACGCGGTCGGCGTCCTCGCCCTGCGGCATGAGCACCGCGGTCAGCGAATCCGACGCGAACGCGCGCTGCTGCGCAAAGACCTCGGGCCCCCCGCCCGCAGCCCAGGCATCGACGCAGGCGCGCGTCGCCTCGGCGAGGCGCCGGTGGCGGGCAAAAACGTTCTCGAGGCCCTCCTCTTCCAGCATCGCGAGCGCAGCCTCCAGGCCGTAGAAATAGTGGATCGGCGCCGTCCCCACGAACGCCGCCTGCCGGCCGTCCTTGACCATGTTGCGCCAGTCGAAATAGCGCCGCGGGTTGCGCGCCGCCTGTGCCGCAGCCCAGGCCTTGTCGTTCACCGCGGTGAAGGACATCCCCGGCGGCAGCATCAAGCCTTTCTGCGCCCCGCCAATCACGAGATCCACCTTCCATTCGTCCATGCGAAAGTCGTAGGAGGCGAGCGACGATATCGTGTCGACGAGATAGAGCGCCGGATGACCGACGCGATCGATTGCCGCGCGCGCCTCGGCGACCGGGTGGCGGATGCCGGTCGACGTCTCGTTGTGCACGAGCATCACCGCCTTGATGGCATGCGCGGTGTCGCGTGCCAGGCGTTCGGCGAGCGCATCCGGGTCGACCGCGTTGCGCTCCGGGGTCGGCAGGATCTCGACCTCGGCACCGAAGGCCGCTGCGGTCGCCGCCCAGTTCCGCGAGAAGTAACCGCTTTCGCACACCAGCACGCGGTCGCCGGGAGAAAACAGGTTCGCGATGCTCGCCTCCCAGGCCCCGTTGCCCGAGGCCGCGTAGGCAACGACGATCGCACGCTCCGTCTTGAGGACGCCTTTTAGCTTCCCGAGGCAGGCGTCGCGCAAGGCGACGAAATCAGCACCGGTGAAATCGATCGCCGGACGCGCCATCGCCTGCAGCACGCGCTGCGGGATGTTGGTCGGCCCAGGATGCATGAAGTACTGCCAGCCGCGTGCGACGCTCACGAAGACCTCCATCGAAGCTTGGGCAAGATCATAGCGAATCCGCCACCGCCTGCCCGCGCTGTGGTATAGTCCCGACCGCAAGATTTTCAAGCTGTGTGTACGAAGTCCCCTCACCGCCGCGTGCACGCTGCGCGGCACCAGTAGCGGTACCCAGTTCCCTTCCTTGATGTCGTGCCCGGTCGCATCGGCCCGGTTCCGCCGACGCAACACAATCAAGGAATACATCACATGGCTACCGGTAAAGTAAAATGGTTCAACGACCAGAAAGGGTTCGGCTTCATCACGCCTGATGAGGGCGGCGAAGACCTCTTCGCGCACCACTCGGAGATCCAGATGGGCGGCTTCAAGTCGCTCAAGGAGAACCAGCAGGTCCGCTTCGAAGTCCGCAAAGGACCCAAGGGCCTTCAGGCCGCAGCGATCCAGCCGCTCTAAGCAGGCGGCAGGTCAAAAAAAGGCCCGCAGTTGCGGGCCTTTTTCATTTCCGGGCCGCCGTACTTTAGCCGCCCGCGATATTGAGCGCCGAAGGCAGCCAGAGCGAAATCGCCGGAAACGCGATCAGAATCCCCAGGCGCACGATATCCGCAATCACGAACGGAATCACGCCACGGAACAGCGTCGGCGTCGGCACATCGGGCAGCAGCGAACTCAACACGAACAGGTTCATGCCCACCGGCGGGCTGATGAGGCCAATTTCGACGATCACCACGATCAGGATCCCAAACCACACCGGATCGAAGCCGAGTTGCATCACCAGCGGAAAGAAGATCGGCACCGTGAGCAGCACCATCGACAACTCCTCCATCGCCATGCCGAGAATGACGTAGATCACGCAGATCGCGACGATCACCATGATCGGCCTGATCTTGAACTGCTCGACGAAATTCGTCAGATCGTAAGGCAGGCTGGTGAAGTTGATGTAGTTCGCGAACACCAGCGCACCGATAAGGATCATGAACAGCATCGACGTCGTGCGTGCCGAGTCGATCAGCACCTCGCGCAGGACGCGCCAGGTCAGCGCCCGGCGTGCGAGCGCGAAAATGAACGCACCGAAGGCGCCGATGCCGGCGCCCTCGGTGGCGGTAAAGATCCCGGCGTAGATGCCGCCAATCGAGACAACGAACAAAACGACCACGCCCCAGATGCCCTTCACCGCATCGAGGCGCTCGGCCCAGGATGAGCGGCCGCTCGCTGGTCCCGAGGTGGGATCACGCCACACCACCCAGCGCACCGCGAGGCACAACAGCGCCACCGCAACGATGCCCGGGAACACGCCCGCTGCGAACAGGCGCCCGATATTGGTCTCGGTGATGATCCCGTAGATCACCATGATCGTCGACGGCGGAATCAGGATGCCGAGCGTGCCGCCTGCGCAGATCGACGCGGCGGAAAGCTTGTCCGAGTAGCCGAGCTTGCGCATCGGCGGGTAGGCGACTTTCGACATCGTTGCGGCGGTCGCAATCGACGAGCCGCAGATCGAGCCGAATCCGGCGCAGGCGACGATCGTCGACATCGCCAGCCCCCCGCGCCAGTGGCCGATGAAGGTGTACGCCGCGCGGAACAACTCCTGCGACATCCCGGCACGGGAGACGAAGTTGCCCATCAGCACGAACAGCGGCACCACCGAGAGTTCGTAGTCGATGCCCGCGGCGAAGGTCGTTTGCGCGAGTTGGTCGAAGGCCGCGTGCATGCCGCGCGTCAGCGCGAAACCGCCGACGCCAACGATCAGCATCGCGAACGCAATCGGAATCCGCGCAAAGGCCAGGCCCAGCAGAATCGCGAATGCGATGAGCGTTTCGGTCACGCCATCACACGATCAGGTGATCACGCATTCACGCGCCGCCACCCGCGCCGCGGCTCATGTCGCGCGCCACGCGCACACCGCGAACATAGTCCCAGGCCACCGCCAGGCAGGCGAGCGTGGCGAGCGCGGCCATGACCGCGAACGTGCGGGTGAACGGT
>JAQBBQ010000245.1:0-24760 GCA_032125995.1 Betaproteobacteria bacterium | reverse complement strand
CGCTCGGGCTCGCGACGCTCGGGCTGCGCGCGGTCATCGGGGTCTTCGGCTGATGCGGCGCAACGACGCGCGGGCGCGCAATCATCCGGCGTACTGGGCTTTCCTCGTGCACCGTATCTCGGGGATCGCGTTGGCGCTGTTCCTGCCGGTGCACTTCTGGGCCCTTGGCCAATCCTTGCAGGGCGCGGCGCAGTTCGACGTGTTTCTCGCCTGGACGGCGCTGCCGGCGGTGAAGTTCGCCGAATGGGGCATCGTCGTGCTGCTCGCGGCGCACCTTGGCGGGGGGCTTCGGCTCCTGGCGCTCGAATTCCTGCCCTGGCGCGACTGGCAGAAAACGCTTGCCGCCGTCGCGGCCGCCGTGGCGCTCGCGATGGGTCTTGCGTTCGCGCTGGCGCTGTAGCGCCTCGTAGCAGTCTACAATCGTCCGCATGAAAATCGACCTGAAACAAGTCGAGGAGGCGGCGAAGACGCTGTACATCCGCGCCGTCAAGCTGCTGCCGCCGGACATCAAGCAGGGCTTCTCCGGGCTCGATGCGGGCGAGAGCGACGCGACTGCGAAGCGCATCCTCGGCACGATGATCGCCAACATCAAAGTTGCGGAGGACAACGACAACCTGCTCTGCCAGGACACAGGTATCCCGATCTACAACGTCGTCATCGGGCGTGGCGTCGAGGTCGACGGCGCAGGCTTGAAGGCCGCGATCCGCGAGGGCTGCGCGCGCGCCACGCGCGAGCATCCGCTGCGCTCCTCGGTGGTGCATCCTGTAACGCGCAAGAACGAGCACACGTCCTGCGGCCGCAGGGTGCCCGTCATCCACTTCGACTTCTCCGAGGACGCCGAGCGGCTTTCGATCGAGATGATCCCGAAGGGCTCGGGCTCGGAGAACAATTCCTGGCTGCGCATGGCGATTCCGGCCGAGGGCATCGATGCGGTGAAGACCTTCGTCGTCGACTGCGTGCTCGCGGCGGGCGGCAACACCTGTCCGCCGACGATTGTCGGCGTGGGCGTTGGCGGCACGGCTGACCTCTGCATGCACCTCGCCAAGATCGCGGCAACGCGCCCGCTCGGCACGCGCTGCGCCGACCGGGAAGGCGCGAAACTCGAAAAGGCGCTGACCCGAGCAGTGAATCAACTCGGCGTCGGCCCCCAGGGGCTGGGCGGCGATTCGACCGCGTTCGCCGTGCATATCGAAACTGCGGCCACCCACATCACGATGAATCCCGTCGCGGTCAACATGCAATGTCACTCGGCGCGGCGCGCACGGGCGACCTTCAGCCCGCAGGGCGTCGAGTTCGGCTATTGACGCCGGCGAACGCATCGACCATGGCACACCACGACTTCACGATGCCGGTGACCGAGGCGCAGGTGCGCGCGCTGCGGGTAAACGATACGGTGACGCTGAACGGAACGTTGTACGGTATTCGTGATGCGACCCAGATTCACCTGTTCGACCGCGGCCGCAAGACGCGCTTCGACCTGTCCGGTCATGCGGTCGTCCACACTGCGCCGAACGTGAAGAAGGTCGCCAAGAGCGCGACGCATCCGACAGGCTACGCGCCGGTGTGCATCGGCACGACGACGAGCGATCGGATGGAACGTTTTTCGCGCCCGCTGATGCAGCAGTACGGCGTGCGCATGATCATCGGCAAGGGTGGCCTGCGCGCGGATTCATCGGCCGCGTTCAAGGACCTGGGCGGCGCTTACCTCGCGATCATCGGTGGCACGGCGGCGCTCGAGACGACCTGGGTCGAGGCGATCGAGGACGTGGATCTTGACGACCTCAATCCGGAGTCGCTGTGGAAGTTCCGCGTGCGCGGATTCGGCCCGCTGCTCGTCGCCATGGACAGCCACGGCGGAAGCCTCTACGACGCGGTCAATGTGGCAGCGCAGGCGAAACGGGCCGGCGCGCTCGCCAGCCTCGGCATCAAGTAACTCGCACGCCCGAACAGATGATCACGTGATCGCGTCGCCGCGCGAGATCTCCACTGATGTCCTCATTCTCGGGTCCGGGGGCGCGGGCCTGTTTGCGGCCTTGCATGCACACCAGGCGGCGCCCGAACTGTCGATCACCGTTGCGGTCAAAGGCTTGCTCGGCAAGTCCGGTTGCACGCGAATGGTCCAGGGCGGCTTCAACGTCGCGCTCGCCGCCGGGGATTCGATCGAGCGTCACTTCATGGACACCATCGAGGGCGGCAAATGGCTGCCCGATCAGGAACTCGCCTGGAAACTCGTGACGCTCGCCGTCGAGCGGATCCGCGAACTGGAGAACGAACTCGGTTGCTTCTTCGACCGCAATCCGGACGGCACGATCCACCAGAAGGCCTTTGCCGGGCAGACCTTCGACCGCACCGTGCACAAGGGCGACCTGACCGGGATCGAGATCATCAACCGGCTCGCCGAGCAGGTCTGGGCACGCCGCGTGGCGCGGCTCGAAGAGCATCGTGCCGTCGAGCTGGTGAAAACGCGCTCGGGCGACGCACTCGCGGGGGTGCTGATGATCGACATGCGTACGGGTGAGTACCTGTTCGTGCGCGCGAAAGCGGTGCTCCTTGCCACCGGCGGCGGGCCGACGATGTACCGCTATCACACGCCCTCCGGCGACAAGAGCTGCGACGGACTCGCGATGGCGCTGCGCGCTGGCCTCGCGCTGCGTGACATGGAGATGGTGCAGTTTCATCCAACCGGCCTGCTTGCCGGTCCGCACACGCGCATGACCGGCACGGTGCTCGAGGAAGGGCTGCGCGGCGCGGGCGGCTATCTGCTGAACGGCGCGCGCGAACGCTTCATGCAGAACACCGACCCGAAGCTCGAGCGCGCGACGCGCGACATCGTCTCGCGCGCGATGTTTGCCGAGATGCGTGCCGGGCGGGTGACGCCGAACGGCGGACTCTACATCTCGATGGCACACCTCGATCCGGACCGGGTGCGGCGCGATTTCAAGGGCATGGTCGAACGCTGCGCCGATTGCGGCTTCGATCTCGCCGGCGGGATGGTCGAAGTGGTGCCCACAGCGCACTACATGATGGGCGGCGTGGAGTTCGCCGCGGACTGCGCGACCGCGCTGCCCGGTCTGTTCGTCGCCGGCGAGGATGCGGGCGGGGTGCATGGCGCCAACCGTCTCGGCGGCAACGGCGTGGCGAATTCCACCGTCTACGGCGGCGTTGCGGGCGACACGATGGCGGCGTGGGTGCGCGCCGAGGGTACACTGCGCGCGCCGGATCCGGCGGCGGTCGAGGCGGCGGTTGCGCGCTGCGAGCGACCCTTCGCGCGACGTGCCAACGGTGCGCGCGGTGCGAGTCCGCACGGCGCGCTTGAACCGCTCCGCGAAACGCTCTCTGGCGTGATGTGGGAGCGTGTCGGTATCATCCGCGACGCCGCCGGCCTGGCATCGGCGGAACGCGAGCTTTCCGCGCTCGACGCGGCGCTCGACGACTACGCGCTCGCGGATGCCAACCGCGCGTTCAATCTATCCTGGCATGACTGGATGAATCTGAAGAGCCTGACCGAAGTGAGTCGCGTCATCGCGGTTGCAGCGCGCGCGCGGCAGGATTCGCGCGGCGCGCATTTTCGGTCCGATTTCCCCGACGCCGGATCGCTCGAGCGCTCGGCCTACACCAGCGCGCGCCTCGAGGGTGAGCAGCTGGCGATCGCATCGAAGCCGGTCGCGTTCACTCGCGTGCGCCCCGGCGAGACGCTGCTGAAAGACGCCGCGTGAGCGCGCCGCAGGCTGCCGGCGTGGATTGGCCGCTCGAGATTCATCGCACGTTGAAGGCGGCCGGTATCGGGCTGGTGAGCTACGTGCCGGACGCTGGCCACAAGCGCCTGATCGAGCTTTGTCTCGCCGATCCGTCGATGCGATGCGTCGTCCTCACGACCGAGGAGGAAGGGCTGGGCCTGGCGATCGGCGCGTGGCTCGGCGGCGAAAAATCGGTCCTGCTCATGCAATCGAGCGGCGTCGGCAACATCATCAATGTGCTCGGCACGATCAAGGAATGCCGCATCCCGCTGCCCATGATCGTGACGATGCGCGGCGAGTATGGCGAATTCAATCCCTGGCAGATCCCGATGGGGCAGGCCACGCCGGCGGTGCTCGAGGCGATGGGCGTAATCGTCGAGCCCGCGCTCGAGGCGGCGGCGGTGGCACCGGCAGTCGATGCGGCGTTGCGCCTTGCGTTCAATGGCTACGCGGCAGTGGCAGTGCTCGTGTCACAGCGCGTCATCGGGATCAAGAGTTTCCAGGAGCAGGCGGCGCAGTGAGCGCGACCCTGCATCGGCGCGACGTCGTGCGCGAACTGCTCGTCGAACGCGGTGAGCTGCTCGTCGTCGCCGGGTTGGGTTCGACGGCCTGGGACTGCACCGCGGCCGGCGACCATGACCTGACTTTCCCACTCTGGGGCGCGATGGGGCAGGCCGCGATGATGGGCCTCGGCCTTGCGCTCGCGCGCCCCGATCGGCGCGTGCTGGTACTCACCGGCGACGGCGAGATGCTGATGGGCATGAGTTCGCTGGCGACGATCGGCGTTCAGCGGCCGGCGAACCTGACGGTCGTCGTCATCGACAACGGGCGCTATGGCGAGACCGGCATGCAGCACACACATACCGCGCATGGCGTCGATCTGGCCGCGGTCGCGCGCGCTTCGGGCTTCGCCGACGCGCGCACGGTCAACGCGGCGGGCGAGCTCGCCGCGTTGCGCGAGGCGATTCAGGCGCAGCCGGGACCGAACTTCGCGTCGGTGAAGGTGCGCGCCGAAAAGGTTCCGATCGACCTGCCGCCGCGCGACGGCGCGCTGCTCAAGGCGCGCTTTCGGCGCGCCCTGCTCGGCGCGTCCGCCGACCTGCAGTAGGCGCTTAGCCGATGTGCTGGCGGAAGAACGCCAGCGTGCGCTCGCGGGCGAGCTTCGCGCTCGGCGCGTCGTAGGAGCCGCGCTGATCGCAATTGAAACCATGCGGGGCCGGGTACAGGTGCACGGTCTGCGTCGGATGGGCTGCGGCCAGCTTCTTCACGCTGTCGACCGAAATGTGCTCGTCCTTCTCCCCGTAGTGCGCTATCACCGGGCACTTCGGCTTCTCCGCGATCGACTCGTCGGTCGTACTGCCGCCGCCGTAGTAGGGCGCCGCGCAGGCGAGGCCCGGCACGCGTGCGGCGGCCATCCACGTCACGTGCCCACCCCAGCAGTAGCCGACGATCCCGACTTTGCCGGCTTGCGCCGCCGCCTTTACCGCCGGCGCGACGTCGAGCAATGCAGCCTCCATGCCTGCCTTGTCCTTGAGCGCACGCCCCTTCGCGATGTCGTCCGGGGTGTAGCCGACTTCGAAGTTGCGTTCGAGCCGGTCGTACAGCGCAGGGGCGATGGCGAGATAGCCGTCGGCCGCATAACCGTCGGCGACCGAACGGATATGACTGTTGACGCCGAAGATCTCCTGGATCACGACGACAGCGCCGCGCGGCTTGCCGGCGGGGTCGGCGCGGTACGCCGACAACTTGTGCCCGTCGCTGGCGACGAGCTCGATGTTAGTGCCCATTCTGTCCTCCTCCGTTTACGTTGGCCTGCTCAAACGGCGCGTATTCTACTTCGCGATCTGCCTCGTTGGCCGCTCGGCAGCTCGGCGACGCAGACCGCGCGAGTAGAATCGCGCGCATGAAAAAGAACGCTGCGGAGCTGTTCGATCTCGCGCGCCGCGCACTCGAGCGCGCCGGCGCGCGTGCGGCGATGGCAGAGGGCGCCGCGCGTCATCTGGTGCAGGCCGAGGAACAGGGTCTGCCGACCCATGGCCTGTCGCGCGTGCCCTTTTACTGCTCGATGTTGAAAAACGGGCGCGCCGACGGCAATGCGATGCCGTTGATGGCGTCAGAGCGCGGCGCAGTCTGCCTCATCGACAACCGTGACGCGCTGCCCTACGAGGCCTGTGCGTGGGCGATCGACGAGATCATCGTGCGGGCCCGGCGTAACGGCATCGGCTTTGCGGGCATCACCGCCAGCGGGCACGTTGGCGTGCTCGGCATCCACCTGCTGCAGGTGGCGCAAGCCGGTCTGGTCGGTTTCGCGTTTACCAATACGCCCGCCGCGATCCCGGCCTGGGGCGGGCGCAAGGCGCTGTTCGGCACCGACCCGGTCGCCGCGGTGTTTCCGCGTGCCCAAGCCGACCCGCTGGTCATCGATCTCGCGCTGACCACCGTGATCCGCGGCAAGATCATGCTCGCGGCGCAGAAGGGCGAGCAGATCCCGGAGGGCTGGGCGCTCGATCGCGACGGCAAACCGACCACCGACCCGACCGAAGCCATCGAGCACGGCACGATGTTTCCGATCGGTGGCGCAAAGGGTGCGATGCTGGCACTCATGTTCGAGCTGATCTGCACCGCGCTGACCGGCGCCGCGATCGGGCCCGAAGCGGACTCGTTCTTTGCCGAGCAGGGCAACCGCCCGCGCGTTGGACAGGCCTTCGTCGCCATCGATCCGGGTGCGCTCGCCGGGCGCGACAGGTATTTCGAGCGTGTCGAAACCGTGGTCGCCGCGATGCTGGCCGATCCCGGGGTGCGCCTGCCCGGGGCACGGCGCTTTGCCGGCGCGCGCCGCGCCGCTGCCGAGGGCATCGACGTCGCGGACGACCTGCTCTCGAGGATCGAAGCGCTCGCGGCAGGATGAATCCAGCGATCGACGCCGCCGACGGCGGCCTGCTCGATGCGTTCTGCGACGCGCTGTGGCTCGAGGACGGCCTGGCGCGCAATTCGATCGAAGCCTACCGGCGCGATCTCGAGCAGTTGTCGCGGTGGCTCGCGCGCGAGCGCGCCGGCGGGCTGACCGCAGTCGAAGAAGAGGCGCTGCACGCGTTCCTGGCCGCGCGTCACCGCCGCAGCCAGGGCGCCCGCGCGCCGCGCAGCGCGAGCGACGCACGCCTGCTCTCGAGTCTGCGCCGTTTCTACCAGTACTGCCTGCGCGAGCGCCGCGTCGCCAACGACCCGACGCTGCGGCTCGAACCGCCCAAGCGCACGCCGCGCTTTCCGAAAACCCTCTCGGAGGCCGACGTCGAGGCGCTGCTGGCGGCGCCCGACGCGACGCGCCCGCTCGGCCTGCGCGACCGAGCAATGCTCGAAACCCTCTATGCCTGCGGGCTGCGCGTGTCCGAGCTCACCGGGCTGAAGACGATCGAGGCCAATCTCGATGCCGGCGTCGTGCGCGTGTTCGGCAAGGGGTCCAAGGAACGGCTCGTGCCGCTCGGCGAGGAAGCCGTGGGGTGGATCGAGCGCTACCTGCGCGAGGCGCGACCGGCGCTCGCCAGGCGCGTGAACTCACCGGCGCTGTTCCTCACCGCGCGCGGCGCGGCGATGACGCGCCAGGCGTTCTGGCATCTCGTTCGCCGCTACGGCACCCGCGCGATCCCCGGCAAGGCGCTCTCGCCGCACGTGCTGCGCCATGCGTTTGCGACCCATCTCATCAACCACGGCGCCGACCTGCGCGTGGTGCAGATGTTGCTCGGCCACGCCGACATCTCGACGACGCAGATCTACACCCACGTGGCGCGCGAACGGTTGAAGGCGCTGCACGCGAAGCACCATCCGCGCGGATGAACCGCCCGAGCCACAGCGAGACGCCGGCGACACAGTTCCTGCGCCGGCATGGGGTCGAGTACACGGCGCACTTCTTCGAGTACGTCGAGCACGGCGGCACCGGTCGCGGTGCCGAGCAACTCGGCGTGCCGGAGCACGAACTCGTCAAGACCCTCATCATGGAGGACGAGCGCGCGCGGCCACTCGTCGTCCTCATGCATGGCGATCGCATGGTCTCGACGAAGAACCTTGCGCGCCAGGCGCAGCGCAAGCGCATCGTCCCCTGCCTGCCAGAGGCGGCGCAGCGCCATTCGGGCTACCAGCTTGGCGGCACCTCGCCGTTCGGGCTGCGAAAGTCGCTGCCGATTTTCATGGAGCGGACGATCCTGGCGCTGCCCGCGATCTACATCAACGGTGGCCGACGCGGATTCCTCTTGCGTCTAGCGCCGCAGGCGCTCGAGCGCGTTCTGGCGCCAGTGCTGGTCGAGGTCGCACTGGCCGACGAGCCATGAACAGCGCGATCGGCGCCGCTCAGCGCTTGCGTTCGACGCTGACGCCGACGAGGCCCGCGTGTTTCATCACGCCGAGCTTCGCAACCGAAACGCGCGCCCAGGATGCACCGAGTTCATCGATCAACAGCCGCGCAATTCGGTCGGCGACCGTCTCGACCAGATTGAAATGCCCCTCGCCGAGCAGTGCGCGGACGCGCTCGACGATCTTGTCGTAATCGATGCAATCGGCGACCCGGTCACTCGCGAACACCGCGTCGCCCGCAATGCCGATCTCGAGATCGAGTCGCAGGGTCTGCGCCGCGTGCCGCTCGCGCTTGTGAAAGCCGACGCGCGCATCGATGCGCAAGTCGCGAATGAAGATGTGATCCATTGGTGATGGGATTATAGAGAGCAGAGCACGAGGCGCGTAGAATCGCGCTGCGATGCAAACCGCTCTGATTACCGTCGCGGCCTACCTGCTCGGGTCGGTATCATTTGCGATCCTGGTCAGCCGCTGGATGGGGCTGCCCGACCCGCGCGCCCACGGCTCGGGCAATCCGGGTGCGACCAACGTGCTGCGCACCGGAGGCAAGGCGGCGGCCGCGCTCACGCTTGCGGGCGACGCGGGCAAGGGCTGGGTCGCGGTAACGCTCGCCGCGTTCATCAGCGGCGAACCGCCCGCGCTCGGGCTGGCTGCGCCGCTCGCCGGCCTCGCCGTGTTCCTTGGTCATGTGTTTCCTCTCTACCATCGGTTTCAGGGCGGCAAGGGCGTGGCGACCGCTGCGGGTGTGCTGCTCGCGCTCAATCCCTGGCTCGGCCTCGCGACGCTCGCCACCTGGATCGCGATGGCGCTGTTGTTCCGCATGTCCTCGTTGGCAGCTCTGGTGGCGGCGTCGTCGGCGCCGTTCTTCGCCGCTTGGATGTTCGGCGCGCGGCCCCTATTCTCAGTCGTCGCCGCGATCGGCACGGTGCTGATCTGGCGCCACCGCGCGAACATCGCACGCATCTTCGCCGGTACCGAGCCGCGCATCGGCGCGACGCCGGATGCGGTCGAGCGACGCTAGCGCAGCGTCGCAAGATCCCAGCGCGGACGCACGCTGAAAGCGTGCCCGGTGTGTGCGGGCGCTCGATCCTGCAAGCGCAGCGCGCCGGCGAAAGCGATCATCGCCCCGTTGTCGGTGCACAGCTCGGGCTCGGGATAGAACACATCGAAGCCGCGCCGTGCGCCCTCGGCATCGAGCGCTGCGCGTAGCGACCGGTTGGCACCAACGCCGCCCGCGACCACGAGTCGCGCGAGACCCGTGGTCTCGATGGCCTGCGCGCACTTTGCGACCAGTACCTCGACCACCGCGTCCTGAAACGCGCGCGCGATATTGGCGCGCACCGGTGCGTCGAGAGGCGATCCGTCCGGCCTCGCATCGCGCACGAGGAGGGAAACGGCCGTTTTCAGCCCCGAGAAACTGAATTCGAGATCGCCGCTGCGCAGCATCGGGCGCGGCAGGCGGTAGCGATTCGGCACCCCCTGATCCGCCAGCTGCGACAACGCCGGCCCGCCCGGATAGCCCAGACCGAGCAGCGTCGCCGTCTTGTCGAAGGCTTCGCCCGCGGCGTCGTCCTGCGTCTCGCCGAGCAAGGCGTATCGCCCGACCCCATCGACATGCATGAGCTGCGTGTGGCCGCCTGAGACCAGCAAGGCCACGAAGGGAAATTCCGGCGCGCGGCGCGCAAGCAGCGGCGAGAGCAAATGTCCCTCGAGGTGATGGATGCCGATTGCCGGCAGCCCGCGAGCGAGGGCGAGTGCGTGTGCGAACGACGCAGCCACGAGCAAGGCGCCGGCGAGGCCGGGGCCTTCGGTATACGCCACCGCGTCGATTTCCCCGACTCGCCGCCCGGCGCGCGCGAGCAGTTCGCGCGTCAGCGGCACGATGCGCCGCACATGGTCGCGCGAGGCGAGCTCCGGGACGACCCCGCCATAGGCGGCGTGCATGGCGGCCTGCGAGTGCAGAACGTGACCGAGCAGGCCGTCGGCGGCCGGCGCGCCGCGCGCGAGCACGGCGGCGTCGTAGAGGGCGACACCGGTCTCGTCGCAGGAGGTTTCCAGGCCGAGGATCAGCATGGCGGCCGATTCTACTGGGGGCTGGCGACGACTTCGCCGATGCGGCTATAATCCGCCCCTTTTCAGCGACCTGGAGAGTGGATGACGACCGTTCGCATCAAGGAGAACGAGCCGTTCGAAGTGGCCCTGCGCCGTTTCAAGCGCACGATCGAGAAGACCGGGCTGCTCACGGAATTGCGCGCGCGCGAGTACTACGAGAAGCCGACCACCGAGCGCAAGCGCAAGCTTGCGGCGGCGGTAAAGCGCACCCACAAGCGGCTGCGTAGCCAGACGCTGCCGCCGAAGATGTACTGAGCAGCGCGACGCACCACGCTTCGGGACGCCCCGGCAGAGGGACTAACGCCGGGGCGTTCGTGTTTTATGCCGGGGCGTTGGGGCTTTATGGCGTAGTCGGCGACCAGGCATCCAGGCATCCAGTCATCCAGGCAACCCTCCGGACTTTGATCCGCCTATGTCACTCAAAACGCGCGTCACCGACGACATGAAAGCCGCCATGCGGGCAAAAGATGCGCCCCGCCTGTCGGCCATCCGACTTCTGCTCGCGGCGATCAGGCAAAAGGAAATCGACGAACGCATCGAGCTCGACGACGCACAGGGGCTCGCGGTCGTCGAGAAGCTGCTCAAGCAGCGCCGCGAATCGATCGCCCAGTACACCCAGGCCGGGCGTGATGACCTTGCCGCGGCGGAGCGCTTCGAGGCGGGCGTGCTCGAAGCCTACCTTCCGGCGCAGCTGAGCGAAGCGGAGGTCGGCGATGCGATCGAGGCGGTCATCGCCGAAACGGGCGCCGCGGGCCCGAAGGACATGGGCCGGGTCATGGGGGCGCTCAAGGCCCGTCTGTCAGGCCGGGCCGACATGGGCGCGGTCTCAGCGCGCGTGAAAGCCAGGCTCGCAGGCTGAGCCCTTACACTAACGGGATCCGCGCGTGATCCCCGATAGCTTCAAGCAGGATCTCCTCAATCGCGTCGACGTCGTCGACGTCGTGTCGCGCTACGTCCAGCTCAAGAAGGGCGGGGCGAACTTTCTCGGTCTGTGCCCGTTTCACACCGAAAAGTCGCCCTCGTTCACCGTCAGTCCAGCGAAGCAGTTCTATCATTGCTTCGGTTGCGGCGCGCATGGCGATTCCATCGGCTTCCTCATGGCCTACGCGGGTCTCGGTTACGTCGACGCGGTGCGCGAGCTGGCCGGCTCGGTCGGCATGCAGCTGCCCGAGATGCGGCCGCGCACGCGCGAGGAAGCGGTGCGCATGGAGCGCGAAGTCGACCTCTACGCGCTGCTCGAGCAGGCGATGAATTTTTATCGCGGTGAGCTGAAGAAATCGCGCCGCGCGATCGACTATCTGAAGGGGCGCGGGCTGTCCGGGGAGATCGCGGCGCGGTTCCGGGTCGGTTATGCGCCGGACGATTGGCAGGCCCTGCGCGCCGCGTTTCCCGAATACGAGAACCGCGGGCTGGTCGAGGCCGGACTGGTGATCGAGAACGAGGGCAAGCGCTATGACCGCTTCCGCGACCGGATCCTGTTTCCGATCTTGTCGAACCGCGGTGCCGTGATCGGATTCGGCGGGCGCGTGCTCGGCGATGGCGAACCAAAGTATCTCAACTCGCCCGAGACGCCAGTCTTCGAAAAGGGGCGTGAACTCTACGGCATCGTACAGGCGCGCGAAGCGATCCGCGCCGCGGGGCGGGCGTTGGTCGTCGAGGGCTACATGGATGTCATCTCACTCGCGCAGCATGGCGTCGGCTACGCGGTGGCGACGCTCGGCACGGCGACCACGCACGCGCATGTATCGCGCCTGCTGCGGCTGGCTGACGAGGTGGTGTTCTGTTTCGACGGCGACGCGGCTGGCCGCAAGGCGGCCTGGCGCGCGCTCGAAGTCAGCCTGCCACTGGCCCTCGACCACAAACCGATTCGGTTCCTGTTTCTGCCGCAGGGTGACGATCCCGACAGCCATATCCGGGCGCACGGCGCCGAGGCCTTCGAGCGCGCGGTGCGCGAGGCGCAGACGCTTTCGGGTTTTCTGCTCGCCGAACTGCGCGCACCGGCCGACCTCGCCACGCCTGAGGGGCGTTCGGGGTTGCTCGCCGCGGCGCGTCCGCACCTGCAGCGCACCGAAGCCCCGGCGCTGCGCCTGCAACTGGTGAAGGAGATCGCCACGCTGGCGCGCGTATCCCAGGAGGAGGCCGAGCAGTTGCTCGGGCTCGCCGCCTCGAGCGTGCGGCGGCGTCCGGCGCCGCGGCGTGCGGCGGCGCCGCCGATTGCCGCGACGCAGGAGCGGAACCTGCTGCGCTGCGTGCTGGTTAATCCTGCGTTGGTGTGCGATCTCGAAGCCGACCTGCTCGATGCGCGCAGGCCCGAGAGTGCGGCATTGCAGGCGATTGCCGAATCGGCGGTCGATGGCGGTGCGATGAGCGTCGCGGTGCTGATCGACCGGTTCCGGGACAGCGCGCACGCCGAGGTGCTTTACCAGGCGCAGGCCTCGGCGCTCGAAGAGGGGTTGAGTGACGACGCCGCGGAGCAGCAGTTCCGGCAGATCCAGCTTGCGCTCCGAATCCAGCGTAAGCACGAGGAGTTCGACGTGCTCAAGCGTGAGGCAGCGGACGGGCGCGCGAGCCGCGACCTGATGGTCGAGATCGACCGGCGCGCGAAGGAGCTGGCCGAGCTGAAGTCGCAGCGCCTCTAGCGCTGGGCGCGCTGGAGAACAGCGGGAATATTGATATACTTCACGGTTTTCCCGGAAATCCGCAATCGGGCGGGAAACCGGGTGCAACGCGAGGCGAGAATGGCCAAGGTCAAGCGCAAGCCGAAGTCCAAACGGTCCCCCGCGGCCAAAAGAAAACACAAAGTTATCAAGACGCTGAAGAAGCGCTCGACGCCTAGAGCGCGTCCGGCGCGTCCGGCGCGTGCGGCGGCCAGGCGCGCACGTCCAGCGGCCAAGAAGTCGAGCCGACGCGTACGCAGCGCACGCCACGTACGTAGCGCACGCAGCACGCGCGCGCTGCGCAAGCCCGCCAGGCCTACCGCGACCGCACGCAAGGCGGCGTTGGCCAAGGCGAGGGCGAAGCAGAACGCAATCCGGCTCAAGGTCGCCGCCGCGAAGGCGAAGGCCGTAGCGCGGGACAGGGCGCTCAAACTCAAGGCCCTCGCCAAGGCCAAGGCGCTCAAGCTCAAGGCAATCGCCAAGGCCAAGGCCGTCAAGCTCAAGGAAGCCAAGCTCAAGGCGATCGTCAAAGCCAAGGCCAAGGCGCAGAAGCTCAAAGAACAGCAACTCAAGGCGCTCGCCAAGGCGGCGGAAAAGCAGGCGCGGGCGCTTGCCAAGCAACAGGCCGCGGCGGCCAAGGCAGCCGAGAAACTGCGCGCGAAGGAACAGGCCCCCAAGGCAAAACTCAAGAACGCGAGGCAGGCACTCGAACTGCTCGAGGCCCAGGTCAATGAGGGGCTGAAAACCGGCAAAGGTAAGGTCAAGGGGCGCGGCGGGCGCAAGGCGCGGCGCGAGGAATGGCTGGCGTCGATCGCGCAGTTGCCCAAGGAGGACGCGGAGTCCCGGCGTACCCGGCTCAAAGTCCTCATCGTGTTGGGTAAGGAACGCGGCTTCCTGACCTACGCCGAGATCAACGATCACCTGCCCGACGACCTCGTCGACGCCGAACAGATCGAAGCCATCATCTCGACCTTCGGCGACATGGGAATCCAGGTCTACGACCAGGCGCCCGATCAGGAGTCGCTGCTCGTCAACGAAGCGGCGCCGGCGGCGGCCCCCGACGAGGATGTCGAGGAGCAGGCCGAGGCGGCGCTTTCGACCGTCGATTCCGAATTTGGCCGCACGACCGATCCCGTGCGCATGTACATGCGCGAAATGGGCTCGGTCGAGCTCCTCACGCGCGAGGGCGAGATCGAGATCGCCAAGCGTATCGAGGAAGGCCTGCGCCACATGATTCAGGCGATCAGCGCCTGTCCGACCACCATCCGCGAGGTGACGGATCTCGCCGAGAAGGTCGAGAAAGAGGAGATGCGGATCGACGAAGTGGTTGACGGACTGGTCGATCTGAACGCCAAGGAAGTTTCCGATCCGAAGCGTGCCGAAAGCGAGCCCGAGGAAGACGATTCGTCGGTCTCGGAGGACGAGGGCGACGAGGACGAGGACGAGGACGATGAAGGGGCTGCACAGCGCGCAAGCCTGTTGCGGCTGCGGTCCGAGGCGTTGGAGAAGTTCACGCGCATCCGGCGCCAGTTCGAGCGCCAGAAGCGGGTGTTCGAGAACAAGGGTTCCAAGGACAAGGAGTACTTGCGGCTGCGCGACCAGATCACCAACGAGCTGATGGCGATCCGGTTTACCGCGCGCACGGTCGAGCGCCTCTGCGACGGCGTGCGCAGCCTCGTCGACGAGGTCCGGCGCAACGAGCGCGAGATCCTGAGTATCTGCGTCGACAAGGTGCAGATGCCACGCCAGCACTTCATCAAGATCTTTGCGAGCACGGAAGGCTCGAAGCGCTGGCTCTCGACCGACATCAACGCGGAGCATCCGTGGAGCGAAATGCTCAAACGCGTCGAGCCCGACATCCTGGAGCTACTGAGCCAGATCCAGGGCGTGCAGCAGAAAATCGGGATCTCGGTGAAGGAGTTGAAGGAGATCAACAAGCAGATGTCGACGGGCGAGGCGAAGGCCCGCCGCGCCAAGCGCGAAATGACCGAGGCGAACCTGCGTCTGGTGATCTCGATCGCGAAGAAGTACACCAACCGTGGCCTGCAGTTCCTCGACCTCATCCAGGAGGGCAACATCGGCCTGATGAAGGCGGTCGACAAGTTCGAATACCGCCGCGGCTACAAGTTCTCGACCTATGCCACCTGGTGGATCCGGCAGGCGATCACCCGATCGATCGCCGACCAGGCACGCACGATCCGCATCCCGGTGCACATGATCGAGACGATCAACAAGATGAACCGCATCAGTCGCCAGATCCTTCAGGAAACGGGGCAGGAACCCGATCCGGCAACGCTCGCGGCACGCATGGAGATGCCCGAAGACAAGATCCGCAAGATCCTCAAGATCTCGAAGGAACCGATTTCGATGGAGACGCCGATCGGCGACGACGACGACTCGCATCTCGGCGATTTCATCGAGGACCAGGCGACGCTGGCACCGAACGACGCGGCGATGTATGCCGGCTTACGCGATGTGACCAAGGACGTGCTCGATACGCTCACGCCGCGCGAAGCCAAGGTGCTGCGCATGCGATTTGGCATCGAGATGAACACCGACCATACGCTGGAGGAGGTCGGCAAGCAGTTCGACGTGACGCGCGAGCGGATTCGCCAGATCGAGGCAAAAGCGCTGCGCAAGCTGCGTCATCCGTCGCGCTCGGAACGCCTGAAGAGCTATCTCGACGAGGAGGGCTGAGCGCCGGCGGACCGTCGAGCGGGCCGCGTGAGCGGCCCTTTTGATTTAGGGCGTGCCGCAGTGTGTTGCAGAGTACGCAGATGCAGAAGATCATCGATTACTACTTCTCGACTTCCTCGCCGTGGACCTTTCTGGGTCACGCCCGGTTCGGCGAGGTCGCGCGCCGGCACGGCGCCACGATTCGCGTCAAGCCGGTCGACTACGGCGTCATCTTTCCGCAGTCGGGCGGACTGCCGCTGCTCAAGCGTGCGCCGCAGCGCCAGGCCTATCGTCTGGTGGAGCTCGGGCGCTGGAGCCTGCATCTCGGCGTCGCGATGAACATTCAGCCCAAACATTTTCCGGTGAACGGCAATCCGGCGGCCTGCCTCATTCTCGGTGCGCCCGAAGCGGCACGCTTCGCGCTTGCGGGCGCGGTACTGTCAGCGTTGTGGACCGAGGAGGCGAACATCGCCGATGCGAAGGTGCTCGCGCAACTCGCGTCGCGGCACGGCGTATCCGACGCGGGCGCCGCGATCGCGGCGGGCGAGCCTGGGTATGCGGCTGTGACCGAAGAGGCGCGCGCGCGCGGCGTATTCGGCGCGCCGACCTATGTGTATCGCGACGAGCTGTTCTGGGGACAGGACCGGCTCGAGTTCGTTGACCGCGCGCTTGGGCGCGCCTAGACGAGGGCGACGGTCAACCGTCCGAAAAGCGTCCGATGGGTACGCAGGAACGCATTTATCGCCGCACGCCTGCCGGATCAGAGGCGGTCGTCAGCGACGACGCCGCCGTACCGTCGGAGTATCGGCGTCTACTGAAACTGGTCGAGCAGGACACGCATATCGACGTGGTGCGCGGCTGCCTGCGGCAACACCCCGACAAGCTGATCCAAGAGTGGCTCGACGAACTCGTTGAGGTCGGCTATCTCGATCACGCCGAGCCGAGTGACCCGCTCGACCTGGATTTCACCGCCTATTTCTCGAAGGATCCCGCGCAGGCCCCCCCCGTGCTTGCCGAAGACGCCGGCAAGCTTGAAAAGGATGCGAAAGCCGCGGGCTCTGCACTGTCGCGTGCCGGGGCGTTTTTCTCCAAAGAGCGCTTGCAGAACCGCCCGCCGTCGACGAAACCGCCCGAGGAGACCGTGGTCCTCATCGTCGAGGACGATCCGGATCAGATGGCGCTCGCCGATCTGCGTATTTCGATGGCGGGCTACCGGGTGCGGGTGGCGCGCAGCGCGGCCGAACTGTTGGGGGAACTGAAGAAGGATCCGCAGATCGACATCCTGCTACTCGATGTCATGCTGCCCGACGGCAATGGTTTCGACATGCTGGCGAAGTTCAGGCGCCATCCGATTTTCGCCCTCATGCCGATCACCATGCTGACCGCGAAGGACGAGGTGACCGACATCAAAAAGGGGCTTACGCTTGGCGCCGACGGCTATGTGACCAAGCCGTACAGCAAGACCGTCCTCGTCGATGCGGTGCGCAAGATACTCAGGCAGCCAGCGCCCAAGTAGAGTAATCCGTGGGCCGGTAGCTCAGTTGGTTAGAGCAGGGGACTCATAATCCCTTGGTCCTTGGTTCGAATCCAAGCCGGCCCACTTCATCACCCTCGCGGCACGCGCTTCGGTCAAAACGCCTCCCACGGGAGGCGTTTTGTGTGCTCGCCGACTTGCGGGCGCGACCGACGCGCCGCGACCGCGAAGCGCGTTCCGGCGAGCTACTTCACGCGCGCGGCAATGATGTCCGCGTTAGTGCCGACCCCGAGGCTGAGTGGAAATGACACGTGGTGGAAGCGCGTCGTCACGTTGTCGTCGTGCACCGCGAAGCTGACGGTATAGACGCTGCCGACCTTGAGGATCTTGTCGTCCTCGGGGTGGCCGGTGTCGAGCGTGCGACGCCAGACGACGGTGTAGGTGTTGTCCTTCCACGTCCCCTTGACATCGTTGTTGTCTGCCGCCGACCCCTTGGCGTCGACGCCACTGACAAGCCGTCCGGGCAGGATGTCGCCTTCCTTCCAGCCGGCCTTGGCGTCGTAGGGCACGGCGTTTTGCTCGCGAACCAGCGCCGCTGGCTTCGCAGGATTGCCGATGTCCTCCGCGCGCAAGGCCTTGGACCCGACCTTGGCCGCATCGAACATGTACTTCGGCGTCATCGTCTTGCGATCGACGTTCCACGAGAACGGGTTCTTGCCGCTATCGAAAAGGCGGTAGTCGAGTACGTAGCCGTCGTCCGCCATGCCCACGGCGGCGCTACGCGCTGCGCGCCACTGCATCAGGTCGAGGAATTGCCCGGCCTTCTTCAGCTTGGCGATTTCCTCGGGCGTCTTGACCTTGTCCCACGCCATGCCGTCGGTGCGCGAGGCAGGCAGGTATTTGCGCACATCGTGCTTCTTGAGCCCACCCTTGCCGAGGTAGGGGTTGGCTTCGACCTGCGCCGTGGTCGGCTCGTTGGGCGCATCGCGCATGCCGTCGTGGCAGGTCAGCCAGCAGCCTTGCTTGGCGAAGCGTGCGACCTTGCCGTCGTCGAGCATGATTGCGAGCCGATCCTCGTAGAGCGGCGGTTGCGTGCCGGCGCGTACCGCCTTGTTGCCCCGGTGCCCGCCCCAGAACGCCCACTTCTGGCCATCGTAGCGGATGTAGTTATGCATCCGCCCTTCGCGGTTCATCTGGCTCTTCCACTGGAAGCGAAGGTAAAGCGCATCGGCATCGTGCGCCGCCTGTACAGTGAGGTCGATCACGGGCGCCTTGCCAGGAATCGGCTGCGGCTCGAGTACCGTGCCGCTGACAATGCGCTTGCCCATCTCTGCCTCGTCGTCCTCGTGGCACTTGGTGCAGGTGCCACCCTTGGCAGTCTGCTTGTTGCCTTTCTTATGCGCTGGCGAGACCAGCCAGTCGTACGTCGACTGCCCCGGGTAGAACAGCGTCACCTTCTTAACCGGCACCGTGCTCCAGTCTGACGGTGGTGCGGCGAAGACGGGTGCGGCGATCGATGCAGCCGCGAGTGCGGCGATGCCACGCAGAAATCCAATGCGCAACGGTTTCATGGCCAACTCCATCGATTAGTTAAGGGATCAAAAACAGCATGCACACGATTGGGTGCGGGCGCTTGATCCGAGGCAACGGATCACGTCGGGGCCGGCGCGGAACAACGGCGCGCGCTGGTGTCAGTCCCCATGCCGGCTCCAATTTGACGCAGGTCAACCCCATTGCCGCGAAAAGAGGTTAACGATTGGAGCTACGCGCAGACTTGCACAAAGACAAAGCGAGCGACCTCAGCCGCCGCGGGTTGAATAGATGAATTCCAACGACTCAAATCCCACGACTAATCAGCTGCCCCGGAGGTGAATATGTTGTCCGATGCGCGTCTGCAAATCGATCGCCTGGCGACCCGGCAGAAACGTCTCAAGGAGAAGCTCGAGCCCGAGCGGATCAACCGCTATCTTCGCTTTTATTCGACTTTCGTGCCGCGCGCCCTTGATGCCGAGCTCTGCAGCGTTTTTATTTACTCACCCAAAGACCACAAGGTGTGGCTGAAGACCTCCAGTGATGTCTCCGAGCACGGCATCGAAGTCCCAATCGAGGGTTCGGTCGTCGGCGATGTCATTGCATCGGGCAAGCCAATGATCGCGCGCGATCTGACGGAGAAAAACGGCGCCCATCGTGTTGCCGACAGGACGACGGGCTTTGTGACGCGGGAAATCCTTTGCGTCCCCGTGCTGAATCAGGAACGCGGGGAAGTCACGGGCGCGGTACAGGTGCTGAACAAGAAGAGTGGGCACTTCAACGATGACGATCTGCGCCTGGTCGAGGAGGTTGCAGAGCATATTCAGGGGCAAGTGGACCAGGTGTTCCTGAGCCAGCAGGTATTCGGTGACACCGAGAAGGTCATCAAGATCGCGAAGCGTTCGATCATGGTGGCCGTTGCCGCTTTCTGGATCGTGATCGTCGGCGTGGTCGGGCTGTTTGCTGCGTATGCGTTAATTCCGCTGTTTGGCGCCTGAGCGCGCGGCTAACGCCAGGCCTGGCGGCACCACGGTGAAGAAACCCGCGCAGCACGCTGCGCGTGTGCCGACGCGCAAGGCGCGCTAACTGCCGGCCACCATCCGGGCGTCGGCCTGCGCCCGCCCATTCCCGTTTCCGGGCATGCGGCCCGCCGCCAGCGCGGCAAGTTCCGCGCGATTCAGAATAAAGAGCTCGCGCCGAACGACGCTGATCACGCCCTTCTCCACCAACTCATGCAGCAGGCGCGACAGGGTTTCTTTGGCAATGCCGAGCTTCGCCGCGATCACGGTTTTTGTCGCCGGCAGGCATACCCTGTGCGCGCCGCCGGGTCCGCGCTCTCGCGCGAGCGATTCGACGTAATGGGCGAGGCGCTGCAGCCCGCGGCGCACCGTGATGCCTTCGACTTCTTCGATGAGGGACAGCACGCGATGCGATAGATGTTCGATGACACGACGCGCAAGCGCCGCGTCTCTGTGCATCGCTTCGAAGACGGCCTTTGCCGGAACGGAGACGACGGTGAGCGGCGTGAGTGCCGACGCTTCGAGTGCGCAGGGTCGATCGAGAAAGGCAAGGGCGCCGGCGCAGACCTCACCTTCTTCGACGAGCGCGAGTACTTTCTGCTCGCCATTCGCGCCGCGCACTGCAAGCTTCAGGGTTCCTTCGGCGATGACGAGCACGCCATCGGGCCGTTCACCGCGCCGGAAGACGGTCGCGCCTCGACGGTAGGCGCGCATGCTCGCACTGCGCGCGAGCAGGGCACACTCTGGATTCGCGATGCCACGAAATAGCTCCGCCACTGCGATGTGGCGCTCCAGCTCGACGCCGTTGCCATTTTCCAACACTGCATTAACGACGGCGTCCATGCCCACCTCCACGGTTGAAGCGATTGTTGCGTTGCAATAGAGAGGCGTATTGACCAACGTCAAAGAAGTTGCCGCGTCGCAATAACTCTGTCGATCAAGCTGCGCGCCGTTCAGCGGGTCCTAAGCGATTGATGTATAGCGGACTACGCGATGGACTGCGTTGTGCGAGCGTACGAATTGATAACGACTCGCGTCTAGGTGGCCGCGCGCCGGAACCTCGGAAATTCATCCCCTGACACGCGAAACTTGACTTCCATCAAACGCTTGCCTCGGGTACAAGGCATTGTTTCAATCTGTTACACATCGTTAAAATTTCACTGTGCGGCCAACAAAAATGAACAACGCGCCAAGAAACCAGGTCCTGAACTTCCAATGTCACTGATCCCTTTGATGCTCTGCAACACGACGGTTGGCGCGGCGGATACGCAACGGTTTACCTCCCGGCAAGGCGCAGCGCGAAGCAACAAGGGGGCTGCCAAAAGTCAACGGGTCGGCCCGTTAGAGGGCGGTCACTTCAGTCTTGAGATCAAAAATTCCTACCGTGAAAAGAAAGGCTTTTCGATGAAAACGCTTCCTGTCGTCCTCCTCTTCGCAGTCATGCTGATCGCGCCTGCTGTTGCCAACGCCGCGGCAGACTTCGATGAAGCTGCCGCGCGCAATCTCGCCAAGAAGAGCGGCTGCCTCAAGTGCCACGCGATCGACAAGAAAAAGGACGCACCGTCCTACACCAAGATCGCCACCGAGTACAAAGGCAAGGCGGACGCCGAGGACAAGCTCTACAAGCACGCGACGACGAATCCGGAGGTCGAAGTCGACGGCAAGAAGGAGACCCACGACTCGCCGAAGACCAAGGACGAGAAACAGATCCGCAATCTGATCCGCTGGATCCTCTCCTTGGCGAAGTGAGTCGATGGCAGAGGACGATGAAAACGGGAGCGCAGCTTGATTCCAAAAATCTGGGACGCGATGCGGGGCGAGAGCGGGAGTGTGTTCACGGTCCTCTTGCGCCTTGCATCGATTGGCGCGGTGCTTCTGGTGGTCGGGGCGGTGCTGATGATCGGCGGTGCCGCAGGACTGGCCTGGACCAACACCGAGACGTTCTGCATCGGCTGTCACGAGATGCGCGACAACGTCTACAAGGAATTCAAGGGCACGATCCACGACAAGAACCGCAGCGGCGTGCGCGCGATCTGCTCGGACTGCCACGTGCCGCGCGAGCCGCTCGCCCTGCTCAAACGCAAGGTGTTCGCGACCTTCGAGATCTGGGGAAAGATCACCGGCGTGATCGACACCAAGGAAAAGTTCGAGAAGCACCGCGCCGAGCTTGCGCAGGTCGTGTGGCGGCGCATGAAGCTGACCGACTCGCTCGAATGCCGCAATTGCCACAAGGACAGCTCGATGAGTCCCGAGAAACAGAGCGAGAAGGCGCGCGCGCGGCACGCGAAGGCAAAGCGGGAAAAACTGACCTGCATCGACTGCCACTACGCAATCGCGCACGACGAGCCCGAAGGTCCGGGGCCGCAGGAGATGAAATTCTGACGGCGGCCGCGCAAGCGGATGCCGCCAAGGGCGAGATTTGACATGTCGTTACATCTTGAATTGGGAGGTTGGGCATCCATGAGACCGAATAAGAGGTACATGCTCGCTGCGCTGCAGGCCGTGGCGATGGGACTGGGCATCGCGGTCGCGTTTCCCGCGCTGGCCCAAAGCGAGATGAAAAAGCCGCGACCGGACATGGTGCTCACGGGCGACGCCAAGTGCACGCGCTGCCACGACGAGACCGAGGACTACCCGGTGCTCGCGATCGGCAAGACCAAGCACGGCACCCGTGCCGACAAGCGTACCCCCACCTGCACCAACTGCCACGGCGATAGCGAGACGCACGCCAACAAGCCGGAAGGGGTCAAGGAGCGCCCGGCACCCGATCGCGCCTTCAGCAAGAACGCGAAGACGCCGATGAACGTGCGCAGCGAAACCTGCCTCACCTGCCACCAGGGTGGCGACCGCTCGCACTGGCAATCGAGCACCCACTACAACCGCGACACGGCATGCTCGTCCTGCCACAAGGTCCACACCGGGCACGACAAGGTGCGCGACAAGCGCACGCAAGCGGAGACCTGCTACACCTGCCACAAGGAGCAGCGTTCGCAGATGAACCGGCCGTCGCACCACCCGGTGCGCGAGGGCAAAATGAGCTGCTCGGACTGCCATAACGTGCACGGCGGCAACCCGAAACAGTTGAAGCGCGCGAGCGTGAACGAGGTTTGCTACACCTGCCACATGGAGAAACGCGGGCCCTTCGTTCACAACCACCAGCCGGTGACCGAGGACTGCAGCATCTGCCACCAGCCGCACGGCACGGTGATCGCCAGCTTGCTCAGGCAGCGACCGCCCTACCTGTGCCAGGAGTGTCACGAACACACGAGCCACCCCGGGCAGGTCCCAGGCCAATCGACAGGACCGGCCACCAGCACCTCGCTCTTGGGCGCCATGGCGCGCGGCTGCGTGAATTGCCACACCAACATCCACGGCGGCAACAGCACAGTCAACAGTGCGACCGCCGGACGGTTCCGTCGCTAACCGGACCCAGGGAGATCGATCATGAAAACGACGCTCAATAAGACCTTCAGGCTGACCGCAGTGGCCGCGGCGCTGCTCGCGGCGTACGGATCGGCATTGGCCCAGCAGGACCCGGAGGTCGCGAAACTCATCAGTCCGTCGGCCAACGACAACCTGTCTATCGGAGGCGGCTACTGGTCCAAGGACCGCCCGTTCCAGGGACAGTACGACGGCATGTCCGACGGCAACAAGGGCTACCTGCTGTTCGACGGCCAGGTGCACAGGCGCGACGACGTCACCGGGACCTGGTTCAAATTCGACATGCGCAACATGGGGCTCGATACGCGCGAGGCGCGCTTGAGTGCGGAGCGCCAGGGCGACATCGGCGGCTACATCGACTTCAACCAGATCCCGCGCGACTATCCCTGGACCATCAATACCAACCTGGGAGGGCTCGGGACGCCAAACATGACCGTTAATGGCGCGCCGCCGACCTACGAGACGCACCTCAGTACCAAGCGCGACCGGACCACGCTCGGGTTCTTCAAGAACCTCAATAGCCTCATGCCGGGGCTCAAGTTCAAGGTCGACTTCAGGAACGAGGACAAGAAAGGCGAGATCAACTACGGACTGGGCAGCCAGCCGCTCTGGCTCGCCCAGCCGATCGACAGCAGGATCCGGCAGCTTGACGCCCTGTTCGAGTATTCGAAGGACAAGCTGCAGTTGAGGGGCGGGTACTACGCGAGCTGGTACGACACCTCGGTCAATCAGGTCTTTGGCCTGCGCAGCAGCACGGGGACGCCGGGCTCGACGCAGAACCCCAACCCGACTCCGCTTTCGCAGCCGCTCGACAATCAGTCCTGGGAGGTCTACCTGGACGGCGGCTATTCGTTCACGCCGACCACGCGCGGGACGTTCAAGGTGAAGTACGGCAAGGCGACGATGGACGAGCAGCTGCCGAGCTATGGCCTGACGGGGGTCAACGCGCCATTCGTAGGCATGACGTCGACGATCAACGGGCGGGTCGACACGACGCTGCTGCAGGCTGGCATCACCTCACGGCCGATGCCGAAGCTGTCGATCGTCGCCAACCTGCGCTACTACGACATGGACGACAAGACGCCGCTCGTCGGGGTCATCGGCAACAACGGGACCGGCGTCGTGGCCGTCCACAACACCCCGCAGTCGATCAAGACGACCTCGGGCAAGTTCGAGGCGGCCTACCGACTGCCAATGGGGTTCAAGGTCATCGGCACGATCGACGGCAAGCACCAGGACCGCTCGCTGCCGCAGTTCATGAGCGAGATCTACGTCCCCTACCGTGACACCAAGCTCAAAGAGTGGAACTACGGCGTTCAAGTGCGCCGCAACCTGACCGAGACGGTAAACGGGTCGCTCGGCTACGTCTACAGCAAGCGCGATGGGTCGAACTATGCACCGACCACTGGTTCTCACGAAGACCTCATCAGCCCGTGGCACATCGCCGATCGCAATCGCGACAAGTGGCGCTTGAAGCTGGACTGGACGCCCACCGACGTGTTCACCCTGGTGGGTGTGTTCGAGGATGCGCGCGACAAGTATCCGCACGACGCAAGTCGCCCAGGATCGAATCGATCATGATCGTCTCGCGCACCAGCTCGATCGTTTGCGGCTCTGGCTCACCGGCGTGGAGGATCGTCAGGCGAATCGGCGTGCCCGGCACGCCGCGCATCAGCCGCAACACGTCGGCCATCGACAGCCCGTCGGTCGACCGGTCATCGATGGCCAGGATCTGGTCGCCCGACAGCAGATTGGTCCGCGCGGCGGGCG
>JAQBBQ010000244.1:0-19091 GCA_032125995.1 Betaproteobacteria bacterium | reverse complement strand
CGCGACGCAGGTCGTGAATGCGCCCCGCGTCCCCTTGCCCCGCGGCGAGCTCGGCAGTCAGCGCCTCGAGCGCATCGAGGCGCGGGGTGAGGTTGGTTCGGTATTCGGCGGCGAGCTCGGCAAGGGCGGTCGCAAGGTCGTCGGCGTCGCTCATCGGCCGCGCTTAGCCTTGACGCAGGCGCGCACGCTCAATCATTACGAATACTGCTGCCGCCGGCCTTGGGCCAGTTCCCCTCGCCGGGACTGAGCACGGTCTTCACCGCGGTCATCAGGACTTCGATCTCGAACGGCTTGGTGATATAGCCGTTGGCGCCGAGATGCAGACCCTTCAGCACCGACTCACGTGTCGCTTTCGCGGTCAGCATGATCACCGGCACGGACTTGAGCATCGGGTGCGAGCGCATCCGGCCGAGCACCTCGAAACCGTCAATATCGGGCAGCATCACGTCGAGCAGCACGAGGTCGGGCGGCGTCGGCTCGCGAAACGCGGTGACGATCTCTTCGCGGTTGCCGGCCGCGCGCGTCGCGAAGCCCTCGAGCTTGAAAACCGTATTCAGCAGCTTGACGAGGGCCTTGTCGTCGTCGACCACCAGCATAATGGGCTTGCGCGCCTCGGGCAACGCGTCCCTGCCTTCGGTGCGGCGCACGATGCGCACGAAGTAGCCCTTGTCGTTCAGCGAGCTGACGCCGTCCTTCGCTTCGGCGTCCTTTTCCGCCGCGCCGCCCGTGGAGATGGTGAGCGGTCTCGTGACGCTGAAAAAGTCGCCGGCGTCGATGCCATCCGAGCCCACACGGCTCGCAACGTCGATCAGCCCGCTGAGAACGTACTTGGCAAGCGTGCTGCGCACCTGCGCGGGCGACTGGCCCTTGGCGCTGCGCTCGATTTGGGCCACGGTCGCCTTGCCGTCGACCAGCACCAGGAGCTCGAGCTGCGAGGCGGAAAGCGAAGTCCCTGCCTCGCGCAACTGCGCGCCGCCGCTTTGGGTCAGGGCGTAGACCGCGTCCGCCTCGATCTCGAAATTGCCTTTCTCGTCTGCCATATAAATCAATTGTATAGACGGCCCACGGCACGATGCCAGCGAATTGTCGGCGCAGTCACTGGGTCGATCGGTGCGGCAACCGTCGCCCGAGGCGAACCAAGCGCCGCACCCGGCCCGTAGCTGCGCTATCCTGCCGCTCCTCCTATGAAGATCTTCCACGGCTGGCGCATGGTCGCCGCCGGCTGCGGGCTCCAGTTTCTGCAGGCCGGCCTCCTGCACCAGGGCTTCGGCGCCTACCTCGCGGTGCTTAACGACGAGCGCGGCTGGTCGAAGACCGCGCTCTCGGGCGCCGCAGCGTTGCAGCCGATGGAGGCCGCGATCCTCGGCCCGGTGCTTGGCTGGCTGATGGACCGCTTCGGCCCGCAGGGCATGATCCGCATCGGCATCGTCACCTTCGGGCTGGGTTTCATGCTGCTCAGCCAGATCGACTCGCTCGCGGGCTTCTACGCCGCGTTCGTCGTCATCGCGCTCGGCTCGAGCCTCGCCGGCTTCTTTCCGCTAAACGTCGCGATCATCCATTGGTTCGAGAAGAAGCGCGCCCGCGCGCTGTCGTCGCTTTCGCTCGGCCTCGCGCTCGGCGGACTGTTCGTTCCCGCGGTGGCCTATTCGATGCAGACCTGGGGGTGGCGCCCGACCGCTTTCGTCTCGGGGATCATCGTCATCGTGCTCGGCTTTCCGCTCGCGCGTGTGTTCCGCCGCCGGCCCGAAGACACCGGCGAGACTGTCGATGGGTTGCCGCCCGCGCCGCCGCCGGATCCTGGCGCGGGCACGGACGCCGCCGCGTCCGCACAGCCTGCGGTCAAGCGCGAGTTCACCGCGCGCGAAGCGCTGCGCACCCCCGCGTTCTGGTTTCTCTCGCTCGGCCATGGCTTCGCGCTGCTCGTCGTCTTCGCGGTCAACGTACACGCCATCGCCCACATGAAGGAAAGCCTCGGCTTCACGCTGTCCCAGGCCGCGTACGTCATCACCCTGGTCACCGTGTCCCAGCTCGGCGGGATCATGCTCGGCTGGTGGATCGGCGACCGTTACGACAAGCGCTTCATCGCGGCGGCCTGCATGCTGGGCCACGCCGCAGGGCTGCTGATGCTGACCTACGCCGACGGCACCGGCATGCTGGTCGCCTTCGCCGTCTTGCACGGTGCCGCGTGGGGCGTTCGCGGCCCGTTCATGCAGGCGATCCGCGCCGACTACTTCGGCCGGCGTGCAATCGGCATGATCCTCGGCTTGTCCTCGCTCGTCATTGTCATCGGCCAGATCGGCGGGCCGCTGATTGCGGGGCTGCTCGCCGACCTGACGGGCAACTACCGCGCCGGATTCACGGTAATCGCGGTGCTCGCTGCGATGGGGTCATTGTTTTTCCTGCTCGCCAGACGCCCAAGCTGACCGCACAGGCGTAGAGTGCGCGCGCATGGTCAAGCGCCTGCTCCTGGAAACCGTCGCCGCAGATGACGACGAGGCGGCGCCGCTTGCCTGGGCCACGGCCTACGGCTTTTGCATCATGCTCGCCTACTACATGCTGCGCGCGGTACGCGACGAGATCAGCGCCGCCGACCGTGGCAACCTGCAATACCTGTGGACCGCGGTGTTCGTCGTGATGCTGGTCGTCGTGCCGCTGTATTCCTGGGTCAGCTCGCGCTGGCCGCGCGGCGTGTTCGTGCCGCTCATCAACCGCTTCTTCATCGCCAACCTGGTCCTGTTCTACCTTGCGCTGGTCGTGCTGCCCGAGTCGGCGCGTCCCTGGATCGACCGCCTGTTCTACGTCTGGGCGAGCGTGTTTGCACTGTTCGCGGTCACCGTGTTCTGGGGGTTCATGGTCGATTGCTTCAGCAACGAACAGGCCCGGCGCCTGTTCGGCTTCATCGCCGTGGGCAGCTCGCTCGGCGCGATCGCAGGCAGCGCGCTCACCGCGGCGCTCGCGCAGCCGCTGCCGGCGTTCAGCCTGCTGCTGCTCGCCTGCCTGCCGCTGGAAGCGGCCTGCTGGTGCGCGCGCGTCCTGCACCGGCGCTTCGGCGGCAGCACCGATCCCACGCGCGTCGAGAACCGCCCGCTCGCGGGCGGTAGCTGGAGCGGCATCGCGACCGTGTTCCGCTCGCCCTACCTGATGGGCATCGCAGGCTTCATCCTGCTGATGACCTACGCCTCCACCGTGCTGTACTTCCTGCAGGCCGACCTGATCCGCGCCGCGCTCGCCGATCGCGCGGCGCGCACCGCCTTGTTCGCGCAGATCGACCTGTGGGCGAACGCGATCACCCTGCTGCTGCAGTTCTGGCTCGCCGCGCGCGTCATCCGCTGGGCCGGGGTCGGCGCAACACTCGCCCTGCTGCCGCTCGTCACTGCGGTGGGGTTCCTGTGGCTCGGCGCGGTTCCGCAGCTCACGGCACTGATCGCGCTGCAGGTCACCTACCGTGCGCTGAGATACGGTCTGGCCAAGCCGACGCGCGAGGTGCTCTTCACCGTGCTCGGGCGTGAAGAGAAGTACAAGTCCAAAGCCTTTCTCGATGCGGCGATCTACCGCGGCGGCGACCTTGCGAGCGGCTGGATCTTCACCGGGCTGACGGCGCTCGGCCTTTCGATCGGCGCGATCGCGCTTGCCGCAGCGCCGGTCGCCGCGCTCTGGGCCGCGCTTGCGATCTGGCTCGGGCGGCGCCAGGACAAGGCGGTACGCGTGACACCCTCCACCCTCGAACCAGGAGCTGCACCATGACGATCACTCGGCGCGACATCCTCAAACTCGGCGCGGGCGCAGCGGCCGGCGCGCTCGGCGCAACGGCACACAACGCCGCCGCGCAAACCCCGGCGCTCGTCACCCGGCTGATTCCCTCGAGCGGCGAGCGCCTGCCCGTGGTCGGCATCGGCACCAATCGCTACCGCACCGGCACGGAGGCGGAGATTGCGCCGCTGCGCGAGACGCTGAAGACCTTCGCCGCCGCGGGCGGCAAGCTGATCGACACTGCGCCGATGTACGGCTCGTCCGAAGTCGTGCTCGGCCAACTCATCGCCGAACTCGGCATCCGCGACAAGCTCTTCCTCGCGACCAAGGTCTACACCAGCGGGCGTGAGTCCGGGATCGAGGAAATGAACGATTCTTTCAAGCGCCTGCGCACCGAGAAGATCGACCTCGTCCAGGTGCACAACCTGTCGGACACCACGACCCAGCTCGCCACCATGCGCGAAGGTAAGCAATCCGCGCGCTATCGCTACGTCGGTATCACCACCTCGCGCGATGCGCAGTACGAGGACATGGAATCGGTGCTGAAGAAAGAAACGCTCGACTTCGTCCAGGTCGATTATTCGATCGACAACCGCACCGCGGCCGAACGCATCCTGCCGCTCGCGCTCGAGCGTGGCGCCGCCGTGCTCATCAACCTGCCGTTCGGGCGCGCGCGGCTGTTTTCCGCAGTGCGCGGCAAGCCGCTTCCCGCCTGGGCAGCCGAATTCGACTGCCAAAGCTGGGCGCAGTTCTTCCTCAAGTACGTGATCGGCCACCCCGCGGTGACCGTCGCGATCCCCGGCACGCGTCGGCCCGAGCACGTCACCGACAACCTCGGCGCCGCGCGCGGGCGGCTGCCCGACCAGGCAACGCGCAGGAAGATGGAGCAGTTCTTCGAGGCGCTCTAGCGTTGCGGGGCGCCTTGGGTCGTCGGCAATACGCTCCGATCCTCAACTGCCGACGGCTCAATGGGCGTCGCGCTCGTCGCTGTACCAGTCCGGCTTCACCGGGTAGTGCGGTCCGTCATAGATCTCGACCACGACCGTCGCCTCGTGCGCGATCGTCGGGCCGTGCACCTTGCCTTTGGGATTGGCGTAAAAGCACCCCGCCGTGAGGACGGTTTGCGTGGCGGTGTACTCGTACTTCCCCTCGAGGCAGAACATGAACTGGTTGGAGGCGTGCGAGTGCGGCGCCGGAATGCTCGCACCCTTGTCGAACTTGATGAGCGCGATCGACGCGCCCGTCGCCGCGTCGCGCCAGAGCATCTTTTCGTGCACGCCCTTGAGCGATTTCGCGCGCCACGGCATGTCACGGCTCTGGATCAACAGCTCTTCGAGGGGCGGTTGGGCGGTCATGGGCATCTCGCTGGAATTCGACTTACACCGACGCTATCGACTAGCCCATCTTGAGGTAGGAAAAGCCCAGCGCTTGCAGCTCGGCAATGCGCACTACGCCCGAGCGCACCGCGCCCACGTTCGGGATGATGCGCGCCTTGGGCAGGCCGAAGGCATCGGTGGTGAGCGTGCAGTACTCGAGCTTCACCTTGTGCAGGTCGCGCAGCTGTTTTAGCCGCTGCATGAGGTCCGGGCGCTGCTTGCGGAACGCCGCATCTTCCGCGAACGGCGTCTTGGCGAGCGGGTCTTCGGTCAGGAAGCGGATCCCGCCGGCGAGAAAGACGATGCGCACGTCGTAGTCGATGAGGTCGCTCTGGTAGGTGGTGACCATGTTGTTGACGCTTTGGATCATCGCGGAAAGGCGTCGCGGGTCGGCGAAGTCGACGTGCCAGACCACCTTCGGGTCCTTGGCGTTCGATTGCGCGTTTGCGTTGCGCGCGGCCGTGGCGAGGCCGAAGAGCGCCAGCACCGGGCCGGCGGTGAGCAACATGCGTCTGAAGGGTTTCATGGGCACGACCTCCGTTTGCAAGGCACCGATCAGCGTCGACTCGGTCCCCGCCAGTGTAAACGCGAGCCGCCGCGCCGTGGCACGCCAGCGCACGAATGCGCGATCAGCGTTCGTCCTCCCAGATATCGATTCGCGATCCGTGCAGTGGCGCTGACCCACCAACGGCTCGATGGCTTTTCGCATCGCGCTGGTCAACCGCGACCGGACTCGCCACGTTGATCATGGCACCATGCCGCCGCGCTCGACGCTAACTGCGGACATCGAAGGGAAGATTTTGGTTCTACGTGGCCAGAAGGTCATGCTCGACGCCGACCTCGCCGCACTCTACGGCGTGACCACCGGCGCGCTGATGCAGGCCGTGATGCGAAACCGTGAACGCTTCCCGCCGGATTTCATGCTTGCTCTTGAAAATCAAGAGGTTACAAGTTTGAAATCACAGATTGTGATTTCAAAGACAACCGTCAAACCCGGTCGGGGCGGGCGCCGCAAGGCGGCACACGGGTTCACCGAGCAAGGTGTCGCTATGCTGTCCTCGGTGCTGCGCAGCCCGCGTGCCGTCGCGGCGAATATCGCAATCATGCGTGCTTTTGTCCGTCTGCGCGCGATGGTCGCAGCAAGCGCCGAACTTTCTGGAAAGCTCGACGAACTCGAGCGCCGCGTGTCGCGGCACGACGAGTCGATCGCAACAATCGTTCGCGCAATTCGGCAACTGGCGATCCCACCGGCGGCGACGCCAAAGCGATCCATCGGCTTCGTTCGCGGCCGTTGATGACGTCGTGCTCGCTACGCGCCCCGCCGCACCTGCACCCGCGCATTCACCACCAGCGCGATCGCGTGGTGCAGGCTGGTGAATTTTCCCGCGGCCATCTCCCGCATCATTTCCTTTTCCGCCTCGGGAAACTCGTTGCCGAGGTGGGCGACGAGGAAGGCACGTTGCAGGCCGTTCGCCGCGGCGATCGCGCCCAGCTCGTCCGTCGGCTCGAGCTTGCCAGCCGGAAGGCCCGTCGCTTTGGAGACCGCTTCCAGGACTTCGCGGATGACCGGGATCGATATTTCCTTGACGCCCGATTCGGCGTAGTAGGCGCGGTAGAACGCGTCCGGGGAGCGGTCCTCGCGATGCGTGACGTCGAGGGGTTTGAAGGTCGGTTGGCCGGCGCGCCGGTTGCGGAAGAAAAACGCGACGATTGCGGCGATGACGAGGGCGGCGACGATGTATTTCATGGGGACTCGACCGTTCGCGTGTCGGGCGCAGTGGTGGAAGCGGTCGATCCGGCCTCATCAACGCGCGCGCAAAGGAAACCTCCGAACTTCAATGGCAGGTCCCGTTTGACATAGTGGCCATGCCGCGGGAAGTGTGCCTGAAGCTGTAGCGGCCGTCCGACGAAATCTTCAGATAGTCGGGTCGTGGACGTAACCAGACGATGACGTACGCGTCGACATTCGCCCACTCAATCGGGCCCGACCGAGGCGCCATGGTAGGTTCGCTGGTGTCCGGTGTCTGTTTCAGCCAAGCGTGTTTGGCCTTGATCTTGATGTCGAACGACACGGTCGGGATCGTCGAGCGACCGCTGCAACCCAGATGGATGTTTTCGCAGAAAAATGCCCGGGCTGGTTCGCACGTCGCGGTACCCGTACGGGCGAGTTCTGCGGTCACCGATTGGGGTGCGGCGAGCACAGGCACGGCCTGTGCTGACAGCCATAGAACAACGACCAAGAATGACCGTGCGGCACGCATTAGGGTGTCGCACGATTTTTGGCCCACCCGCTGGGCGGAACCGTGGAATCAGATCCGAATTTCCTCATCCAAATCGACTCTTAGGCCATTTACGCCCCGCGCGCGCCGCCGGGAATTTCCCGCCGCGGCACTTGTTCGCTGCACGACGATGTGTCACCGTCCCCGGTGTTCGCATCCGTGGGGGCAACTGGCGACATGCTACGGGAAACAGCTTCGTCGACGCACCTTGCGCAGGCCCCGCCGCACGAGGTCTTCGCCGCCATCGCGGCGGCGCTCGACGCGCGCGTCGTCGGCCAGCATGCGCTGACACAGCGGCTGCTCATCGCGCTGCTATGCGACGGGCACGTCCTCGTCGAGGGCGTGCCGGGCCTCGCCAAGACGACTGCGGTGAAGACCCTGGCCGAACTCCTCGAGGCGGACTTCCACCGTATCCAGTTCACCCCTGACCTGCTGCCGGCCGACCTCACCGGTACCGAGGTGTTCCGCGCCGAGACCGGGACGTTCGAGTTCCGGCCCGGCCCGGTGTTCAGGAGCCTGGTGCTCGCCGACGAGATCAACCGCGCGCCGGCCAAGGTGCAATCGGCGCTGCTCGAAGCGATGGAAGAGCGCCAGGTGAGCGTCGGCCGCGCAACCTTCGCGTTGCCCGAGCTGTTCATGGTCATGGCGACGCAGAATCCGATCGAGCAGGACGGCACCTATCCGCTGCCCGAGTCGCAGCTCGATCGCTTCCTCATCCACGTCCAGGTCGGTTATCCCGCGCCCGAGACCGAGCACGCGATCTTGCACCTCGCGCGCGACGAGGCGCTGCGCGCCTCATCCGGCGGGGGCCAGGGGCCGCGCGCCCCGGGGGCGGCGATCGCGTCCTCGGCGCAGGTGTTCGCCGCGCGGCGCGAGGTGCTCGCACTGCACATGGCGGGCGCACTCGAGCAGTTCATCGTCGAGCTGGTGCTGGCGACGCGCGACCCCGGCGCCTACGACCCGGGCCTCGCGCCGCTGCTACGGCTCGGCGCGAGCCCGCGCGCGACCATCGGGCTCGACCGCGCCGCGCGCGCGCACGCCTGGCTCGCCGGGCGCAGCTACGTTTCCCCCGAGGACATCCATGCCGTCGCGCCCGACGTGCTGCGCCACCGGCTGATCCTGAGCTACCAGGCCCGCGCCGACGGCGTCGGTGGCGACGAGGTGATCGCGCGCCTGCTCGCACGGGTGCCGGTGCCGTGATCCACATCGGCGCCGGGCTGCCGCGGCACGTGCCGCGCGGCGTGCGCCCGAGGCTGGACGCACTGCTCGGCCTGCGCCGATACGGCGCCGAGATGCGCAGGCTGCTCGCGATCGACGCGCAGCAGCACGCGGGGCCGCGTGCCCCCGCGGCGCACAGCCAGGGCATGGACTACGCCGAGTCGCGGCTCTATTCGCCGGGTGACGACGTGCGACGCATCGACTGGCGCGTCACGGCGCGCACCGGGCGCACGCACACGAAACTGTTCGAGCTCGAGCGCGGCAACGATGTCTACTGCATCGTCGACCAGCGCGCGCCGATGCGCTTTGGCACGCGCGCCGCGTTCAAGTCGGTCGTCGCTGCGCAGGTCGCCGCGCTCGCCGGCTGGGCGGCGGCCGAAGGTGGCGATCGCTTCGGCGCGCTCATCGCGGGCGTGCATGACGGGAGCATCCGCGTCGGTGCGGCGGAGGGCTCGACGCCGGCGCTATGCGCGGCGCTTGCCGCCGTCGCATCCGACGACGCGGCGCTGGTAGCGGGAGCGCCCGGGGACGATGCCCCGGGCGCGGTCGCATCCGACGACGCGGCGCTCGATCATCTCGCCGCGCGCGCTGCCGGCGAAGCCGCCATCGGTACGCGCTTCGTCGTCGTGTCCGACTTCGCGGACCCGGACGAGGCGGTCTCGAGCGCGGTGAAGATGTTGCGCGCGCGCGGCGACGTCGTCCTGGTGTGGGTATTCGATCCCATGGAAGTTCGCCTGCCGCCGCCGGCGCGCTATCCGCTGACCGACGGCCGCGAGCACCTGGTGCTCGATACCGCGCCGGCCGCTGTGCGCGCGGCGCATGCGCGTGAGGTTGCGGCGCGACGCGAGCGGCTGGCGCGCTTCGCCACGCAGCCCGGCATGCGCTGCCATGCGGTGGGAACGGGTGACGAGTTGTTCAGCGCGCTCGAGCGACCGTTCGCCGAGCGCTCGCCGTCTTTCGCCGCGCCTGCGCAGTCCTCGACCGGGCACCGCTTCGGCGCAGCGGGATGATCCCGGAGCTCGACCTCGTCGCGCGGCTGCGCGACGTGCATCCGCCACCCGCGCCGTCGTGGTGGCCACTCGCGCCGGGTTGGTGGGTCGCGCTGCTGCTGGTCGTGGTGGTAGCCGTGATCGCGATTCGGTACGCGCCACCGTGGTGGCGCCGCTTGAGGATGCGGCAGCAGCTGATGGCGACGTTCGAGGCCATTGCGCGTCGCCATCGCGCGGGCGCGCCCGCCGATAAGACGGTCGCGGAGATCTCGTCGCTGCTTCGCCTCGCGGCGCTCGCCAGGTATCCGGATCGCGACGTGGCAGGGCTGCACGGCAGCGACTGGATCGCGTTCCTCGACGCCTGCGAGCGCGCGCCGGGCCGCTTCGAGGCGGTGCGCGACGCGCTCACGGTCGCGCCCTACGGCCAGCCCGGCGCGAGCGTCGATGCCGCGCCGCTTCTGCGGGCGGCGCGCGGCTGGCTGCGCGCAGTGGTCTGAGGCGATCCGATGCTGCAGTTCGCCTGGCCTCTCGTTGCACTCGCGATCGTCCTGCCCTGGCTGGTAGCGCGCTTCGCGCCGCGCGCGGCGCCGGTCGCGACGCCGCTGCGAGTGCCGTTCCTGCGCGCGGCGCGAACGTGGTCGCAGGCTGGCGCGGGTACGCGCCCGCGTGCGCGCTACTTTCTCGCGCTCGCGGCGTGGGCCGCGCTGGTCGCGGCGGCATGCCGGCCGCAGTGGATCGGCGAACCGGTCGGCGTGCCGGCGAGCGGGCGCAGCATTCTCCTCGCGCTCGACGTGTCGGCGAGCATGCGCCAAGCCGCCCTCGGCTCCGAGATGGGGCTCCAGGTCATGCGCCGCACCGCGCGAGCGTTCGTCGCCAGCCGCGCGGGCGACCGCATCGGGCTCATCGTATTCGGCTCGAAGGCCTATGTGCAGGCGCCGCTGACCTTCGACCTCGTCGCAGTGGCCGGCATGGTGGACGAAGCGTTCATCGGCCTCGCCGGCGAGGGCACCGCGCTCGGTGACGCGATCGCGCTCGGCGTCGCGCGGCTGCGCGCGATGCAGCGCGACGCGCGCGTGATGATCCTGCTCACCGACGGCTCGAGCACCGATGGCGTCATGACGGTGCCCGATGCGACGCGCCTCGCGCGCCACCACGGCGTGCGCGTCTACGCCATCGGCATCGGCGTCGCCGGGGCAGGCGGCGTGCGGCGGCAGGGCGAAGAGCTGGACGAGTCCGTGCTGAAGCGCGTTACCGCGCAGACGGGGGGCCGCTACTTCCACGCCGGTGACGGCGGCGCGTTGGAACGCATCTACGAGGCGCTCGAACGCTACGAGCCGACGGCACGCGACGAGCGCCACTACCGTCCGAGCGCCGAGCTCTACGCGTGGCCGCTCGGCATTGCGCTCGCGTTGACGCTGGCGACGCTCGCCGCCGGACCGCGCGCGGCACGCTCGGCACGGTCAGCACGTCGCGTGGATTCTCACCCATGATCGAATCGCTCGAATGGCTGCGCCCCGGCTGGCTGCTCGCGCTGCCGGCCGGACTCGCGCTGATGTGGCTGTGGCGGCGCGCGCGGGCGGGCGCGGGGCTGTGGCGCGGGCTCGTCGACCCGGCGTTACTCGCGCAGCTCCTCGGCCGCGCGCCGGCTTCCAGCGCGCGGCTCGCGCTCTGCATTGCCGCAACGGCGCTCGTCCTCGTCTGCGTCGCACTCGCGGGACCGACCTGGCGAACGCAACCCGCACCGCTCTATCGCGATCTCAGCGCGCGCATCGTCGTCCTCGACCTATCGCCATCGATGGACGCGATAGACGTGGTCCCGAGTCGCCTCGAGCGCGCGCGTGCGGCGATCGTCACCATGCTGCGCGAATCCTCGGACGCGCAGCTCGGCCTAGTGGTCTTCGGTGCCGATGCATTCACGGTCGCGCCGCTGATGAACGATGCGTCGGCGCTCGTCCACCTGCTCGCCAGCCTCGGCACCGGAACGCTGCCGCGCGCTGGCAGCCGCCCCGACCTCGGACTCGACATGGCGCGCGCGCTGCTTGCCCGGGCCGGCGTCGTCGCGGGCGACGTCATCCTCGTCGGCGACAGCGCCGGGGACGCGCGTACGCTGGACGCGGCGCGCGCGCTGGCGAAGGCGGGATTCCCGCTCTCAGTGCTCGCAGTCGGCACGCCCCACGGCGGGCCGGTGCGGCTCGCGACCGGCGCATTCGCGAGGACCGAAGCGGACGACATCGTCGTCTCGAAACCGGACCTTGCCGCACTCGAGCGCGTGGCGCGCGCCGGGGGTGGCCGGTTCCACACGCTGGGTGCTGGCGACGCGGGCGACCCGAGCAACGCGGCGCCGCACTTCGCGCGCAGTGCGCAGGCCTGGGCCAAGTTGCCCGGCGCGTCCGGGGCGTACGAGGCAAACAAGGCGCCGGCGCGCGCATCGAGCCTGCGTCAGGACGACGGCGCCTGGTTCGCGCTGCTCGCGCTGCCGTTCGCGGCGCTCTTGTTCCGCCGCGGTTGGCTCGCCGGCTTCGCCGCAATTGCGCTCGCCTTCACGCTACCGCCGCAGCCGGCGCAGGCGCAGGGTTTCGGCTGGCCGGACCTGTGGCGCCGCGCCGACCAGCAGGCGGCTGCCGAATTCGCCAGCGGACGATTCGGCGAACAGGCGCAGCGCCTCTCGACGCTAGGGCCCGAATCGCCCTGGTACGCGATGCTGCTCTATCGCAGCGGGCGCTTCGCGGAAGCGGCCGCGCAGTTCGCCGGGCGCGACACGGCGGATGCGCACTACAACCGCGGCAACGCGCTCGCGCTCGAAGGCCGGCTCGAGGCAGCGCTCGCCGCCTACGGCGCCGCGCTCGAGCGCAGCCCCGCCATGCGCGATGCGCTATTCAACCGGGCGCTGGTGCGCGAGGCGCTCGCGAAGCGGCGCGCGCAGGGGCGAGGCGGCCAGCAGACGACGAAGCCGCGAGGCGCGGACGCGCCCTCGCCGTCCACCGTGCGCCCGGGAACCGGACCGGCCGGGCGCGGCGCGCGGGCGAAAGCGGCGCCGCGCGACGCGCAATCGGGAGAGGACCCCGAGTCGGGGCAAGCGCAGGCCCGCGCCGACCTCGCGCAATCGCGCGCGCAGTCGGAGAACGCGGCGCGGCGACACGACGATGCGCTCAGCGGACCCGAGCTGCGGCGCCTCGAGCGCCTGCTCGCGCAGGTTCCGGACGACCCCGGTACGCTACTCGCGAACCGATTTGCATGGCAGCTGAGGTTGCGCGGGAACTGGCACCACGATACCGGGGCGCGCTGGTGAGCCGCATCCGCGCCGGGTGGAAGATGGCGGCGTTGCTCGCGGTGTTGTCTGCATGCGCCTCGTCCGCGCGCGCCGAACTGGCGGACCTCATCATCGAGGCCGAGCTCATGCCCGAGCGGGTCTACGTTGGCGGCGAGGCGCGGCTGCAGTTGCGGCTATTTCGTGCGCCGGGCGTCACGCATGGCGTGCTGCGCCCGCCCGCGCTCGGCGACGCGGCGGAACTGACGCTGCTCGGGCCGATCCTCACCTACACGGCCGAGCGCGCGGGCGTACTCTACGAGGTGCTTGAGCGCACGCACGTCATCGTGCCGCGTCGAGCCGGACGCCTCGTCGTGCCGGGCGCCGAGTTCGAGGGCGCACTGCGCTACGCCGAGGTGTTCGGTCGCGTTGCCGCCATTAAGCCCCCCAGCGCGCACGGACCGCAGCGCGTGCTCGAGGTGCGCCCGGTGCCGGCCGGAGCCGGCGAACCGTGGCTGCCGGCGCGACGATTGACGCTCGAGGAATCGTGGTCGCGCGACCTGGACGCGCTGTCCGCCGGCACGCCGGTGACACGCACGCTCATCCTGCGCGCCGAAGGCATTGCGGCGGACCGGTTGCCGCGACTCGAGATGGCCGCGCACCCGGCGCTCCTCATGCACCACGACCAGCCCGAGTTCGCCACCGAATACCTCGCCGCGGGCATGACCGGCCGCAGGGTGCAGCGCATCATGCTGATGCCGGTCGCCGCGGCCGAGGTCGCGCTGCCCGCGCTCAGCGTGCGCTGGTGGGACGTCGGCGCCGACGCGCCGCGCACCGCGACACTCGCCGGCCGGACGCTGCACCTGCACGCGATGATCGCGCCCGCCGCCGTGCCACGCGAGGTGCCGGCGAGCGTTGCCGCGCCGGCCATGCTGCGATGGCTACTCGCATCGATCGTGGCGCTCGTCGCAGCGGCGCTGTGGTGGTTTCTGCGCGCCCGGGCGCTGCGCGCGGCCCGAGGGCAGGTGCGCGCGGCATGCCGGCGCAACGACGCGCGTGCCGCGCGCGATGCGCTGATCGGATGGGGCAAGGTCGCGGCGTTGGCAGCGCCGGGCGCGCCAGCGCTGCCCGTGCACCGGATCGGCGCCGCCTGGCCGGATGCCCGCGCGCGTGCGCAGCTCGCCGCGCTGGACGCGGCGCTCTACGCCGGCGGCGCGTGGGACGGCGCGGAATTCTGGCGCCGCGTGCGTCCTTGGCTGCGCAAGCCGGCCGCGCGCCGCGGAGTGCCCGCGTCGCCGTTGCCGCCGCTGTTCAGGCTGCAGGCGCGCGGTGGCGTGCAGCCGAGGCGCTTCTGATATTCTTGACCGGCAGATCGAGGAGAGACCGATGGATCACGTGCGCTACATCGATCGGACGACCGCGTACTACCGCAGCCAGGGCTACGAGAAATCCTACGCCTGGGCACAAAACGACGCGGTGCCGTTCACCCCGCTGTCGAAACCGCTCGCGCAGAGCCGGGTCGGGCTGCTCTCGACCAGCGAGATCGCGATCCGCTTCGATCCCGCAACCGAGCAGAATCCGATCGTCGAGCAGGGCTTCCGCGCGGTCTACGAACTGCCGGCCGACGTGCCGACCGCGAAGCTCTACAGTCGCACCGCAAGCTTCGATCGCTACGCGACCCACCTCGAAGACGTGAACGCCTTCTTTCCCGTCGACCGCCTGCGCGAGGCGGTTGCGCGCGGGCGGATCGGCTCGATCCCGCCGCGCCTCTACGGCGCCTACAACAACTACAGCCAGCGCAAGGTGCTCGAGGAGGAGGCGCCCAAGGCGCTCGCGCTCGCCCGCAGCGATGAAATCGACGCCGCGATCCTGGTGCCTGTCTGACCGGTCTGCCATCAGACCGTGAGTCTGATCGCGCGCACTCTGGAAGAGCACGGCATCCCGACCGTGGTGATCGGGACCGCGCGGGACATCGTCGAGACCTGCGGCGTGCCGCGGTTCCTGTTCGTCGACTTTCCGCTCGGCAGTCCCTGCGGCGAGCCCTGGAACGTGGGGCAGCAAGGCGAGATCTTCGAGATGGCGCTCGGACTGCTCGAGTCGGCGCAGGCGCCGCGCAGTACGCGCGAAGCGGGACTCGCGTGGAGCAAGGGGGAGAAATGGAAGTCGCTCGTCTTTACCGAGGCGCAGCCCTACCAGAGCGGCGAGGTCCAGCAGGCGTGGCTCGAGCGCAAGGAAAAGTACCGGGAGCTTCGGGAGAAGGGCGCGCTGTGAAGCCACGCCAGGTGACCGTCTACTCGACGCCGTTCTGCACGCCCTGCGAGAGCCTCAAGCGCTTCCTCGCGGCGCGCGAGGTCGAGTTTCGGGTGCGCGACCTGATGATGGACGACGAAGCCCAGGCCCGGCTCGAAGCGGCCGGGATCTGGTCGACCCCGGCGCTGGAGATCGACGGCGCGATCTACGCCGGAGAGCAGCTCGAGCCGCAGCGGCTGGAGGCGATGCTCGGGCTCGAGGCTTAGCGGACGGCGATTCCTTGCCTTGCCACCTTGCTAATCGTCGTTGTGAAACCCGATGCGGCGCTTTGGAGGTTCCGGCGGCGGCTGCAGCAACGGCAGCAGCTTGCGGTAGATATCGCGCAGGGCGCCATCGTGCTGCAGCAATGTCCGGTCGATCTCCGCCAGGCGCTTCAGGATCGCGGCGTTGGCGGCCAGCGCCTCGCGCAAGCGCACGAAAGCACGGATCACGTACACGCTCATGCGTACCGCCTGCTCGCTGCGCAGGATGTTCGCGGCCATGAGTGCGCCGTGCTCAGTGAACACCCATGGGCGGTAGCGTCGTCCGCCGTGCGATGAACCGGTCACGGAATGTGACTGGTTCTCTCCTTTCGAATTAGGGTGTTGGAAACTTGAGGTCGCAATTTGCGATCTCAAGTTTGCGTATTCCTCCGCGGTGAGCCGGAATGAAAAATCGCCGGGAAACCTGCGCCGATTGCGTATGAAGGCCTCATTGAATCGACCGGTGCTCACACCATAGAGCCGCGCAAGGTCGGCATCGAGGATCACCCGGCGGCCGCGGACCATGAAGATCAATGGCTCCAGGCGCTCTGTGCGTTCTGCCGGTCTGCGCTTGCCCATGCTTCGATGAACGCAGCATGCGGCGCGGAGGATGACAGGCGCGGTAACCGTCAGCCTGATCCGGCCCTTCCGCCTATTCGCTAAGCGGCAGCCAATTCCGCGCTGTCGTTGCCCGCGAGGTAATCGTCGTAGCTGCCGTGGAAGTCGACCACCGTTGCCGCGTCGCCCGCTGCCTTGCCGGGCCTGAGATCGAGGATGCGCGTGGCGAGCGAGGAAACGAACTCGCGGTCGTGCGATACGAAGATGAGCGTCCCGGGGTAGTTGTCGAGCGCCGTGTTGAGCGACTCGATCGACTCCATGTCGAGGTGGTTGGTCGGCTCGTCGAGCAGCATCACGTTCGGCATGCCGAGCACCAGCTTGCCGATGATCATGCGCTGCCCCTCGCCGCCGGAGATCACCTTGAGCGACTTCTTCTGGTCGTCGCCGGAGAACAATAGCTGGCCGAGGGTCGCGCGAACGATCTGGTCGTCCTGCGCCTTGTCTTTACGCCGCCAGCGGCCCATCCAGTCGGCGAGCTGCTCATCATTCTTGAATTCATCCGCCGGATCCTGCGGCCAGTAGCCCGTGCGCGCCTTCTCCGCCCACTTCACCGTGCCGGCACCGGCGTCGAAGTCCCCCGCAAGACAGCGCAAGAGCGTGGTCTTGCCGATGCCGTTGGGGCCAATGATCGCCACCTTCTCGCCCGCCGCGATCGTGAGATCCAGCTGCTTGAAAAGATTTTTTCCTTTCTCGTAGCCCTTGGCCAGCCCCTTCGCCTCCACGGCGAGGCGGTGCAGCTTTTCCTTCGGGTCGACGAGGAAGCGGATGTACGGGTATTGCCGGCTGGAGGGCTTCACGTCCTCCACCTTCAGCTTTGCGATCTGCTTCTGGCGCGACGTCGCCTGGCGCGCCTTGGCCTTGTGGGCACGGAAGCGCCGTACGAACTCTTCGAGGTCGGCGATGCGGTCCTTCGCCTTGGCGTTGTCTTTCTGCAGCTGCTGCTTCGCCAGGGTGGACGCTTCCATGTAGTCGTCGTAGTTGCCCGGGTAGACCTTGATGCCGCCGTAGTCCACGTCCGCCATGTGCGTGCAGACGCTGGATAGGAAGTGACGATCGTGCGAGATGATGACCATCGTGCTGCTGCGCTGGTTCAGCACGTCTTCCAGCCAGCGGATGCTGTTGATGTCCAGGTTGTTGGTCGGCTCGTCGAGCAGCAGGATGTCCGGGTCGCCGAAGAGGGCCTGCGCGAGCAGCACGCGCAGCTTCCAGCCCGGCGCCACCGCGCTCATCGGGCCCTCGTGCTGTTCCGTCGCCACGCCGAGGCCGAGCAGCAGCTCGCCCGCGCGCGCCTCCGCCGTGTAGCCGCCGTACTCCGCGTACTTGTGCTCCAGGTCGGCTGCGCGGAGGAATTCCTTTTCGTCCGCGTCCGGATTAGCGTAGATCGCGTCGCGCTCGCGCATCGCGTCCCACATTTCGGCGTGGCCTTGCAGCACCACGTCGAGTACCCGTTCTGATTCGTAGGCGAACTGGTCCTGGCGCAGGCGCCCCACCCGTTCGTTGGCGTCGATCGCGATCGTGCCTGCGCTCGGCTCGAGCTCGCCGCCGAGGATCTTCATGAAGGTGGACTTGCCGCAGCCGTTGGCGCCGATCAGACCATAGCGGTTCCCGCCACCGAACTTGACGGAGACGTCCGAAAACAGGGGCTTAGCCCCGAACTGAATGGCGATGCCGGAGGCGATGATCACTTGAGGGTTCCAGAAACAAAAAAGCCGGCCTCAGCCAGCTTGGATTGGGACTAACGGCGAGGCCGGATTGTACCAGCCTCGCCTCCGCGAGACTTTACAGCGGCTTGATGTTCGCCGCGGCCGGACCCTTCTGTCCCTCCGTAACGTCGAAAGAGACCTTCTGGCCCTCTTGAAGGGATTTGAAGCCCGAGGCCTGGATCGCGCTGTGATGGGCGAACAGATCCTTGCCGCCGTCATCCGGCGTAATGAACCCGAAGCCCTTGGCGTCGTTGAACCACTTCACTGTACCTGTAGACATTTTTCCATTTCCTGAGTTTGCGCGAGGCTGTCCGAGACTGCTCCGGGCACGATGATTGAAGGAGAGAAGCAACGCCGCATTCTACGCCCCTACGCCGCCCGATGGTATAGGTCAAGGCAACTGCTTGGCGCCCGAGGTTCCCCCGGCAGCAGGTCGATCACGTTGTCCTCGTAGCGGCGGGTCTCGCCGGCGGTGCACGTGTAGTAGGCTCGCCTCGCGCGTTATACCCTCAGGGCATGCAAAAACCATTGCACGAGCTTTCCGCGGCCGAGGCCGCGCGGAGGATCGAATCGCGCGAGCTGACTGCCGAAGCGCTCGCCGCGGCCTGCTTCGAGCGCATCGCCGAGCGCGACGACGCGGTGCGGGCGTGGGCGTTCATTCACGCCAAGCAGGCGCTCGCCGAGGCGCGCGAGCTCGACCGCATGCCGCGCCGCAGCCGGCTGCACGGCGTGCCGTTCGGCATCAAGGACATCATCGACACCGAGAACCTGCCGACCGAGTACGGTTCGCCGATCTACCGCGACCACCGTCCCAGGGCCGACGCTGCTTGCGTCGCGCTCCTGCGCCGCTCGGGCTGCCTGATCCTCGGCAAGACGGTCAGCACCGAGTTCGCCAACAACCATCCTTCGCCGACGCGCAACCCGCACGATCCCGCGCACACCCCGGGCGGCTCCTCCAGCGGCTCCGCGGCCGCGGTGGCCGACCGCATGGTCCCGCTCGCGTTGGGAACCCAGACCGGCGGCTCGGTCATCCGCCCCGCCGCCTACTGCGGCGCGTTCGCCATCAAGCCGAGCTTCGGCAGCATCAACCGCCAGGGAACGAAGTTCGTCGCCGAATCGCTCGACACGATCGGTATTTTTTCAAGAACTGCGGAAGACCTGGCGCTCGCGCTCGAGGTCCTGTCCGGCCGCCCCGCTCCGGACTTCGCTTCGTTTACCGGCAAGCCGCGCATCGGCCTTTGCCGCACCCCGCGCTGGCAGGACGCCGACGCCGTGACGCAGGCGAACCTCGAGCAAGCCGCCCAGCGCCTGGCGAAGGCCGGCGCCACAGTGAGCGACTTCGAGCTGCCTCCAGGCAGT